>JBKQTH010000062.1:0-4124 GCA_052143275.1 Ktedonobacterales bacterium | reverse complement strand
TCGTTGATATTGACGCCACAGCGCTCGGCATAGGCTGGGTCCAGCGCATGCTCAGCGTCTACGATTGCGCAGATGCCGCCTCGCTTCTGGGCATTGGCGATGATATGCTGGCAAAGGGTGGTCTTACCTGAACTCTCCGGACCATAGATCTCAGTGATGCGCCCGCGAGGAATTCCCCCGACACCAAGAGCCAGATCGAGAGCAATAGCTCCCGTGGGGATGGACTCAACCCGTACATGAGCGCGATGCTCGCCAAGTTTCATGATTGCGCCCTTGCCAAAACGGCGCTCGATTTGTGATACCGTCAACTCGAGGGATTTCTCGCGATCACCGGCGCTGGCTCCATAGGCAAGTGTGGTTATATTGCTGCTGCGATCTGCGGGCATGCTGTATCTCCTCCCAATCTCCTCCTGCGCCGTTACCGAGAAATGGTGACATCTCTCGCGAAGAACTCTGCCACTACCGGGAACGACTTAATGTCTTCAATTGGCTGGTATAGAACACATATTCAAATTGTACGCTGCCCCTGAAATGAGGTCAAGCTCGTGCACTCTCTTCTTCTGGCGCCACCCCGACGGAACGGAAAAAAAACTCCTCTAGGCGGGCATCGTCCTATACTGTTTCCCTACGAAATGGAAGGTTATGAGGCAACGTCGAGTTTCGCAGAAATGCCAAAAGCCGTCATGATCTCTTTACCACGCTCGAATTCATGCCAGCGCAGCAGGCGTAGGATCTCGCCGACGCTAGGTTTATATGGGCTAGAGCCGTTTGGCGGAAACATCAGGCCGTCGATCATCCGAGTATACCACAGGGTGCCTCCATTGGCCTTGGCGCTGGCAATAAGACGAGGATTGGCGGATTGCAGACCGCTCAGCATGTCATCACGGCTGATTCCGCGATAACGGGCCTCGGCGCGGCGGTTGAAAGCATCTGCGTCGTCCATAGCCTGCTGCAGCGCAGTCGGCAGGTCACGGATGAGGCTGATCTCAAAGACTGCGATTGCCCATTCATCCCAGGCCAGCACATCTGCCAGAAGGTCGTGCAGAGATGCATCTCTTGGTAGCACCGACTCACGCCAGCGATCGTCCTTGATCTGGTCCGCCAGTGACAGGGTAGTCAATCGTTGTTCACGCAGCCTCTGCACCAGTTCATCAGCCTTTTCTTCATCCATCTTGCCCTCCCGTATAGTACGTGACTGGTCTTGGTAGGAGGATTGATTACCCATTTACTTCGCGGCGCCCTTCGAGAGCGCGGCCTAACGTGCCTTCGTCAGCGTATTCAAGATCGCCGCCAATGGGTAGACCGCGCGCCAGGCGAGTGATGCGCGCCGGTGTTTCCTGAAGGATTTGAAGGATGTGGGCAACAGTGTAGTCGCCTTCATAGTTTGGGTTGGTTGCCAAAATGATCTCTTGCACTGGCGGGTGATGACCGCCCATCACCCTTGCTACCAGTTCTTCGAGTCGTAGATCACGGGGACCGATGCCTTCGAGTGGTGAGAGCGCACCATGCAGGACATGGTAGACACCCTTAAACGCACCAGTTTTTTCAATGGCCAGTACATCCAGCGGCTGCTCTACGACACAGATAGTAGCGCGGTCGCGCTCGGGACTGGCGCATATCGAGCAAGGGTCAGTCTCAGTAATGTTGAAGCAGGTAGAGCACTGAATGGTGCTTTCTTTTACTCGGGTGATTGCTTCGGCAAGACGCCGTGCCTGGTCCGCCGGGCTGCGCAGTATGAAAAATGTCAGCCGTTGCGCGGTCTTGGGACCTATCCCCGGCAACTTGGCTAGCTCTTCGATGAGCGCCGTCACCGGCGCTGCTGTTGTCTGCATACTATTTCCGTCCAGAACCCCAGCTAGAACCCAGGGGGAAGCTTCATACCGCCAGTGAGTGTCTCCATCATCTTTGCAGTAGCCTCAGTCGCCTTAGCGAAGGCATCCTGGCAGGCGGCCAGTATAAGATCCTCGAGCATCGAAATATCCTCGGGATCCACTACTTCGGGATCGAGCTTGATGGCGGTGACCTCAAAC
This sequence comes from Ktedonobacterales bacterium, assembly GCA_052143275.1. Classification (GTDB taxonomy): domain Bacteria; phylum Chloroflexota; class Ktedonobacteria; order Ktedonobacterales; family JADMIN01; genus JAJPKE01. The sequence goes on along the minus strand of JBKQTH010000062.1, from coordinate 2,094 downwards.
TTGCCGGTCATGGAGACGTTGACCGCGCCGCCGCCGGAGGTTCCCTCAAAGGTAGAGTTCTGTAGCTCCTCCTGCATCTTCATCATCTTGTTCTGCATCTGCTGCAGGGCTTTCATATTGAAACCCATCGGGTGGCGCGCTCCTTTTCTCGCCTATGTGGCTTGATGAATGGGATACCTAGGGTACTTACCAGTATACCGTTGCATTATACGCTATCTCAGCCTCAGTGAAAAAAACGGTAAAGAGCCACGTCAGCCATCTAGGTAGCTGCTACTATCCAGTCCAAAGGCAGGCTCTACCTCGCGCACCGCGTAACCGCATCGGGACAGTAGCGTGAGCAAATTGTCGCAGTGACTGCGATCGCGTGTCTCCAGCGTCATGACGACTTCAACCTGCTGGACTGGGAGGCGTGGCCCAGTTCGATGATGCTCAATGTCCAGCACATTTACCTTCTGTTCAGCAATCAGGGACAGTAAGCGCAGCAATTCTCCCGGGCGATCGGGAAGCAGGGTATGGATGACAAGATAGCGACCCGCAACCGCAAGCCCGTGCTGTATGAACTTGCCAATCAGATTCATGTCGATGTTGCCTCCGCTTAGCAGTGCCACGGTTTTCCTTCCGGCCACATCCAGCCGTCCGGAGAGGAGAGCGGCTACCGCTGCGGCTCCAGCTCCCTCCACCAGTAGCTTACAGCGTTCGAGCAGCAGTAGCACCGCGCGGATGATCTCTTCATCATCCACAGTCATCACTTCATCCACCTGCTCACGCACAATTTCGAAAGTCAGGCTGCCGGCTACCTTGGTAGCAATACCATCGGCAATTGTATTGATCGAACGCAGCACTACCGGGTGACCGGCATCGAGCGCAGCTCGCATTGAAGCTGCACCGCTGGCCTCTACCCCGATGATACGCACCGAGGGCTTGAGCGCCTTGACGGCGGTAGCAATGCCAGAAATCAGTCCGCCACCGCCAACACTCACCACGATGGCTTCAACGTCGGGCAGATCCGCCAGGATGTCAAGCCCAATGGTGCCCTGTCCGGCGATGATGCTAGGATCGTTAAAGGCCTCGATGTACGTGGCGCCGGACTGTGTGGCCAGTTCGCGGGCGTGTTCGTAGGCGTCGTCGTAGGTGTCGCCGTAAAGCACTACGGTGGCACCGTAGCCCTGCGTTGCGGTAACCTTGGCCAGTGGTGCGGCGGTTGGCATAATGATAGTGCAAGGTATTTGAAGCGCCGAAGCGGCTATCGCCACACCCTGCGCGTGATTTCCGGCAGAGGCGGCGATGACACCATGCAATCGTTCTTCTTCGGAGAGTCGGGAGAGCTTATAGGTTGCACCACGAATCTTGTAAGCGCCGGATCGCTGTAGATTCTCGGCTTTGAGAAAGATGCTCGCGCCGGTCATCGCACTCAAAGTACGAGATGCTAGGATAGGAGTATGGGATATATATGGCCGTATTATCTCCTGGGCCCGCCAGATATCCGTGACCGATGGCCGCCCGGTGCCGACTAAAGGCTCAGGAGATGCCGGCCGCCGACGGGACGAAGCCGAGCGGGCGGAACGACGAGTGTCTCCTGTGGTGGAGGTGCTATCTATGGTAGCCATGCGACAACAGACCCTCTCGCGTAGTAATTGCACAGGCTTGGGCCTGCCTCATCGCTGGCCCCTCAGCCCTTAACATCGTAGCACATTGGTCTCCCGAAGCAGTATGGGCATTGGTTGTTATGGACGATGACAGATCAGGAATGAAATTATAACGGACTTGAGAATGAAAGTGCGTGTCACATTCGTTTTCAGGTCCTGTTACTGTATAGTAGGGGTACTGTATAGTACGGGGGTACGATAATTGCTCACTACTGCGCTTCAGCTATAATTTGAGCGCTGGCCACAGGTGAACCCGAGTAGCATGCGAGGGCCCTGGCCGGTCTGGGAGAGTGACCAAGTAATGGGCGAAAGCGACGCGTCTCGCGCCAGACCATATGGAGCCAGTCCGTCAACGGAACCGGAGAAGGGCGTAAGGATCTGGATTGCTCGCTGGCTGGCCGGTGTTGTAGATGAGTTTATCCAACTGACCGTACCGGCTGTCACAGCG
>JBKQTH010000061.1:0-12344 GCA_052143275.1 Ktedonobacterales bacterium | reverse complement strand
GGGAAGCTCGATCTCGACCGCTTCCTCATCCGGACTATCCGGGCTACCAAGGTAGCGATTCATCGAAGACGCTGCCACCTTACCGTCAGCTATCGCCGAGATGAGATTACGCGAACCTTCGGTAAAGTCACCACCGGCAAATAGTCCAGGATAGTTGGTCATCCACGTGTCGCGGTCGACCAGTGGTATGCCCCACCTATTGACCTCCAGCCCTAATTCCTGGGCCGGAATCCAGGAGGTGTCGGCGTACTGGCCATAAGCGGAGATCACCGTGTCTACCTCGAGGACAAATTCGCTACCCGGGATCGGGACAGCCCGCCGGCGACCGCTGGCATCAGGGTCTCCCAGCCGGTTGCGGATCATCTTTATTCCACTTACATGTACACCGTCTTCACTGAGCATAGCGACATTGGAGGCAAGATAAATAAACTCTACGTGCTCCAGAGTGGCCTCGTCGACCTCATACTCGTCTGAAGGCATCTCCTCCTTTGAGCGTCGATACAGGACGTAGACTTTCTCGGCGCCAAACCGAATCGATGAGCGGCAGCAGTCCATTGCCGTGAAGCCTCCGCCAAGCACAGCCACGCGCTTGCCCACATAGACAGGCTCTCCGAAGTTCACCTTCTCGAGGAAGGGTAGGCCAGGCAACACACCCTCGAGACTCGCACCCGGCACCTCCTTGTTATCTGGGCCGGTTAAAGGATTCGATAGCATACAACCGGCGCCCAGGTATACCGCGTCAAAGTCACGCAGCAGATCGGTAAGTTGGACATCTTTGCCAACCGTGGTATTCAGTTGGACCGAAATACCGAGCGCATCGAGGTACTCATCGCATTCCTCCTGCGTCACCTCACGCGGCAAGCGCCAAACCGGAATTCCACCAACCATCATACCGCCAGGCGCGGGATACATATCATACACCACCACTGGATACCCCAGCTCCGCTAGTTCGCGGGCGCAGGCGATACCGGCCGAGCCGGCGCCTACAATTGCCACTTTCTTGCCTTTGGTGATCTTGGGGCGCTCAGGTAGCTGCCGGTACTGGCGATGATCATGGGCAGCACGTTTCAGCCAGCAGATAGCCACCTGGTTACCGTCGATTTTGTTGCGGCGACAGACCGGCTCGCACGGGCGTGCGCAGGTACGTCCCAGGACTCCGGGCACTACGTTGCACTGGCGGTTTAGGAGATAGGCCTCATCAAAACGTCCCTGCGAAATTAGTCCAATATAGTTAGCCACATCGGTGTGCGCTGGACAGCCAACCTGGCAGGGGATATTAGTTTTGTACCAATCAGGCTCGGCTTCCTCCGAGAAATACATCTCGCCAAGACCGGCGTCCGGATCAAGATTCAGGCGTGTATCCGGGGTGCTCATAATCACACTATCCCTTTCGTGACGGCAGCACGGTGAAAATTCATGATGTCATGATGTATCGGGGTTTCTCCCAGGATACGGCTATCTCCTCAACGTAGAGTATAGCATGGGATTCCCAGGACCTGCTAGGCAGGTCAAAGCCGTCTTCGCGGCTTCACGTCAGTGCGGCATGAACTTTCGCCAGAACAGGTAGACGCGCTCGCGTAGGGCAGCATGTTCCAGGTCTCGCAGAAATGGATCCTGCTGCCACAGCCATTCAGCCTGAGATCTGGCCTCGGCCAGCAGTTGGGTATCGGCAAGGTCCGCAACCTTGAGTTCCGGAAGACCGCTCTGCCGCGTGCCAAAGAAGTCGCCTGCCCCGCGCAACTGCAAGTCTTTCTCCGCTAGCTCGAAGCCGTCACTGATTTGTTCAAACAGACTGAGACGCTCATGCTTTAGCCCACTAGCTTCCTTACTCAAGACGTAGCAGTACGACTGATGCTCGCCGCGGCCCACCCGCCCCCGGAATTGGTGTAACTGCGAAAGCCCAAACCTATCGCCATCCTCGATCAACATGACTGTGGCGTTGGGTACGTCCACGCCGACCTCGACTACCGCCGTTGCCACCAATACATCGATTACACCATCGCGGAATGCGCGCATCACACTATCTTTTTCCGCCGGCCGCAACTGGCCATGCACGAGTCCTAGCCGCAGATCAGGGAAGACGCTCTTCTTCAATCTTTCATACTCTGCGATGGCTGACTTTGCCTCCTGCGCCTCCGACTCCTCGACCAATGGACAAATAATATACGCCTGGCGTCCAGCCGCGACCTCCTCGGAAACCATGCGGTAAGCTTCCTGGACCTGGCCGCCCACTCGCCAGCGCGTAATGATGGGTTGTCTGCCGGCAGGCAATTCGTCCAGCACCGATATATCAAGATCTCCATAGAGTGTTAGCGCGAGGGTACGAGGAATGGGCGTAGCCGTCATCACCAGCATATGAGGATTGTAACCCTTCTCACGCAACGAATCGCGCTGCTCAACGCCAAAACGATGCTGCTCGTCAACGATAGCCAGCGCCAGATGCCTGAAGACCACATCTTCCTGTATCAGCGCGTGGGTGCCAATAGCCAGAGCCGCCTCTCCATTTGCCAGCGCGTCCCGCGCAGCGAGGCGCTCTTTGGCGCGCTGGCGACCGGTCAAAAGAACTACATGCAACCCAAACGGTGAAAGCAAGTTCGCCAGGCTGCGGAAATGCTGCTCCGCAAGAATCTCGGTCGGGGCCAGCAGAGCTCCCTGGTAGCCGTTGGCGGCCGCAACCAGTAAAGCAGCGGCAGCTACTACTGTCTTTCCGGAGCCGACATCCCCTTGCAAGAGGCGAGTCATGGGCTCAGGGTTGTGCAAATCAGCGACTATCTCGCGTATGGCCTTTCGCTGCGCTCCAGTGAAACGAAATGGCAGACTCTCCTCGAAGCACGCAGCGGTCAAGGACCAAAGGCTCTTGCCCAGCGAAATTGGCGCCACAACATCAGGCTCACCGCGGCTATCCAGGAAAATCAGCGACTCAGGCACCGAGAGCGACGGCGCCCGCGGACCTGCGAGACGATTGGCTCGCCTGGTAAGCATGCCGAGTTGCATCAAGAACAGCTCGTCAAAGGCCAGCCGGCGACGCGCGAGATGAAGCGAGGCGGCACCATCGGGATAGTGCATCTGGGCAATGGCCTGCGGCAGTACCTCTAGTCCAGCGCGTGATCGCAGAGAGACAGGCAGATATTCAGGCACCAGCGTGGCACAGTGATCAACCGTCCACTTGGTGAAGCGCCTCATGACCTTGGGACTTAGCCCCTCGGTCAATCGGTAGACCGGCACCAGTCTACCGGTATTGATGAGATCGCCTTGCTCAGGAATCTCATGACTACGGACGCTGAATTCGACGCGGTTTCCGAATCGCAGTTTGGTACCAGTAGCCACTATGTAGGCTCCAGGAGTGAGTTGTTTCTTGAGATAGGGCTGATTAAACCAGGTTGCCCGTATGGCGCCAGTTTCGTCGGTGATGCGCGCGACCGTTCGAACTTTCCCACCGCCGGTGCGTTGATTTTCCACCTCCCAGATCAAACCGATTACCGTGCGCACCTCGCCAAACGGCAGACTACCAATCTTATGCAGAGTGCTATAGTCCAGATGCTCACGCGGAAACGAATAGAGCAGGTCGCCTATGGTCTCTATGCCTAGTCGCCTGAGCCGCTCGGCGTGCGTCGCCCCTACCCCGGGTATCGATGTAACTGGAGCCTGCAACAGATATTCATTTTCGGGTTTTCGCGGAGGCGGGGTAAACGTCTCGTCTATCCTTGACACGCGAGGCACAGGCAGATTTAGCGACGCCGGCAGTGGAGAGGCAAGGGGCAAGACCTTGGCATCATCCGGGTTGGATCGACCGGGCCTATTTGGTGGTTTAGCTACGGCTCTCATCGCCCTGGGTTGGGCCCGGTCGAGCAGAGCCAACGCCGAGCGTATGTTGGCAGCCCGCCTCATGGGGTCTTGCGACTGGTAGCCAACAAAGAGCTCCACCAGCATACGCTCCAACGGATTGCCGGCGAGAGTCGAATCTGAGGCCACCGGCGATCCGACATCGCTGGCGCGAGCCTCTGCCATTTCTTTACTCCAGTGGGTTATGAAGGCGGTCATGCCACCAGGCTTTACGGCGATATCGGCGTGGCCGGTGCGTTGCTCGTGAAGTAGAACGCGGCGGGCGCGCTCGATAAGCGAGGTTATAGACTCTCTTTTCTGTCCTGTGTTCGCCTGTCGTTCTTGCGCCATGTCCTTGATCTCCAGCTCCGAGAGAGTAGCGGATCTCGGGTGCCATTCCGGCAGTATATGCCAAAGGCTGTTAGAGCAGCAATGCGCGTTGACAGAATGGCCGCTTACCGCTATACTCGCCTCAGCCAGGTACCATTGTTGTCTGGCTGCGACATTAGCTTTCCCAGCACGTTGTCTTCCAGTCACTGTAATCAACACACAGGAGGAAAGTATGCGTTCTGTGGGCATCGTTCTGGCAATTGTGGGGATACTCGTCGTGGTGGCCGGCCTGCTTAATCACTTTGCCTTACACTTCACGGGATCAAGCGCGCATGCAAGCGTGATCATCGGCGCAGTCGGAGCCGTATTGCTGATTATTGGAGTGGTCATTTTGATGATGGGCGGTGGCGCAAAGCAAGCGGCATGACCCGGCTTTCCTGGCCATTACGCGTGTAGGTCCACAATAGTATTAGGCAGGTAGTTCGCTACCTGCCTGTATCTTTTTGTCAGCTGAGTCGGCCGCCGGCGAGTTAGATCGCATGCGATCACGTTGGCGGCACTGTGGATCGCTATGGTACGCTTCACAAAGATCTACGTACTATGATCGTGATACGTTTGCCGGCTTATGGCCGGCGAACTAAGCGGAAAACGGGACGACAGTGGACGACAGGGGAACTCTACATGGCCGACCGTCCTGAGGGCGTGACCGGCGTGCCTTCTTCAGCTAGTAGCGAGAACAGTGTTGCTCGCCGCTCCGAGCTCATCATCAGTTCGGTGCTGCGGGGCGGCGTTATCCTTAGCGCTATCGTTATAAGCATCGGCGTTGTCGCCTACTACTTGGCTACGTCACCTCGGCTGATCTATCCTGGAGGTCGGAATTATCCGAGCAGCATCCCCACTATCTGGTTTGGTCTGACCCATGCTGATCCTGTGGCTATCGTAGCTCTAGGTCTGGTAATATTACTCGCCACTCCGGTGGTACGAGTAGCGGTATCTATCGTAGCCTTCGCTATCAGCCAGGACCGGCTCTATGTCGCGATCACGACGCTGGTTCTCCTCATCCTGATCCTCAGCCTTCTTTCCGGCGTTGCTGGAGGAGGATAAAGCTTCCGCTTCAACGGCGCCGCAATGCCAGTTGACCGAGCATCCCGATAAAGACCGCGACTATGCCGGCGCACCAGGCATAGAATCCGATTCCATACTGGACCACCTGTGAGATCGCCAGCCCATGCTCGCTTACGAAAGGGATCTGGCTCAGATAACTAAGGCCGGCGAAGCCAGCGGAGGCCAGTAGCGCCAACGATAGCAAAAGTGCTGCGCCCCATAGCAATGGGAAGAAGAGCAAACTGGCGCAGCCGGAGAGGCCCAGTATACCAAAGATCCTATTCACTGCAGTAATCAGGAGATTAAACAAGATCAAAGCCGCTGAGAGTATCGCGACTGCTGCTACCAGCAAGGTTGCCGTTTGCGTAGCCAGCATTCCTGTATCGACATTGGTCTGGTTCTGAATGCGCGCATTGGTAAAGTCGCGAATATAGACGGCGCTTCCGTTAGCATTGACGCCCCATACTTGGGAAAGAGCCAGACCCATCGCCAGAACCCCTAGCACCAGAATGATATGCGCAACTGGCAGATGTGGCAGTGAGCGGCCAGCCGGAGATCGGCGTGCGCCGGGGTCGGCTGGTTGTAAGGCTGAGCTGTCACCGCGGTATTGGGGAACTGCAGGAGGCTGGTACATGCCCTGACGCTGTGGAAACGAGGCCGGCGGCGGAGAAGGGACACGAGGCTGTGGCGGGGGATTGCCCGGCCCCTGGGGTGTAGGCCACCGTGGTGGCCGCCCGCCAGGATACTGGGGCGGATACTGCGCCGGAGTCGGATAAGCCTCAGGATAGCCTGTCTGCTGAGAACCGGGACTGACTCCAGGTACGGTCTCGGGATCAGTCGGCATGCTACTGGGATCGACCGGCCTGCCCGGTCGATGAGCCTGTGGCTTCGAATATGGTCCAGGGGAATCGCTGTGATACGGGTTACTAGGATTACGGGGACTATAAGGATTATAAGGATCAGTTGGGGTCTGGTCCGGATCGTTCCACATGGCCGGTCTGCCTCCTAACTACCAATAGAATCGCGTGCTGTCCAGCCATAGCCAGGCGGCACGCTTACCAGTGACTATTCCTGGTGACCATAATATAGCTGCGCCCGTCAGTGGTCAAGGCGAAAGGCCTTACTAGCCATAGCCATTTTGAACCAGGGGTGATCTGTGGCGATCTTCGGCGCCGCCCGGCCAACATTATGGAACACTACAGCAGTCATAGTTTCATTGTGCCGGGCAGCATGCCAGGGGTATAATGGAGCTATTCTATAGAGGCTTTTATTTGGATAGAGAAGTGAGGCGAGTAGAACGCACTATGGATGATGTAATCCAGGAGTTTGTAATCGCCATGGCCTCCGAGCGGAAATCGAGTCAGAACACACTTGGTGCTTATCGGACCGACCTGAGGCAGTTGATGAGCTTTCTTGAGCAGCGTGATATTAGTACCTGGACAGCGGTTACTTCTGTAGATATTACCGATTTTGCTCTCCACTTGCGAGAGCGCCAGTACGCCACTACATCAATTGCCCGTAAGGTCGCAGCGTTGAAGTCATTCTTTCATTTTCTGCAAAACAACCACTTCGTAGAGATTGATCTATCCGAAGAGATGCAGGCGCCAAAGGTAGAAAAAGACCTGCCGCACGCCCTCAATCCCAAGGAGGTAGAGCGTCTGTTTGCTGTGGTACAGGCAACATCTGGTGTTGGGCAGCGCGATCTGGCCATGTTGCATACGATTTACTCCACCGGCATGCGGGTAACTGAACTGGTCTCACTCAATGTGGGGCACGTAGACCTTGCCCGTGGACATGTCAGGTGCAGCGGCCATAACCACAAAGAGCGCATTTTGCCGCTTTCATTGCCAGCTCAGAGTGCCTTAAGCGTCTATATGGATGGCTACCGCCAGTTTCTGCTTCGCCAGCCTAATGAAGCAGCGCTTTTCCTTAATCACCACGGACAACGGTTGACCCGGCAGGGCTTCTGGCTCATTATCAAGGGCTACGCACGGTCAGCAGGCATCGCGCACATCACACCGCACACGTTACGGCATTCGTTTGCCCTCGATATGCTTGGGCGCGGAATGGAGCTTCGCTCCGTCCAGGAGTTGCTGGGTCACGCCAACATCTCAACCACACATGTCTACAAACAGATGCGACGGGTGCAACAGTTGGTAACCGTACCTTAGCGACGGGCGTCCTCCAGGCGTAAGACTTGGGGAGTGAGCCGCTCTGGCTCAGGCTGGCCTTCCGCTTACCTCGGCGGAGATCGGTTTTGCCGAACTCATTCCCAGGTTTGGAGATTGCAACCTATGTCACGGTCGAAGCCGTTACCGGAGCCGCAGCTGCTGCCCACACTCCAGCAGGCGAGAGATGCAGCGCAGTACGTTCGCCAGCACTTCTCGCCTTCGCCGCGAGTAGGGCTGATACTGGGAACCGGACTGGGAGGGCTGGCCGAGCACATTGATGCAGCTACCGAGATTCCCTATGCTGATATACCGCACTTTCCTGAAGCAACGGTCGTGGGACACGCCGGTCGTCTGGTACTGGGAGGGCTAAGCGGTATCGTAGTCGCGGCGCTCCAGGGGCGATTTCACCTATATGAAGGTTATACACCTCAGCAGGTAGCGCTTCCTACCCAGACCTTAGGGCAACTCGGTATAGAAATCCTGGTCGTCACCAATGCCGCAGGCGGTCTTGCCCCTGGGCAGCAGGCTGGCGACCTCATGCTGATTTCGGACCATATTGGTCTTCCGACACTGGCGGGTTTCAATCCACTGATGGGTCCAAATGATGAGCAGCTTGGGCCGCGTTTCCCAGCCACGACCGGCTCTTACGACGCGGCGCTCCGCTCCGATGCTCGGGGTATAGCGGATAAATTGGGATTTCCACTTCACGAAGGCGTGTATGCGATGACTAGCGGACCCAGTTTCGAGTCACCTGCCGAGCTCCGGTTCCTGCGTGCCATTGGCGCGGATGCGGTAGGAATGTCTACCGTTCCCGAGGTCATTGCCGCCAGACACATGGGCGTGAGAGTGTTGGCCATCAGCTGTATCACCAACATTGCTTTAGCGGTGGAGAGCGACCTGGCGCCCGAGCCCAGCCACGCGGAGGTCCTTTCCGTTGCCGAAGGTGCCGGTGAGCGATTGGAGGCGTTGATTTGGGGGGTCCTCGCGCTCATGTAGGTACATCAGTGGATATCCGCCGGATCCATACGCTTCTAATGGGGTGAGCCGGCTAGCCGGAGACCTGAACCGTGACGTCGACATCATAGTAATACTCGAGACTTCCCGTGCCTTCCACCTGCAATGTGTAGGTTCCCGTTGAGGCCGTAGTCGCTTTCAAAGGCCAGGAGACCTCTCCCTGAGCATCGGAGAGCTTCGCTGGCGGAGCCGGTGTGAAGGGGAACGCCCCACTACCTAGCGATACCAGCGTACAGGGCACGCCACTGAGTCGGCTGACATGATTGTGAGCGACAACGACTGCAGTGACGGTAAATTGCTGTCCGGAAGCCACCACCGCAGGTGAGACACTCACACTCAGCGTGAAGCCCGTATATCCGGCGCCCGTAGTCGCCGTTTCGCTGGCTTCCACTGATGGGCTTAGCTGAGCGGCAGCGGTGGGCTGTACGCTGGCGGTACGGGTAGCGGAGGCACTTTGCTCAGCATGTGAATTGGGCGAGGGGCTGCTTCTGGCTAGTCCATCAACCAGGTGGCGAGCACCTACGCCGGCAGCCAAACCGGTGACGGTGAAGGCAAGTAGAATAAAGCCTATCACGAGTGGCGGAATCGATTGTCGCAATCCCGGATGCTCTGCCACGCTGCCTCTCCTGCCGATCCAAAAACATGTCCACCTCAGGTCAAGCCACAGGTTGTTGCTAGGCTCCATCCCGCGGGATGGAGCCTAGCAGCTACCCGACCAGTATATTCTTGGCGGCTTTGAACAGGTAAGCAGATAGTATATTCGGTAGCCGCATGTACGGTGTGAATGAGAGTGCCGCTCTAAATTGGAGCAACGGCATGGCTCTTCAGGAAGTCGCTGAGCATGACATCGCTGCTCGATGGCAGAAGCGCCGATACATCGAATATTTTCGTCTCGGGCGGCATCAAAGTGGGACCGCGCCGCCCTTCGGTCAACTGCCCGAGGCCCGACTCGCGCAGAATCTGCTCAGCTAACAGGACATACGCCGCCCACTGCGAATGATCCTGCGTACGTTCCCAGATAGGTTCTCCAGAGCGGAACGCCTGCTCGTAAAACTCACTCTGCCGTACGGCATAGGGGAACAGACGGCGCCCAAGCGGTTCTCCCGCTACTTCCCCGGACTGCCGTATAGTCTGCACCACTTCGAATACGCGTTTATTCTTCTGGTCGCAGCGAGTAAGAAGTATACCAGCCAGGCTGACATCATGCCCGGATTCACGCGCACGCGCTAGCAGGCGCAGCATGGTCTCCAGCCCCTCGAGAGCCGGCGTCTCCGGAACAAGCGGCACAATCACTCGATCCGAAGCGGCGAGTGCGTTGGTTAGTAGCGGACCGCCCTCGGCGGGATAATCGATAAACGTCAAGTCGATCTGCAATGAGAGAGCCCGAATGATGCCCTCGAGCACTCGCTCGGAGTGGAGATGAGCGGCCGCGTCACCCTGCATTTCATCCCAGGGGAAGACCAAAACTGAACCGCCGGACCAACTTGGCTGCGATACGAGCTCCACCGGTAGAGCTACCGCCTCCAGGGCGGCTGATGCCAGCTCAGTCGATGGTAATCTACCAGGCGGCAACATCTGGAACGAGAGCATGGCACTGGAAAGATCTCCGTGCTCGGCATCGGGCCAGATATCGCGTAAAGAAGAGGTTGCGGTACCTGGCTGTGCCAGGTCGATGACCAGTACTCGAGCGCCGTAGAAGGCAGAGAGCCGCGCCAGTGTTGTCACTGTGGTTGACTTACCCTGTCCTCCCTTGCAATTCGCCACCCCATACACGCTATGCATCGATCGGTTCCTACCTCGCTATATGTAATGACTCATGAGCCATGCAGATACGCTCTAATGCCACACAGCACGTTAGTATTGCTGCAGCCCATCACTGGTGTCAAGTAAAGAGCCCTTGAAGAGCCTAATTAGAACATAAGTTCTATTAAAGTATAACTGCCTCCAGGACCCCTGTCAAGCAGATGTCACACGGATTCTCTCGCGTCTTTCACCAGGCTTCTATACCTGCCAAAGCTTCTTCCTGCCTAGGTTCTTCCCATCGATCTCGGGCAGGTCCGCCCAATCTTACCGGCTCGACAGCCGGTAGCCGCTATGTTAGAATAGCGCCACACTGACTCGGGTGTACAAAGTCTACCAGCCATCAGCTGTCCGGTGAGATCTAGGAGAAATAGAAGGCTGAGAGGTTAGTATGCCAGATTGGCGTTCAGAGCTAGAAATCCTGCTTACTCAGCTGAAAGTCACGCTTGATCACTCACAGGATCTCAATAACTTGCAGGATGATGAACGGCCGGGATCCTCAGGACTTGCACGACAGGCTTCGGCAGACAAAAGGCCGATTTCTAGTGAGGCTGAGTCAGACATACCCTGGGAGCTGGGCCCTTTGATTGCGGAAGAACCGGTGGACGACGGCGACGAAGTTAGCGCAGTAAGAAGCGAAATAGAAGCCACCGTGACTCGAGTCATAAGCCTCACGGAAAAGGGATGTCTCGAAAGCGCACTGCGCGACGACGTTATTTTTATTCTGCAGGCCCTGACTCGTCCGGTTCCTCATAGAGTGTTGTCTAAAGCAACCGGTAAGCAGCAAGAAGATGCTCGCCAGGAGTATCAACTTACTTCGGCGGCGGCCGCACTGCGCTTCTGTCGTATTGTGTTGACGTTGACACAGTCCCTCTCGAGTGAAGCCGGCTGCTAAATACGCCGCGCGACTGGCACAACACCCGAGAGGTCGGCTTACAATATCTGGCACAGTATGGCGCATACCTACCTTGCAGCCAAGTTCTGCCAGCAATGTTTCGGGAGGCCATCTCATGCCGCGTATTACCGCCGATCAAGTTCGACAGATGAAAGTTAACGGTGAGCGTATCGCAATGCTTACCGCCTATGACTATGCCACCGCCCGCATACTAGATACCGCCGGCGTGCCGCTGCTGCTGGTTGGAGATAGCCTGGGCATGGTGATGCTTGGCTATAACTCTACGCTTCCCGTCACCATCGAAGATATTATCCACCACACCAAGGCAGTCGTACGCGGCAGCGAACATGCCATGATTATCGCGGATATGCCTTTCGGCACATTCCAGGTCAGTCCAGAAGAAACCCTGCGGAACGCAGCTCGCCTCATGAAAGAAGCGGAACCTCAGGCAGTGAAACTTGAAGGCGGGGTGCGGAGTGCTACCAATGTCAGACTATTGACCGAGGCGGGCATTCCGGTAATGGGACATGTCGGCATGACTCCTCAGTCGGTAAATGTCTTCGGTGGCTTTAAGGTACAGGGTAAGACGGAGCAGGCTGCCCGCGCGCTGATCTCGGATGTGCTCGCACTGGAACAAGCTGGGGCGTTTGCGGTGGTACTGGAGCTGGTACCGTCAGAACTGGCCCGCATCGTGACTGGGCAAACAACGATCCCAACCATAGGTATAGGGGCTGGGCCGGATTGCGATGGCGAAGTGCAGGTACTTCATGATATCGTGGGCATGTTTCCCGATTTTACCCCGCGCCATACTCGGCGCTATGCTGAGCTCGGCGAACGTATGGGTGAGGCCGCCACTGCCTACATGAACGATGTCCGTAACCGAAAATTTCCAGCTAGCGAGCAGAGCACCTCGATGGACGCCTCGGTTGTCAAGGCACTGCAACAGGAGTTCAAGCCGAGAAATAGGCCATAGCGGCAAGGGATCAGCCAAGAGTCAGCCGGCGGTGACAGTTGCGGGCATACAACGTTACTACTGGTGAGACATCTCATGTGTAGAACGGCATAGATGGATTCAGACGGATTGCACTTTCAGAGGGACGGTAAAAGGTGGAGTCACTAATTGGGCAGCAGCTAGGCGACTACATCCTTAAGTCTGAGCTTGGGCGTGGCTCCATGGGCATTGTCTATCGCGCGCTTCACCGTAACAC
>JBKQTH010000060.1:0-10398 GCA_052143275.1 Ktedonobacterales bacterium | reverse complement strand
GACCGGTCCGACCGGCTGGAGACCAGACGTCCGCTGCGCCCCCGGCGCCGTAAGATGCGCTGGAGCTTTGTCGTAGCTGGCCTGGCAATCGGCGGCGCCGTGCTGTACCTGGTATTGGCCAATACCGGGGCTACCGCTGAATATTACATGACGATCAGCCAGCTACGATCGTGCGCGTCCTGCTCGGCTCGCACCGTCCGTGTCGCCGGGATAGTCGTGGCCAATTCAATTGAGAAGGACAACGCCACCCAGGTGGTGCAGTTCAAGATCAGCGACGCCAAATCCACGGCGATGCCGGTGGTCTACAACGGCGTCGTTCCCGATATTTTCGAGTCAGGTGCACAGGTAGTGGTAGAGGGCAAGCTGGGGATCAACGGCGTCTTCCAGGCCGACAATCTCCTTACCAAATGTCCTTCCAAGTTCCAGGCGGCTACGCCGGCGCCCAGCGGCCAGTAGGGAGCCTCTCATGCATTTCTCCGACATCGGCATGATTGCCCAGCTGCTTGCTCTGGTCTTTGCCGTCTTCGCCATCGTGGCTTCGGTGCTGGGCGCCAGGTTCAAGCGGCCGCCGCTGGAGGCGAGCGGCCGGCGAGCGGTGCTGGCGGTAGCCGCGTTTCTCATCATCGCCTCCGCCGCGCTGGCGGCCTCGTTTCTCACCCGTGACTTCGGACTGGAGTATGTAGCCGCCCACTCCAGCCGAGCGATGCCCTGGTACTACACCGTGGCCGCGTTCTATAGCGGCCAGGAAGGTTCGCTGCTCTACTGGGCGTTGATGCTTTCGGTCTTCTCGTCGATTGCCGTCCTGGGGCATCGCCGTGCGCCTGCCGGCCTCATGCCCATTGTGGTGGCGGTGCTCATGACCATCGACGGTTTCTTCCTCTTGCTGCTCAACTTCGCGGCAACGCCGTTCGTACGCTCTAGGATGACCCCCGCCGACGGAGCCGGCCTGAATCCGGTGCTGCAGGATCCGGGCATGCTGATCCATCCGCCGGTTCTGCTCATGGGTTACATGAGCTTTGCCATACCTTTTGCCTTCGCAGTCGCCGCCATGGTTACCGGGCGACTGGACAGCGGCTGGCTGCGGGCGATACGGCGCTGGACCCTGGCATCTTGGAGCATCCAGACCGCCGGGCTCTTGCTGGGTGCCTGGTGGTCTTACCACGTGCTGGGCTGGGGAGGTTATTGGGGCTGGGATCCAGTGGAGAACGCGGCGCTGCTCCCCTGGATTACCGCCACCGCCTTCCTGCACTCGACCATGGTGCAGGAGCGGCGTGGGACCCTCAAGGTGTGGAATCTAGCCCTGATCATCGCCACCTTTGCCCTCTCCATTTTTGGGACCTTCGAGGTACGCAGCGGTATCATCAACTCGGTTCACTCATTTGCCTATTCGTCTATCGGCCCTTATTTCCTGGGATTCCTGGCGGTCATTCTGGCGGTCTCCATCGGCCTCTTCGCCTATCGGCTGCCCCGGCTACAGCCGGAGCAGGAGTGGGACTCCTTCGTCTCTCGTGAAGGCGGCTTTCTGCTGAACAACTGGCTACTCACCGGTATCGCCTTCGCCACCTTCTGGGGCACGATTTTTCCTATACTATCGGCAACGTTTCGCGGCCAGACCATGACGGTTGGGGAATCCTTCTACAACGTCACTGACGGGGTGCTTTTTCTGGCACTCATCGTGGTCATGGGGATCGGGCCACTTTTGGCCTGGCGGCGGGCATCGTGGCAGAGCATGGTGAGGAATTTCCGCTGGCCGGCCCTAATTGCCGCGCTCTGTGCCATCATACTGCCGCTGGCCGGTGTCACCAATATTATGGCCAACATTGGATTCAGCATCTGCGCATTCTCCGCCGCCACCATTTTTTATGAACTCTGGCGCGGTATCCGGGTGCGGCACAAGCACGGCGAGTCCTATCCACGCGCCGCCGGCATGCTGGTTTCTCGTCACCGGCAGCGCTACGGCGGCTATCTCGTGCACCTGGGTCTGATAATTCTCGCGGTTGGCGTCATCGGCTCCCACTTCTTCCAGGTGGAGCAGGATATGTCGCTCTCCAAGGGCGGTAGCGCCAGCGTCGGCGGCTACCGGATTACCTATGACGGCATCAGCGGCACCGTACAAAACTCGGTTCAGGTCATCCTGACCCATTTCACCGTCTCATATAACGGGCATCACCTGGCGGACATCTATCCCGGTGAGAAAATCTTCCCCGGCTTCGCCAGCACGCCGACCAGTGTCGTCTCCATTACCACCACCGGGGTGACCGACCTGTATGTGTTCCTCTCCGGCTACGAGGGAACCTCCAGCGCGCAGCTCAAGGTCTTCATCAATCCGCTGGTACCGCTGGTCTGGTTCGGCGGCATCCTCATGTTTCTCGGAGGCGTCATCTGCTGGTGGCCTCAGGCGCCGCGACCCGGCTCGCGTTTACTGGAAACTGACGGCACAGCTTCGTACAGGGAGAAGGAGCTTGCCGAGAGCAGGAGTGGTGCGACGGCGGGGGTGAGATTATGAAGACGAGCATGCGGATCGTACGCAAGCCGACGTTTTGGCTCAGTCTTGGGCTGCTGCTGGTGGTAGCGGTGATCTGGACGGTCACCGCCGTGCGAGCTTCGCGGCCGGAGACCCTTGACCAGCGAACCTATGACGTCGCCAGCCAGCTGCAGTGTCCGGTCTGCCATGGCGAGTCGGTGGCCGATGCCCCCTCGCCGCTGGCGCAGGAGATGCGCTCGCTTATTCATGAGCAGCTCAGCCAGGGTATGTCCGAGCCGCAAGTGATCCAATATTTCCATGCGCGCTATGGCGACACGATACTGGAATCGCCGCCGACTTCCGGTTTTAGCCTGCTGATCTGGCTGGGGCCTCTGGCGGCGCTCTTGCTTGGTCTTTACATGCTGGTCTCGGTGGTAGTCGAGATTCGCAAGAACCAGTCACCAGCCACGGCCACCGCGGGCCAGACCCAGACTACCAGGCATACAGGCGCCGGCGGCCTCGCCCCAGAAGAGCGCGAGCGCTACCGTGCGCTTTTACTGGCGGAGCTGGACGAGCAGGAGGGCTATCGCCACCGGAAGAGCTATGGCTTGCAGCGTCGAGAAGGTCCGGTTGCGGAGCTGAAGGAGAGGCGGCCGGTATGATCTTACTCCTGATTGCCGCGCTCATGGGCCTAACTGCTCTGGCGCTCGTAGTCTACCCACTTCTCGGTCTTGACCGGAACGGTGAGGCTGGATCGCTGGCGGCACCGGCTACCTGGTCGCTGGCCGGAGGCAACGCCAGCGAGATGTCGGAGCGAGAAAGCGCAGCCCGGCAGGCGCTACTCGACGTCGATTTTGACTACCGTCTGGGAAATCTCGACGCCGAGGATTATAGCCAGCTCCGTGACCGGTACGAGGAGCGCGCGCTGCTGGGACTCAAGGCTCGCTATGAACGTGAGCGCGAGCTGGACGCGGCGATCGAGCGGCAGCTGGCGGCGATAAAGGGCGGCGAGAGAAAACCCTCCGCGGCGGTGGCTACGGTGGACGCCCGCCCAGCTACCGGGAACTCGAGTAGAGCGAACGCCGCGCCGACTCGTGCCGCGAGCCGCGGCGCTGCCACTTCTGGTGCTACCGGGCCACGGCGTCGACGCCGGAAGGGAGGGTAGCATGCTGCGGCAACTTCCGCCGATCACTCTACATGCCGGCTCTCGCCGGCTACTGGCCCTGACTCTGCCCGGGCTGCTGGTAGGCGTCTTTCTGGCGCTGGGAATGGTAGTCTCGGCTCCGGTGGCCTTTGGGCAGGCTGGAGCGGCCGGTATAGGCCGTCTGGACCCGACGGGTTCGGGCAGCGTAAGTGGCGTGGTGGTGAGGGGTGAAGGAAATACCGTCACGGTGGCGGACGTGCAGGTGACGCTTCAGGCGGTAGTCGGGAGCATCGCCAAAGATGTCGCCACCACTACCACCAACAGCCAGGGACGCTTCTTCTTTAGCGGGCTGGACACCAGCGGTCTGACTACCTACGCGGTATACACCCATTACCAGGGCGGTGAGTTCGAGACCCCCGCCATTACCTTCACCTCCGGCTCGAACCAGCAGGTCACCTTGAACATCTACAATACCAGCAGCAGCGACGCCGGGATAAAAGTCGACAGTACCACATTGCTATTTAGCAGTCCAGATCAGGCCACAGGTCTCTTATCGGTGGCCGTGCTCATGACCCTGGAAAATGACAGCCAGTCGGCGTATCTGGCCAGCGTCGCGCCCGCCAACGGACTTCCCACCGATTTGCTGCGCTTCTACCTGCCGGCCGGCGCACAGGATCTCACCCTCGGCGCCGGATTCTCCGGCCTTACGGTGATACAGGTGAATACCGGTTTTGGGGTCGACGCCACTGTGCCGCCGGGACAGTCGGCCTATGCCTTTGCCTATAAGATTCCCTATACCGGTACCCAGTATGGCTTCCAGTTCAAGGCGGAATATCCTAGCGATAATGTCGTGGCCCTGCTGCCTACGCGGGTGGGAGCCATCGCCGGCAACTTTACCGTGAAGCCCGATCTCGCGGCAAACGGTTCCAAATACCAGGTGCTGGCGGCGGCAAATGTGGCCTCCGGTACCCAGCTGAGCTTCGGCCTGCGGAATCTGCCGCTTCCAGGCGAGAACCCTGACCTGGACTTTGGCCAGCTGCTGCTGGTGGGGATCGGCTTGCTGGTGCTGCTGCTCGCCCTTGCTCTGCTCTTCCTTCGTCGAGGAGCCCTGGCGGTGGCGTTTGGCTGGGTCCCCGCTTCACTGCTGTCTCCGGTGCGACTCAAGTCACGCCGCCAGAGCGTGCGCGAAGCCGAGCGTAAGCGGCTACTACGTGCTCTGCTTGCTCTTGATGAAAAGCGGGCGGCCGGCTTGATTGGACCGGCCGCCTACTCGCGGCAATGGGCCCAGCTTCGGTCGGAGCTTCGGCCTCTGCTTCTCCCAAAGGGCAAAGGCACGCCAGACACTACCGAGACCGCCGGCCGGGGTGCGGAGATGGACGGCGAGCAGCTGGACCAGCCGGTAAAGACGGGGAGCCGGACATGAAAGTGCAGCCGTTCTCCCAACCATCCCTACCTGAGCTGCCTGGCGTGCGCGAAGTATCTGGGCAAAACCTGCCGGCGAACCTTGAGGGGGGAGCAAGCGTCGCGGAGACCGCCATCTCGACGCAGAAGTCGGCCGTACGCATAAGCGGCGTGACCAAGCGCTATCAACTGCGTCCGGTGCTCTCGGGCATCAGCTACTCGCTGGCCAGTGGCAAGACGCTGGCGCTGCTTGGCCCCAACGGTGCCGGGAAAACCACTCTGCTGCGAATCCTGGCGACACTCACCCGGCCGTCGGAGGGCTGGGCCACTGTGGCTTCAGCCGATGTCGTTCGGGATGCCGCCGAAGTTCGCCGGCTGATCGGCTATGTTGGGCACCAGCCCTCGGTCTATCCCGACCTGACCGGACTCGAGAACCTCTTGTTCTTTGCCCGCATATACGGGATCGCGGACGGTCCAGCACGAGCCTGGTTACTTCTGGAGAGGGTGGGGCTGCAGGGCAAGGCTCGTGATCGAGTGCGTACCTATTCGCGTGGTCAGGTGCAGCGACTGGCGCTGGTACGCGGTCTGCTCCACGAGCCCGAGCTACTGCTACTCGACGAGCCCGAGACTGGACTGGATGCGGATGCCGTCTCGCTGCTCGCCGGTATACTGCAGGAGCGCCGAGAGGCCGGTCTTTCGAGCATATTCACCACTCACCAGCTTGAGAGAGGACTCCTGGAGGGCGATGAGGCGCTGGTTCTGGTAGCGGGGCGCGCCGAGTATTCCGGCCCGGCTGCTGGTTTGGATGTGGCTGCGCTGGCGGAGATCTATGCCCGTAGATCGAATCGTCGTGGACCCCTCCATCGTTACACGAGCCGGAGGTCTCCATGAGCGCTCTACTACAGCTGTGGCAGCAGACGCTGGCCATTCTCTGGAAAGACATCCGGCTGGAACTCCGGACCCGCCAGGTCTGGGGGGGAATGGCTCTCTTTTCCGTGCTGGTTCTGGTAGTCTTCAACTTTGCCTTTGATCTGCGAGTGACCAACTTGGTCGCGGTGGCGCCGGGTGCGCTGTGGATCGCATTTGTCTTTGCCAGCATTCTGGGCCTGGGACGCACCTATGCCGTGGAGCAGGAGCAGGGTTCCATGGACCGCTTGCTCGTCTGCCCGGTGGATCGTAAGGCAATCTATTTCGCCAAGCTGCTGGGAAATATGCTCTTTATCGGCGTGGTCGAAGTCATTTCAGTTCCGCTTTTTGCCGCCGCGTATAACCTACCGATTCTCACACTGGGTATCGTACCCATAGCGGTGTTTGGGACGCTGGGCGTGGCGTCGATCGGTACGCTCTTTTCGGCGATCACCGCCGCGACGCGCGCACGTGAAGTTCTGCTGCCACTGCTGGTTTTTCCGTTGATCGTACCGGTAGTAATAGGCTCGGTACGCGCGACACAGGATCTGGTGAGTCCCGCTGGAGACGGTGTCTCGTGGCTCGGCCTCATCATTGCCTTTGACGTCATCTTTTTGAGTCTGTCGGCGATCATGTTCCAGTATGTGATCGAGGAGTAACCGATATGGGTATAGCTAGTTCACCACCGGTAGAGCGGGCGCGTAGCCGCCTGCTTCAGGCCGCCGTGACGGTGTCGGAACGCGTGGAGCCGGTGCTCGACCCGGTGCTTGGCCGCTGGCTGGGTCCGGTACGCCGCTACGGCGAGTTGGTGATAGGGGGCCTGGCCGGACTTGGTATGCTGGTGACGATCTGGGCGGCACTGATGTATGCGCCACTAGATGTTACCGGCAACGACCAGCGTATCTTGTACCTGCATGTGCCGGTTGCCTGGTGCGCCTTCCTGGCATTCTTCATCGTGGGTGTTGCCAGTGTGCTGTATCTTATCGAGAGCGCGGTCTCAAAGGTGCGGACCGGCCGCCTCCGCTCGGCCGAGCGATGGGATCGCCTAGCCTGGGCCTCCGCCGAGGTCGGCGTGGTCTTCACCACGCTGACGCTCATCTCGGGGTCGATCTGGGGAAAGGCCGACTGGGGGGCCTGGTGGGTTTGGGATGCCCGGCTCACCACCACCTTGATTCTCTGGTTCATCTATGTCGGCTACCTCCTGCTCCGCTCGTATATGGGCCAGACCGAGTCCGGAGCCCGCGCGGCGGCGGTGGTGGGAATCATCGGATTCATCGACGTGCCGATTGTCTATGAATCGGTCAACTGGTGGAATACGATCCACCCCACTCCGTATGTGCTTGAGGGTGACCTTCCTGGGCCAGCGCTCCTGGCTCTCATGATCTCGCTGGTTACATTTACTCTGCTGTTCGTTTTCTTACTCGTGCAGGTGTACAAGCTGCACACGCTACGGGCCGCGACGCAAGAGTTGCGTGCGCGTATCGAATCGTAGTATCGAATCGTAGTATCGAATCGTAGCCCCCGGAAAGGTGAACGGAAGATGCATACTCCTCCCGCTATCTATCTCATCATTACCTATGCCGTGATATGGATTGGCTTTTTTGCCTATCTTGGCTGGATCGCTCTGCGCATGCGCGGGTTACGCACCGAGCTCGAGACGGTGCGTGACCTAGCGGAGGAGCGTGAGAGCGGTACCAGTTCCCTAGTAGATTGAGGAGCTAAGTCTATGCCCGAGAATTATGAGGTAGTCTACACCCATCCATCGGGGGCGACCGCGACCTTTACGCGCCATGACGGTGAGCTGGACGCTCTTGCCAAAGGCCTAGATGCGGAGCAGTTCTGGGTCTTCAAGAATGTCAAGTCGCTACTGGTGCGCAATGACGACGGCGATCTAAACGACTCCAATCAGCAGATGCGAGCGATCGGCTTCACCGCCAGTGTGCGAGTCATCACCCAGCCCCAGGTGGTTGCCGTCGCCAAGGGGCCGGAACTGGCTCTGGCCGCCGCTCACGCCGGGCCGCACCTGCCCGGTCCCAGCTACTGGCCGTTGCTGCTGGCCTTCTCCGCGACCCTGGCACTCTGCGGCTGGCTCTACTTTCCCGCCACGGCGCCGGTCATCGTGCTGGGTCTCTTGATGGTATTTATTTGCGCCGTTGGCTGGGGCCTAGAGGTTATCTAGATAGAGATAAGCCTTGTGGCTGTCTAGCCGCGGCTGCTAGGAGTTGATGTCCAAAATGAGTACTGCAACACAACCGACCACACATGCTCCCGGTGAGAGCCGTGCGGCGAGCCGGCCCCTGGGCTGGTACGGCATGGTCTTCTTCATCGCCTCCGAAGCGGTGTTTTTCGCGAATCTGATTGCCTCCTATCTCTACCTCCGGGTTCGCGCTGGAAGCACATGGCCTTCTGTCCACGTAGATCAGACTCTGGCGGTCATCAATACCCTGATTCTGGTTTCCAGCAGCGTGACGCTCCACATGGGCATGCTGGCGATCAATCGTGGGGACAAGGCCGGTCTGCGGCGCTGGTTGCTGCCTACCATACTTCTCGGCGCGACCTTTATCTGCATACAGCTTTATGAGTACCACGCGAACGGTTTTGGCCCGAGCACTAACATCTACGGCTCCGACTTTTATACTCTGACTGGCTTTCATGGTGCACACGTTACCGTAGGCGTTCTCGTCCTTGCCGTCTGCTACTTCCGGTCCTTGCGCGGAGATTTCACTCAGGAGAAACATTTTACGCTCACCGCCGCCGAGATGTACTGGCACTTCGTCGATGTGGTCTGGATCATCCTGGTATCTCTATTATATTTTGTAGTACGATAGAGGTCTCTGATGGCATTCGCCGACCCGGATTCACAGTGATGAAGCCTGAACCTGATCTCGCTTGAGTGGCACGCGTGGCCAGAGTGGCAGTTGCTTGTGCCATGCCGGGTCAGGCTGACCGGAAGCGAATGCCGGGAAGGTCAGGCCGAGCATGGATGAGTCTGTATCAGCGGCGGTTGGGTCTGCTGCGGAGGGGACAAGCGTTCGTCGTGGCTCATTACGCTGCCAGATATGCGACCGGCGACTGGGGAAATCGTTGTTTTTTGTGGAGGAGACTGGTGATGTTCCTCCGCCGCGTATGTCGTGGGTTCTCTGCCGGGCTTGCAACGATGCGGTCCACCAGCAGATGGAGCTCTCGCCGGTGCAGTCGCCGGTCCGGCTCAGAGTTGCCGTCGGCCTGGTGGCCGCCAGCCGCACTCCAGCCTCACGCCGCGCCCGCCTTGGGCAGTTCAGCGACGAGTCCTGGCTCAAAATATTTCTCTGGCTGGTGCCGATTGCTCTCCTGGTGCACTTTGCGGTACTTGTCGCCATCGCCGCGTTGTTCCGCTAAAAGTGCGGGCCCGCCAAACATTCTCCACCAATGAAGAGGTAGCATGACTGGTTCCATCTCCTCCCCGGATCCACTTCAGCGGGAAGTGGCCGGCTACGCATCACGCACCGGCGGCCAAGGCTTTGGCCGCGTAGTATTACTGGCCGCCGGCGACCTGCTCTCATTCATAGCCTTTGCCGTGATTGGCCGCAATTCGCACGGCTATAGCGACAGTATCTCGGCGTTGGGCAGCATCCTCTACACCGCTTTCCCGTTTGCGGCAGGCTGGTTCCTGGTTGCTCCATTCCTGAGGGCGTTTAGCCGGCCTCACACCTCCGGCGTGGGGAAGATGTTGCGACAAACCGAGATCGCCTGGCTCTGTGCCTGGCCGGTCACGCTGGTGCTGCGGTGGATCTTCTCTGCGGACCATAACATACCGGTGTCCTTTGCGCTGGTCATTCTCATCGCCAACGCGGTCTTCCTGGGAGTCTGGCGCGGGGTTTTTGCCTGGGTCGCCGGCCTCGCCGGCAGATCAGGAACAGCACACAAACTCTCCTAACTTGATCTTTACTTTGACCTTGACAGAGACCTTCACAAGGAGCTCTTCACTATGCAGCGATTTCGAGCCTTCAGCAGCGCCGGTTGGGATGACGATGTGGGACGCATGGAACAGGCTATCAACGCCTGGCTCGACTCGGAACATCCCCACATACATATGATGGCGCAGGCGTCACTGAGTGAGCACCTGATAGTGAGCTTCGTCTACGCCGATAGCTTCCAGATGGAGACGACCGCGGCAGCAGCCAGTGTGGCGGAGATGTTCGAGCGGGAGGCCCAGGATGCTGGCTGGGAAGAAGAAGACGAAGAGGCCGAGCTCTCGGTTACCCTGCCGGTCATGGAGCTACCTTACTAGTCAGGTACCCTATCCCCTTAGAAGGGGATGGGCTTGTGAGGGAGCTCTACCCAAGCGAGCCTGAACCTGACCAGACTCAGTCCGATCTCGGCAACGAATGCTCGGACTACGATACCGGCGAATGTATAGGCACCTTTGGGTGACGTTCCAGCCCAAAGCTCTGCGGCTCGCAGTTAAACCGACAGACAGGGTTCGCGTCCGTGCTGCGAGCAC
>JBKQTH010000059.1:0-4757 GCA_052143275.1 Ktedonobacterales bacterium | reverse complement strand
GAGGCAGATGGGGTCGGCTTTTTGCGTCGGTCGCGAAGCGCCGAAAGGGGGGCCTCAGACCCTCACCCGCCAGACTGGCACCTTCGGGAACATTTCCCTTCAGCGTCCTTTACAATATACAAGGGGGTCCAGCATCCGATTGATGAAGGACTTGGACACAGCCGGGGAGGACTGACGACCAAGTTCCATCTGGCTTGCGACGGGAAAGGGCGACCGCTCTCGATCGTGATCACGCCCGGGCAGCGCCACGATAGTACGCAGCTGGAGCCGGTGCTTGCCGGAATTCGCGTCCCACGGCCGGGAGGGCGCGGACGACCGCGGACCTGCCCAGCGCGACTCATTGCCGACAAGGGCTACAGCTACCCGCGCTGTCGTCGCCTGCTGCGCGAGCGCCAAATCCCGCACACGATCCCTTCGCTGAGGGATCAGCGTGCCCGGCGGGCGACTCGGCCTGGTCGTCCGCTCGCCTTCAACAAGGCGATCTACGCCCGTCGGAATGTGGTCGAGCGCTGTATCAATCGGCTCAAGCAGTGGCGCGGACTGGCCACCCGCTACGAAAAGCGCGCCGCGAACTATCGCGCGATGGTCGTCATCGCCTCCATCGTCATCTGGCTCCAATCGTGATTCGTCAGACAGACCCTAGTCCGCAGAGGTGCGTTTCTTTAACGGCTGATTGACACTCACGACGTCACGGTGCGGTGTGCTCTTGTGCCAGAAGCATGACTGCTGAGCGCGCAAACCAGCGGGACTTCCCCTGGCACTCGGGGAGCGGCGTCAGCTTGCCCTCGTGGATCCAGCGGTGCAGGGAGGCTCTGCTTCGGCCGAGCCACTGTCTCACCTCTTGGTAGGTCATGCGCTCGTGCCGCCAGTGGAGCAGTCCTGACTTCTCGAATCGGTAGCTACGACAGCCATCAATGAAGCAAGTCAAGATTGGCTTGCGCTGTGGCTACGAACTGGACCACTACTGGCACCGGCCCCACTAGTGTCCGGAGCGGAGCAGAGGCACAGCTAGCGCGCGATCAGTGGAGACAGCACGCGCATGCACCGGGCAGGAGACCACTGGACAAGCCGCAGAAGCCGGAGACGGGGCTGGACGCACCTAGATAGTCAGCAACAGCGAACCGATCCCGCTTGCTGGATGCAAGGCCTCTTATCCTATTGCGCTGACGTGCCGAGCACGGCTGATTGAGGTATGGAGCATCGGCAATCGAGACTCGCCTCACCCCAGAGGTCATCTTCACCAGCAGTTAGCCACGAGAACGAGATTATTTTCCGCCAGCATACTCTCTCCGCAGAGACGATCTAGGAAACTACGGCTTGCTCACCGGCGATGCGGACTATGGCAGCCAGACTGCGATCAACATCGGCCTCCGTCGTCGCCCACGAGGAAATGCTGATACGCATGGCAGAATGCCCCTGCCAGACCGTCGGCCCACACCAGCAGGTCCCGTCACGCTGAATCGCCGTCACGACCCGACTCGTTCGCGCCTCATCACCGAATGATACCAGTACCTGATTGATGACCACATCATTGAGGATCTCGTAACCGGCCGCACGCAGGCCTTCAGCAAGTCGCTCTGCATGGCGGCACGTGCGCTCAACGAGGTTCGCCAGCCCCGATCTTCCCAGAGAACGCAATGCGGCCCACACTTCGATGGCACGTCCCCGGCGTGAGGATTCCGGGGTAAATTGTGCCGGGTCGCGTTTCTCGCTCGGTGAAGGCAGGTATGCCGCAGACGTCGACATAGCAGCACGGAGTGCGTCCGGATCACGCAAGAACGCCAGACCGCTGTCATAAGGAACGTTGAGCCATTTATGGGCGTCGGTTGCCCAGGAATCGGCATCGGCGTATCCCGCCAGAAGGTGGGTACGTGCAGGTGCTGCTGCTGCCCACAAACCAAATGCGCCATCCACATGCACCCATGCCCTGGCTTCATGCGCACGCGGGATGATCTCATGCGCAGGATCGAACGCCCCAGTATTGACATTACCCGCCTGCAGGCAGACAATCGTCGGCCCGCTTATCGCCGGCAGCTCGTCGGAACGCATGCGTCCCTGGTTATCCACCGGAACTGTTACCACACGCTGCCGCCCCAGACCCAGGAGTCCCAGCGCCTTGAAGAGCGCGGGATGGGCTTCTTCTCCGACAACCACCGTCACCGGTGGCGCTCCAAACAAGCCATCGGCTTCAACGTTCCATCCAGCGTTTTCCAGAAGGCGGTGGCGAGCAGCAGCGAGTCCGCAGAAATTAGCCATCGTCGCACCAGTGACAAATGCGCCTCCACAGGTCGAAGGCAGTCCCAGAACGTCGAGGACCCAGCGCAGCGCGAGCTCTTCCAATGTAGCAGCAACGGGAGAGGCTGCATACGCAAAGGCGGGCTGATCCCATGCTCCGGCTAACCAGTTTGCCGCCACCGTCACCGGGAGCGATCCACCGATGACGAAGCCGAAGAAACGGGGACCCGCCGTGGCAACAGTGGCCGGGGAGCCGAAGTCGTCCAGGAGAGCAAGGACCTCCGCAGGATCGGTTGGCTCTTCCGGCAGTGGGCCATCCAGTTCCTTGAGATCGGCAATCGCCTCCGAAGACGGCGCGACACTACGCTCATCAACCCCCTCGAGATAACGGATCGCACGTGCGGCGGCGGCGTGCAGCAGTTCATCCATGGGAGGAACCTTTCTGTCTAGAGCTTTGTCCATAAACATGCAGTTCGTGGGAAATCTTGTAGTGCTGGCTGCAGTCTACCATCGACTCCAGTGCGTCTGTAAGGGAATAAATCCAGACGGAAGCTCACAACAAGCTAAAGCTTCGACCAGAGGTTATCCACACCCAGCACCTCGAACACTGGAACAGCTTCTAAGGTAGACTGGATAGGTTCCGGTTTGTGGTTGCAGTTGGGTGCGCACGCGATGGCCTCTGAGCTTCCCCTGTTGTATGTCACTGCCGGTCTGGGCACGCTCGTTGCGCAGCATGTGCGAAAAGGCGACCTCGATGGCTACTAGATGCTTGATTGTCTCCATGATCGTACCGTGCCTGCCCAGACCGGCACCGTGAAAGTAGATGGGTACCAAGCTATGGCCGAGAACCGGCTGGAGCATCCGGAGCCGCACTTCTACAGCTGCGAATTCAGGTTCGAAGTTACAACGCGGCCATCATATCCAGGTCCCGCAGAATGGTGTGTGCGGCGTTGCGTCCAGCTGCTCCCGACACCGAGCCGCCCGGGTGCGTACAACCTCCCGTGAGATACAGCCCCTGCACCGGCGAGCGATACTGTGAATAGCCCGGCATCGGCCGCAGGAAACCCTCCTGCGCTGGATCCTGGTCGCCACCGTGGCAGCCCCCATGCCAGTTGTGCGGGTTACGCCGTTCCAGATCCAGCGGACTCTCGACATGCTTCGCCAAGATTACGTCGTCGGTGAGATTCGGGGTCAGTGTCTGTAGGTGCTCGAGTAAACGGCGCGACACTTGCTCCTTGATGTCATCCCAGTGCGCCGGGCCTTCGGGCAGCTCATAGGGCAGATAGCTGATCACCTTGAGCGTGTGCCGTCCCGCTGGTGCTCGGGTCGGGTCTACTACACTGGAGCACACGCACAGCAGCATCGGATCATCCAGGTGCAGTCGCCCGGCCCGGAAATCGGTGCAGGCGGCCACCAGGTTCTCTGGCGAGCCCGCCGCGCCCATCGCCACGCTGCACGTACCCTTGCCGTCGTAGGTGCGGTAGCGCGGTGCTTCAGTGAGCGCGTAGTGGGTGGCAAAGAAAGTAATGCCTGCCCGCCAGCGCTCCACGCCCCGCATGAATTCGTCGCCCAGGTGCTCCACGCCGATGACGCTAGGAAGGTGCTTCAGGTGGATCGTCGAGACGACGCCTCGGCGCGCTCGGTAGGTCCGGCCGTCACGCAGGCGCACCCCCGCTGCGCGTCCGTCCTCCACGAGCACCTGCTCGACCCAACACCCCGTTTCAATCGTACCGCCTCGTTCGGTGATCAGCGCGGCCAGTGCCTGTGGCAGCATCCCGGAGCCGCCTCGTGGCGTTGTCCAGCTGTATGCTTGCCGCCCCGCCGTGAGCGAGAATGGCAGGAAGCCGGTATATGGCCGATCGATGGGTTGCGCGGTCATCATCGCCATCCACAACAAGAAGGCCCGCACATGCGGATGCTCGAAGCGTTCGAACACCACATCCACCGCCGATGCCGCACGGACCCGCGCCATCTCACTGCCTTTGGGCGTCGCTTCCACCGCGGCCAGCATCTCGCTGGGCCGAGCCGGCGCCTGCTGGTTGCCGCGATTAACCGTCGCCCTGACCGTGTCCCAGTCGTCCAGCAGCTCCAAATACGCCCGCGCGTCGCGTGCCGAGTAGCGCCCAAACTCCGCCGC
This sequence comes from Ktedonobacterales bacterium, assembly GCA_052143275.1. GTDB lineage: Bacteria > Chloroflexota > Ktedonobacteria > Ktedonobacterales > JADMIN01 > JAJPKE01. The sequence goes on along the minus strand of JBKQTH010000059.1, from coordinate 385 downwards.
GGTCCGCTCCCGATCGCGATACATCGTAACGCTCTCGCCATCGGCGAACGGAATGACGACTGCCGGGTCAGGGTAGAGGTATTCGAGTCCATAGCGATCCAGGTTCAACTCGTTCTCGCGCAGCAGCGGATTCGACTGGATCAAGACATGGGCGCTGGAGCACGAGTCGTGATGAAAGCCGGGCAGGGTCAACTCTTCGGTGATGGTGTCCCCCCCGATCCGCTCGTGTCCCTCCAGCACGTGGACACGCATCCCCGACTGTGCCAGATACGCGGCCGTGATGAGGCTGTTGTGTCCCGCCCCGGCAATCAGAAAGTCAGGCTCGGCCATCGCATCTTCCCCTTCGTGCAACCCAAGTGAGTCCCACGCTACCCCCCGTTCCCGT
>JBKQTH010000058.1:0-18478 GCA_052143275.1 Ktedonobacterales bacterium | reverse complement strand
ATTACTCATTAGGTGGGACAACAAAGCGCTAGTTTGGTATGTAGACAGGGTTTAGTCTACTGTTTTCTTTGGTAACGAAAAGCAGCAGGGTTTGAGTGCCTAACTAGTTTGGTGCACCGTAGAACTCTCGAGTTTTGTTGCCGGAGGGGTGAAAACGTCAGTGTTTGACCCATTGTTCGCCTCATCTGTCTCGTTTAGCAAGTCGATGATGGAGCCTCTCCTAAATTCTGAAGCTATCGAGCGACGCCATCACTCTACCCAAGAATATAGCTTGCTTGATCCAAGCAGCATATTGGTGAACTTGCTGTTGCCCATTGGCGACACGCTCTTTGCTACGCCCGCTCTGGCAGCGCTACGGCGCCAATTTCCTTGGGCAAAAGTTACCGTGCTGGTATCGCGGAGTAACGCAGGCATTCTGACCAACAACCCGAGTTTCGATAACATGGTTGTGATGGATGCCAATGTCACTGAGCGCCGTATGCGAAATCTAGCAAGGTGTATCGCCGAGCTGCGCCAGAAAAGGTACGACCTGATCCTCAATCTTTCTCCAGTGGGCAAACTCCTCCTCATGATGGCCGGCTTGAACCAGAAGCAGCTGCACGTCGATATGCCGCCCCTCTGGTGGCTGATCGGCGGTCACTCTGAGGCTTATCGCTCCCGGCATGCTGTAGATCAGTATCTACAGGTCATCGAGCCATTTCTTAGCGTGCCGCTAACTCCTGAGGAGCGACAGCCCAGGCTATATCTGGCGGCTCATGACCGGTCTTCCGCCCGGCGGAAGCTACGCAACTGGGGACTGTCGCCAGCCCATCTCCTCATCACCATGCACGTTGGCGGCGATGGCTTCAACGGTCGGAAGCGCTGGGCTACGTCCCGCTTTGCCGATGTAGCCAACCAATTGATCGAGAGATTCAATGCCCATATTCTTCTGGTCGGCGGCCAGGAAGATCAGCCGCTATGTCAGGAAGTTGTGGAGAGAATTCCGCGCAACATCACACCGGTGGCCGGACTTACCTCACTGCGCGAATCAGCCGCTCTCATTGAGATGTCAGCGCTTTTCATAGGCAATGACTCATGTCCGTTACACATTGCCGCGGCGGTCGGAACCCCGGCGGTCGGCATCTTTGGCCCGTCCAACCCAGAGCAATTCCGTCCTATGGGCAAATCTACCTACCGGCAACGTCTGGTTCAGTCCAACTTGCCTTGCAGTCCTTGCTTCCATTTCATTGGCAACGATGCCCCTTGGGTGCCGAACACGTGCTACTCCTTCGCCTGTCTGAAGGCCATAACTTCCGATGAAGTCATGAAGGCAGCAATGGAGCTGCTACAGGACCGGCGTGAAGATTAGGACCAGGCTTAGCGCCGCTTACGCTGTTCCGCCAGGTACGTGCGGAGTTCAGCTACTTGTGGAAGTCCCGGCTGAATACGGTCGATGGCGTCTAACTCTCGATCGGCCTGTGCAACCTGGCCCAGCATGCCGTAACAGGCGGCCAGGCTGAGTCGTGCCTGAAGCGCCATTGGAGCAAGCTGAACGGCCGTAACCAGGTGGGGCAGCGCAGCCTCGTATCGTGTGCGATCCATCAGCATTGTCCCAAGGGTATAGTGAGCATCGGCATCGGCCGGATCCAGTCGAATGGCCTCTTCCAGAGCGATCAGGGCATCATCCGGCTGGTGCAGCAAATCATAAATCGCCCCCATACGGGTATAGAGTCCAGAGATACTTCGATCGAGCTTGCCGGCCTGGCCCAGCGCAGCCAGGGCCTCGCGGGCAATTCGCTGTTGCTCTTCCGGTGAGACCTTTACCGGATCATCTAGATTCTCACCGGTGATGCGTCCCATGAGGGCATCGGCAAGGTCTGAGAAGACCAGAGCGCGACCTGGGTCCGCTGCCGTAGCGTCCCTTAGATAGGTCTCCGCCTGGTTGAAGTGCCCCTGTCTCGAGAGCAGCTCGCCCAGGCCCTGCAGATGCTCAGCAGTAGGCTCCGCTGCCACAACCTCACGCAGTGTCTGAACTGCCCGCTCCAGCCAGGAGGCCTCCGCCTGTGCCATTCCCTGACGCCCATACTGCTCGGCAACCAGATATTCTTCAATCCCTTGCTCAAAACGGAGGCGTATGCTATCGCCGAAGCGCCTGCGCATCCGTTCAATCAAGGCGACAGCTCTCTCGTGGTTGCCGAGTGTCCGCGCATCGGTAGTGGCTGAGCGATACACTGACTCATCTAGCGGCAACCGTACCGCCAACGCATCACTGTAGTGCAGTGATGCAGTCAGGGCACCGGTTATGTTGCGAAGCGCAAGCGCAGCAGCCTCACTGGACGGGTCGGGCGCTTCCTGCGCGGTAATCTCCTCGACTTGCCGGTGGGCTTCCTCGATACGTTGCGTAAGCTCATCCACCGTAAGCGTCTGGCTACTAGCGCCTTCGTCTCGACTTCGGCTGATGTACCAGCGGCGGCTGCGGTCACGTACCAGCGTATAGCCGCTCCAGTACCAGTGGCGTCCAGTATCGCTGCTATAAATAGTCGCCAGCGGCAGTTCGGGGATCTGCCCGCCCAGTTCCGACTCCTTCAACACCACCGACCAGAACGCTTCCAACTCTTTCCGCTGATTTCCCACCGCCAACCCTGCGCTGCCCGGAACCCAGAGAGCGCTGGCTCGCTTCTCCTGATCGCGTACCAGCGTTACCCGTAGACCAGCCGGTTGGGCAGCATCCCACCACTGCCTCCGCAGCACGGTATACTCTTCGCGTGTCGCTTGCTGACGGAGCGGATGGTCATCGGCGAGTAGGTCATAGGCAAGGCCGAAATCACCAAAGGTCCAGGCCCCCAGCCAGTTTACTGCTGTCTCTTCCGGCTCCAACTTGGTAGTGATATAGGGTCTATCGCCCTCACGCGAGAAACGTTGCTCCTCGACCTCGACCTGTCTCTGTAGCTCATCCGATGCCGGCGGATGCAGGAGACGTGCCTCGATCTGGGTGCGGTAGCGCCCGAAGTCAGCATCGGGAGGCACGCCGCGCCACTGGTTGACAGCAAGCGCTTCCTGGAGCAGATTACGAGCCTCTGCCCAGGTGATGGAGACCAGAGCTCCTCCTCCTCGTCCATCCTCGTTGTCAGCTCCGATGAAGTCTCTAGCCTCGCGGTCGAACCGCGCGCGGCTCATAGGCTCCATCAGGGCAAAACCTTTCACTCCGGTTTCCCAGAAATCAAGGTGGAACTGGTGTCCACGCAGATAATTCGCATCCTGGCCTTCCTGCCAGCCCAGAATCAGCCGAACTTCACCCTGCTCGCGGGTCTCCGATACAAAGGCGGCGAGTAGACGCGGTAAGTCGCCTGCCCCGGCAGCCGCCGATGGAAGAGGCGAGATAGGGATATCGCCGGCCGCTTCTCTCTCTGCTGCCGGAGCAGTGGGCGTAAAGGATAAAGAAGGCATTGCGCCGGCGGATCGAAGTCGTAGTCGTGCGCGCCGCGCCTCATGTGCCACTTCTTTGCGCGGTTCCAATTCCCCTAACGCCTGCGCGACCTCTATGGCGTCACGGGCGCTGGTACCGCGTATCGCCCCAAGTCGTTGCACAAATGCCATTGCCACTGGTTCGGGTGCGGCCAGTACCGCCGCCAATAGGGCAAGCTCCGGGGTGCGGTCTGACTTCGCCGTGCTGCGAAGGGATTCTGCCATCTCATGGAGGTCATCGAGAAGGGCATCTACCGACTTCCTCTGCTCCTCATCCAGGTCAGCGAGGCCAGCTTGAGCTGAACGCATCGACCGTGCTCCTTGGTGAGATAGATTTCGCCCCTCGTGCCCACGTCGATCTCTTCGGTCACTGTGCGCCATGCTGTCACACTCCTCTCACGGCCTGCGTCCCTATTTCACCGTATAGAGTACTGAGACGCTTGACCTGGTTGGCAGAAATTGCGAGCAGATTGTTCTGTAGTTTTTAGTTAGTCTCTTATAGACTACTGGTCGCAACAAGCAAAAGGCAATTGTTGCTCGCCGCTATTGTGAGGCACCCAGTGGGGGTGCCTCAGTCAACGGTCCGCAGGAACTGGTACGAAGCGGCTACTACACTCTGGTCACTCCGGCCTGAATGGGGGACGTTGCTTGACGTTTGCTGGAAGCTAGCCCTATACTCCCCCAGCTAGTACCTGCGCTTCTCCAGACAGCGCGTGTGTTCCGGCTAGGGGAGCAAGAATAGCATGTTCCGACGCGCTCGAACGACTGGAATGACGAATCACGACACTGCTGAAGGGACTGCGGTATCGCCGCCCGAACGCGGGGGGCTGACGCCCGTCGGCCAGTGGCCCGACGCTACTGATTTCTTCCCGCCGATGCCAAGCGGCGCGATTGCCGGGGTCACGGAGTTCTCACCGCTTTTTGCTGGAGTGTGTCGATATTATCATGACTGTTTCTCCGCTGATTCACGTGGCGGCATTCTAACCAATGTACTGGACAAGAACCAGGCGGAGTATTTGACCTTTGCCAACGCCTCCGATGTCGTTTTGACAGGTCAGGCCAGTCAGCTGGAGATGCCGCTAGCTACGGCGGTCACCGCACAGAATGCTGCCGATGTCAATCGGCGCGAGAAATTTCTGATCTACGGCTCCATCTTCCTGGTCGGGCGTGGCCACGCGGCCAGCGCCAAACGTAAAGGTGAGCTCTACTGTGCGCCACTGCTCTACTGGCCGGCGCGCATCGAGCATGAAGGCTCGCAGGCTTGGCTGGTGGTGGAGTTGGATGAGCAACGTATCAACTTTCCGTTGCTGGCTTCGCTCATCGATGCGGAGAACGAGGAACAGGCGCAGGCCTATGCTGAGGCTATCCTGGCTCAGGTGCCTTCGGCTCCCTTTGACGTGGAAGCTGTCCGCGAGTTCTCAAGCGTCGTCGGCGAGCTGATACCAGATCTTCGTACTGACGACCTCCTGGCCTGGCCGGAGGTACAGAGTGAAGAGGCCGTACGGGATCTGATAGAGCACGACAGCCCAGTACAGCTGCTCTGTGCCTCAGCAATGGCCCTGGTCCGCCGCCCCACTGAAGCGCGCGGAGTTCTGACCGAATTGCAGGAGATGGGTAATCGCGGGGACATGTCAGAGCCGCTGGCAGCAATCTTTGGCAACATTGCTGTAGGGGGCAGCACCTCCTCCAGCGGCCGTACCCACCGAGATCAAGAGCGTGCTATGCTCTGTGGAGCTGAGCTCAGCTATGCGCAGGCACGGGTGCTGCGTCAGGCCGAGCACCGCCCGCTGACGCTGGTAATTGGTCCGCCGGGAACCGGTAAGTCCTTTACTATTGCCCAGATCATTCTTGACGCGGTGGCGCGCGGCCAGACAGTGTTGCTCTCCTCCAAGATGAACAAAGCAGTCGATGTCGTAGTGGAGAAGCTCCAACCCCATCTAGGAAGCCTGACGGTCATTCTGCGAGGTGGTGACAAGCGCTACCGAGATGAGCTCAAGCAGTTCCTTGACAATCTCTTCGACGGAACCGGCGCGCCATCTAAGCCTCGTCCTGGTGAGATTGAAATGCTTGAGGAGCGGCTCAGCGCCGTGGACCTGGAGTTGGCGCATATCCAGAGCGGCATAATAGAGTTGCTCGGAGCGGAAAGCCAGTGGGTTGAGCTGGCTGGGGCCTTTGCCGACATTGCGGCTCCACACTACGATGAAGAGGCTGCCGAGAGGGCGGGACCGGAAGAGATTCGGCGCTGGCGGGAAGAGTTGCGGAAGCTGAACCCTCGCAAAATGGCCTGGTTCTCAGGCAGAAAACGCGAGCAGCTTGCCGCCGAAGTGGCCGCCGCGCTTGGGGTGCGTGGCCAGGATCTGGAAGAGATCGAGGCGATTATCCAGCGCGAGTCGGCGCGTGCCAATCTCGCCCTTTTGGAGACTGAGCTGGCTGAAGCCGAAGAAGTGAATGCTCTGCTGACACGCCATGCTAGGCTGCGTACCGATCGCGGCGCCATAGTAGGCGAGCTGTTGTCAATCCGCCGGCGAGACACCCTGGCCGAGGCCCTCCGGCTTAACCGACGTACCCTGTCGCTTTTCAAGACCGCCCTTGAGGCCCGAAGTACCGCCGAACAGGACAAAATCTTCGCCGAGTTGGATTTTGCCGCCTTGCTGAATACCTTCCCAATATGGGCAGTAACCAATCCACACGCAGCCGAGCTGTTGCCACTTCAGCGCGAAATGTTTGATCTGGTTATCGTGGACGAGGCATCACAGTGTGATGTGTCGAGCGCTCTGCCGCTGCTCTATCGAGCCAAGCGAGCCATTGTCTGTGGAGATCCCAAGCAACTACGCCACCTTTCCTGGTTGCGTGAGGATCGTCAGGCAGCGCTGGCTTCGCAGCACGGCCTAAGCGCCAGCCAGCGTTCGCAGTGGAACTATCGCACCCATAGTCTGCTAGATGTGGTCAACGGTGCGCTTCCTTCGCAGGATGATGTCGTTCTGCTGGACGAGCATTATCGCAGCCTGCCCCAGATCATCGAGTTCAGCAATCGCCGCTTCTACGGCACAGCTTTGCGTATCATGACCCGCCGGCCGGATACAATCGGGCTGCGAAGTCTGGAGCTGCGCAAGATCAACGGCAGGCGGGAGAAAAGCGGCCACAATGTCGCCGAGGCCGAGGCAATAGTCAACGAGATCAACAAGATTGCTCGTACTGAGGCCAAGTTGGCTGCAGCCGACAAGTCTTCAATTGGCGTACTTTCGCCCTATCGGGATCAGGTTAACTATCTGTCTCGCACTCTAGCCGCCAAGCTGAAATCGCGCGTTTTACAGGATCACGATATAACTGTGGGCACCGCTCACACGTTCCAGGGCGATGAGCGAGATGTGATGCTGATCAGCTTCTGCGCAGATCCAACTTCGCATCGGAGCACTGTGACTTTTCTTAACAACGAAAACCTATTTAATGTAGCGATAACTCGAGCGCGCCGGCGCCAGGTGATCTATACCGCACTGGACCCACGCCATCTGCCGGTTGATCATCTGCTTCGCGAGTACCTGATCTATGCCACGGAATGCCTGGAGGAACAAGCGCCGGAGAGCCTGAGCGACGCCGGCACTACCTTTGAGCGCGCGGTAGCCGAAGAGCTGGCGCAGCATGCTGGTTATACCGTCTACCGGGGTTATCCGGTAGCCGGATTTTCGATAGATGTAGTGGCAGCTCGCGGCCGGCAGGCTTTGGCTATCGCCTGCGACGGCGACCCCGAGCGGCTCCCGGCGGCAGCCGGCACACCGTCTCTGGATAGCATCGCTGGACAGACTATTCTCGAGCGTGCCGGCTGGCGAGTGCACCGGGTACCCTATCGCCGCTGGCTTCTGGATCGCGACTCTTGCCTGGAGGAGATAGACGCGCTGCTTGGCGGCGAGGAAGGCACCGAAACAGTACTGTGATGAGTTTGACGCCGCAACTATATTCTGTTACCATCGTCTCTGAATATAGCGGAATTCGCATGCATGCATAAGGGACAGCGTAAATTTTATGAGGATGCACTCCAAGCGTCGAGTGTGGCAGCAGCCGAGCAAGGCGCTGATGATCATTGGACTCCTTACGGTAGTCGGGCTCGCGGGATGCGGCAGTAGTAACAGCCTTTCAGGACCAGTCCTGGTTGCCACGGTGAATGGCAACGGAATTGGACTCGACAGCTACCAGAAGATGCTGACATATGCGATTAGAGCTTCGGCGGGAAGTGCCACCAGTTGGCAGTCACCCAGCGGGCGGCTTACGCAAGCCTCTTTACAAAACGCGGTGCTGAGCTTTCTCATCGATTATGAACTGGCGCGTGAGCAAGCGCGGGCCTGCGGTGTCACGGTGAGCCAGAAAGATATCGCCGCGCAGAAAGAGCAGATTCTTAGCACGGCAAAGTCGGTACTGTCGGATCCTACCAATTCGGAATGGCCCGAGTTTAATGCACTCGTGACCAGTCCCTATGCCCTCGATCTCTATAGTAAGCAGCAAGCGTACCAGGTAAATCTTCTCAAAGTGCTTCATCTCCCAACCGCCAATGTAAGCTATATCGCGGTCAGCAGCCTGAAGCAAGCTGAGAGCTTATTGAATCAGGCTGAGCACGGCGCGGACTTTGCCACGCTTGGCCAACAGGTGCAGAACAGTCCGAATGGCACCGGCAGTTATTCCGATCTTGGCCAGCAGTATATTGGGCAGTTCTTACCAGAGTTCGACAGTGTAGTCTTTGCCGGAGGCCGGCCGACCAAACCGGGCTGCTACAATAATCTCCATTTCAGCCAGGCGCCGGAAAAGTATCGCGTCTATGCGCTGACTGGGCAGTCTGCGGGCCAGTACTTGGTTGTAGATACGACAAGCGTGGCCAATGCTCCCGTCGCTTCCTTAAATGACGCCCAGACCGAAGGGACCATCTTCGGTGCCTGGATCGATGAGATTGTGCGTCTGCCTGGTCACAGCACGGTGGAGAAGTACCCGCTACCTATCACCACTGCAACGTCGTAGCAACGTCCTAGCAAGGAGCGACAAGGATGGCAGCCGGTGAAAGAAGCATAATTGTGGTGGGGCTGGGGCCGGCGCGCTGGGAGGACCTGACTCTAGAGGCGCGTGACGTTCTGGCATCGGCTTCGCAACTGATCTGCCGGACATTGCGCCATCCAACGGTGGAGGCCCTTTATCGGTTGCGGCCTGATCTGGCTGTCGAGTCCTTCGATGGGCTGTATGAAAGCGCCGGAAGCTTTGCAGAGCTGTACCCGCAGATGGTGGAGCAGCTGCTGGCCCGATATGCCGAGCTTCCTCCGGGGGAGTCGCTGATTTATGCGGTTCCCGGGCATCCGCTCATTGCGGAAGAGTCTGTTCGCCTTTTGCGGCTTCGGGCTAGCCAGCTGGACACCACAGTGCGCGTGGTCGCCGGACTGTCCTTTATCGAGCCGGTCTGTTCCGCGCTGGAACTTGATCCGCTCGAGGGTGATTTACAGCTACTCGATGCCACATTGCTAGCCGATGTGCCTGCTTCTGAGTTAATGGGCGTGATACTTCCAACGCACCCGCTCTTGATTGCACAGGCCTATAATCGCCGGCTGGCCAGTGGAGTCAAATTGGCCCTACTGGAGGTGTATCCCGACGACTGGGAGATCAGTCTAGTACGCTCGGCTGGTGTCCCAGGTATGCAGACGGTCACCCGCATCCCGCTCCTGGAGCTGGATCGTGGTGAGCCTATCGACCATTTGACCACCCTATACGTTCCGCCATTGCCCGCTCTGGAGGCGCTACGGGTCCCGGAGGGGCTGCGCTACATCGTTCACCGTCTTCGGGCACCGGAGGGCTGCCCATGGGATCGCGAGCAGACCCATCAGTCCCTGCGCACGTATGTGCTGGAAGAGGCCTACGAGGTGGTGGAGATACTGGATGAGTGGGACGGTACTCCGGAGCTGGCGGAGAAGCTGGCCGAAGAATTGGGGGACTTGCTCCTACAGGTCTACCTTCAGGCTGAGGTGGCGGACCAGGAGGATCTCTTTCATATTGGAGATGTGTACCAGGCGGTTAACGAGAAGTTGATTCGCCGCCACCCACATGTTTTTGGTGAGGTCGACGTGCGAGATGCCGAGCATGTCGTGCGCAACTGGGAAGCAATCAAGCGTATTGAGCGAGCGGATAGGGGTGAAGACATTGAAGTTGAGAGTGTGCTACGGGGTATTCCGCGTAGCGCACCCGCGCTCTACCAGGCCTACGAACTCGGACGAAAGGCAGCCAAGACCGGTTTCGACTGGGTCTCCACCGACGGCGCGCTGGGCAAAGTGGCCGAAGAAGCGCAGGAGGTGGCGTCTGCTGAAGATCCGGAGCAGCAGCGCCTCGAGCTAGGCGATCTGCTGTTTGCTCTCACTACGCTCTCCCGGCATCTTAAGATCGAGCCCGAGGAGGCGCTGCGCGCGGCCAACCAGCGTTTCCGCCGGCGCTTCAGCGCCATGGAAGAAAGGGCCCGGCGTGAGGGCCGCGAGCTAACCGACCTGGAAGCAGCCGAGTGGCTGGCCTGGTGGAGCCAGGCCAAGGAATGAGTTACGTACGGATGGCCAAGGAGGCGGGTGAAATTAAAGCCGGCGACTGCGCTCAGAACGAACTGTACGAAGGTGCAGATTTCTGTAGCTTTCTCTAGAGCAAGCCGTGGTCTCGTTGACTTTGGAAGGCTCTAGCAGCTATAATCCTGACTAGCGTGATGTCAGTGGCTCAATAAGTTAGTCCTCAACTAATGATTCAGGCATTTCCAGTTGAACACGGCGAGGAGAGAATAGATGGATAGCCAGAACACAATCTGCGCCATCATTGGTGTCGCCGTGCCTACCCCTAAGTGGATGTGTGGCCGGCTTCGTACCGCCTACCGCGGTGGAACCTCTTTTGGCCATATTGTGCCCATTCTACAGGGAGCTTTGGTTCGCGATCTCTTGAACCCGCAGGGGGTGCTAAGAAGGTAGCGAGCAAACATCACGAACCGGATGTTCCCAGGATCATGGGCACGCGATAACCACATCGCCGCCCGTGATCCTTTTTTTGTTGTCTTTTCTTATGGTGACGTCCTGGAATGCGTCCAGAAGCTGATCCAAACTGAACCGGCAGGCTGCCGGTAGGAGATCTCCACGTGGCAATTCTGAAAGACGAACTCGAACCGACAAGCCATTCATTGCCATCCTCGCTGCGGATGAATGCCGATGTGACACGGCGCAGAACACAGCTACTCTCCGACGAGGAACTGGCGCGTCTGGACCAGTACGATGCCCTGGTGATCGATCACGTCTCGAAGCATTTTGTCAAAAGCGGCGGCATGCGTCTTTTCAGGCGCGCCAACTCTCGGAAACGTAGCCAGAGGATTGTGCGCGCTGTGGAAGACATCAGCCTTACGATTCATCGGCGCGAGATCATGGGTGTGCTTGGATCCAACGGATCAGGTAAGTCGACCCTGATCAGGTTGATCTCGACCCTGCTGATCCCCGACACCGGAAGTGTCAAAGTGTTTGGCCATGATGTCGTCCTGGAAGAGCGAGCGGTACAGCGTCTCATCAATCGAGTAAGTGTCGAAGCCGCCTTCTTCCGCAAGCTAAGCCCGCTAGAGAATCTGCTGTACTCGGCACGCCTCTATGGGATACCGGCAGGCGAGGCGCGGCAGGAGGTTTTTGAGATACTGACCCGGTTGGGAATCAAACCTGATCGCATTCGACAGCCGCTGGAACACATGTCTCGCGGCATGCAGCAGAAAGTGGCCATTGCTCGCGCCTTTCTGACCGCACCTATCCTGTTGTTGCTGGATGAGCCTACCACCGGTCTCGATCCGCGCTCAAAGCAGGATGTACAGGTTTTTGTCCGCGAGTTGCGAGATACCCACGATGCCACCATCCTTCTCACCACGCACGATATGGATGAGGCGGAGGCGCTCTGCGACAGCATCGCCATCATAGATGGTGGGCGTATCGTCGCCCTGGATACGCCGGCGGCTCTCAAAAAGACCGTGGCCGAGCGGCAGAATCTCGGTCGAGAGGCGACTCTGACCGAGGTCTTCATGTCCTACACTGGTCGGGACTGGGAACAAGACGAAGACGAAGACGAAGACGGTGACGCAGACGACGGTGAGGAATAGGCACCTTGAGGAACGGAGGGCGGAATGATCGAAACTAAGCGAGCGGAGAACCCCATGATCGGCATGATCCGAAGCGTGGGGCGAGAGGCCAACAAGAGCTACGCCTTTGTCGAGCGTGGCTGGTATCTGAGCAAGCGCTACTGGGCCTGGGAACTGGTCTGGATTGTGTACAACGTGGTTAATGCCCTGAGCATCACCTTTATTGCCAGAGTACCCGGTATCCACCTTACTCCAGCTCAGGAGCAGTATTTTATACTGTACCTGGCGATCGGAACGGCCGTCTGGACCTATGTCAGCGTCGTGTTCGACAACGTAACCGAGACGGTAACCATGGAGCGGTGGGAAGGCACCATCGAGTATACCTTCATGGCACCGGTCTCCCGGCTGACTCACATGCTGGGCAGCTGCCTCTTCGCGCTGCTGCACGGTATCTTGCTTACGGCATTTCAACTCGTGGTCTTGAGCCTGTTCTTCCACCTGGATCTGTCTTCGGCGAACTGGGGATCAGCGCTCCTCGTTCTGCTGCTGGGCAGTATCTCGCTGATAGGCCTGGGAACAGTTTCGGCGGTGCTACCGATGCTCTTTACCGAGCGCGGCGCGCAAATGGCGTACATCATTCGCGCCGTCATGCTCCTGGTCTCCGGCGTCTATTACCCGGTTACCGTGCTTCCAGGTTGGTTGCAGGCGGTCTCCAAGGTAACGCCCACGACCTATATGCTCGAGGGGCTGCGGAACAGCCTACAGAAAGGCGCGTCTTTTGGCCAGCTCTGGCCCGATATCTGGCCGCTACTGGTTTGTGGCGTCGTGCTGGTACCGCTTGGCCAGTATGTCTTCCATATTGCTGAACGTTTCGCCAAGCGCACCGGCAGACTAAAGCGCAACGGCTAGGCCAATCTTGGCCGCAAGCTGATCGTGCCGGGACGGAAGCGCTGGAATAGGACTTGCAGATCATGTCTATTTACCTGTCGCCCATCGATCCTGAGACGGATTACCAACAACTCGCCGAGCTCATAACTAGAGACTCATGTGAGCCTGTGTCAGTTGAACGTCTTCAGGCCTGGAACCAAGGTTTGCCACCTGGAACGGTTCGGTTGCGAGTGGTCGCAACCGCCGCTTGCCGGCGTATCGCAGGATTTGCTGAGATCCTCCATGAGCGGTGTATGCCGGATGGCCATTTCCACTTTCAGGTGATCGTGCAGAAAGAGCTGCGCGGACGGAGCATCGGCGGCATGCTCTACGACGATCTACTACAGTTTGCCCTTGAACAGGGTGCCGTCCGTCTCTCGGTGGACGTCCTGGTTGGCGCCTCTGATGGACTGCGGTTTGCTACCCGGCGCGGTTTTTCCGTCGCCGGCGGCGAGACGGCGGACTGCCCTCACTACTATCGCCTGGTGCGAGATCTTCCCTGATCCGCACCAGGCTCGGCCGCATGCACGAACATCAACGCCGGCTGTTTGGTCCATGAGAGCCGTTGCCGGAACGGGCCATCACGACCGCGTCACGCAGGCGTCTGGCGCAATCCTCCGGGCTCTCATGGCTGGAAGGTTCGATGATCAGCCGGCGGAAAGGCTCCTGAACCAGCTCAATGACTACGGCGCGCCGTCCATCCCGCAGCGCGTAGAATTCGCGACAACCGTCATCGGCAATAAATGTTCCCACCCGAAGTAAACCAGGAATGTGAGTGCCGGCGCCAGTTAACATCTTCAGGTGCTCCACCAATTGGCGTGGCGGCTCAGGACGCGCCACCGCGCCGACGACATGGTCCAACGGCACTACCACCCGGGTACGGGGTGTGATCATGCGTGCCGCGCCCCGTACCCGTACGATCAACAGACCTCTCTCCTGATCAACAGCTATCTCTACCAACCTTGCTTCTCCGTTCTAGGAGGTGTCCCTGCGCGTACTAGCTCCTCGGCTACGATCTGCCCTCCTATACGTAATACTAGCGCGCGGCGATAGCTGTCGTCTCGCGAGTCTGCTCTCTCCGGGACCGGCCGTGCGGCCAACACCGGGGGTAGCGGATGCCGCGCATGGGAATGGTACAATACAAGACGGAGCGTCATTACTAGTCACGCTCCAGGTGCCGGCGATGAGACATCGTCCGGAAGGGGACAGCACACAGCGAACGAGTGTATGACCCATGAATGAAGACACTCATGACCACGAGCGCTCGACTGCGGAGCTACCGCCCGCACCTAAGGGTACGTCTCAGCCATACTCTGGAATGCGGAGCTCCGAGGGGCGTGATGTCGACGAATATCCTGGATCGGGCCAATCAGCCTGGTCAACTGCCGAAGATGGACTGGGCGAGGCGTACGGCGAACGCGAGGAGATACCGCTGGCGCGAGTCCGCTATGGCCTTGGTAAAGAGCTGCGCCTCTACCCCGACGCCTTTACGGTTCTGCTGCGCGAGGAAAATGAAGAGTTACGCTATACATTGGCCAACATCAAACGACTGCTTCTCACTCCCGGTGAGCACAATCCCAGCAAGCTTGTTTTGATGGTTGAGCTGGACGACGGCAACACGGTCATCGCGGCTGAAGGAGTAAGTAACGTCGCGGGCTTTCGCAAGCTGCTTCGTAGGTTGGAGGAACTGAACCTGCCTATCGAACTGGATCCGCCGGATATGGATGAGCAGCTCCGCCAGGCCCTGGAGATACGTAGTCGCTACCAGATTGGCTGCTACGGCCTGTTTCTGGGCATCTGTTTACTGCTTGCCGTCACCTATGTGATAGTTGCCCTGATTGGCGCCACTCATCACTAGTGGGGCACCCGGGCCAGAGAGCACCCAAGCACATATCACAGAGAGGGCTGCCTGGCTCCTGGCCCGGGTGCCCGAGAGTTAGCACCCGGCGGCTAGAGTTTTGCCGCCTGGTAGAGCGCCTGATCCAGGTCGCGCAGTAGGTCGTCGATGGCTTCAATGCCCACTGAGAGGCGTACGAAGTCAGGTGTAACACCCGTGGCGCGCTGTTCGGCTTCGCTCAGTTGCGAGTGGGTGGTGCTGGCGGGATGGATGACCAGCGACTTGGCATCGCCGACGTTGGCCAGCAGCGAGAAGATTTTGAGCTTGCCGACAAAGCTCTTTCCCGCTTCCAGGCCACCCTTGATGCCGAACCCGACGATGGCGCCGTACCCGTGCTGGTGGTAGCGTCTAGCCAGGCCATAGGCGGGATGGCTTTCCAGTCCGGGATAGAGCACCCAGGAAACCGCGGGGTGTCCCTGCAGGAAGTTTGCTACCTGAAGCGCGTTCTCGCTATGGCGCTCCATCCGAAGTGGCAGCGTCTCCAACCCTTGCAGAAATAGCCAACTATTGAGTGGGCTGATGGCTGGCCCCAGGTCGCGCATGAGCTGTACACGAGCCTTGAGGATGTAGGCCAGCGGACCAAACGCTTCGACATACCGTACGCCATGGTAGGATGGGTCAGGCTCTACCAGACTCGGGAATTTATCGGTGGCCGACCAATCGAACTTTCCTCCGTCGACGATTATGCCGCCGATGGAAGTACCATGACCGCCGATGAACTTGGTGGCGGAATGAAGCACGATATCGGCGCCATGGGCAAGAGGCTGTACCAGGTACGGTGTGGGAAGCGTGTTGTCCAGAATGAGCGGAATGCCGGCCTCGTGCGCCACGTCGGCTACTGCGCGTATGTCGAGCGTGTCCAGCGCGGGATTGGAGACCGTCTCGGCGAAGACAGCTCGAGTACGCGGCGTGATGGCATGCCGGAAGTTTACTGGGTCGGTACCGTCTACGAAATGGACGGCAATGCCCAGTCGCGGCAGAGTCTGTGAGAACAGGTTGTACGTCCCACCGTAAAGCCCGGTGCTGCTCACGATCTCATCTCCGGCTGCGGCGATATTGGCAATGGCCAGGAACTCAGCCGCCTGCCCGGAGGCGGTGGCCAGCGCGCCCACTCCTCCTTCCAGTGCCGCCAGGCGTCGCTCAAAGACATCCTGAGTAGGATTCATGATCCGGGTGTAGATGTTGCCGAATTTTTGGAGGGCGAAGAGATCCGCTGCCTCATCGGCGTCTTCGAAGACATACGACGTCGTCTGGTAAATGGGCACCGCACGTGCGTGAGTGGTAGGGTCGGGTTGCTCCTGGCCGGCGTGCAGCGCCAGGGTTTCAAAGGCGTAGGAAGGGCTTTCGAAATCGGCCATTTTCGGTTCCTTTTTTTTCTGTGTGTAGCACATCAACAACAACTGGTTCAAAGGTCGCGAGCTACGCCGCCGTCACAAATGGGCGGAGCAGTGCCTGCATGCAATCCCACTCTTGCAAAAAAGCATCGTGTCCGTGGGGCGACTCGATTTCCTGGTACTGTGCCCGACCGCCGGCGGCAACGATGCCCTCGGCTAGAGACCTCACCTGCCGCGGTGGATACAGCCAGTCGCTTGAGATGCCGATGGCCAGTACCTGGGCACGTATGCGGGCAGATGCGGAGGCGTCTGTGCCTCGGCCATCCCCGAGAGCCGCATCGTAGCGGTCCATGGCGTTAGTGAGGTAGAGGTAGGTGTTGGCGTCAAATCTACCAGTCAGCTTTTCGCCCTGATGGTGCAGGTAGGTCTCGATCTCCAGCCTTGGGCCAAAGAGTGGCCATGAGCTGGCGCGAGTTGCCGGCCGCCGGCCAAAGCGAGCCTCCAGCCCTTCGGCGCTGGTATAGGTCAGCATAGCAAGCATACGCGCGAGCGCCAGGCCAGTATGCGGCCCGCCGGACGGCGGGTAGTTACCGGAATTCCAGGCTGGATCGCCCATGATCGTCTGGCGTGCGATATCGTCGATAGCAAGCCCCTGCGCCGACAGGCGGGTAGCCGCCGCCACCACCACCGCGCGTTCCACCAGCTCCGGATAGGCAATGGCCCACTCCAGCGCTTGTAAACCCCCTAGGGATCCGCCGGCCACCACTGCCAGCCGTGGGATACCGAGAGCCTGCAGCAGTACGCGCTGAGCCCGCACCATGTCACCAACCGTCACCTTGGGGAAGCGAAGACGGTACCGCTGCCCATCCGCCGGATGGGGGCTGGTGGGGCCGGTGCTGCCGCCGCTTCCGCCGAGCACGTTGGAGGAGAGCACAAAATAGTTGTTGGTATCGAAGGCGCGTCCGGGTCCTACCAGAGGATTCCACCAGCCTGCGCGCTGGTCGTCCGGTCGCTCTTCGTCATGAGCATGCGAGTTGCCGGTGAGCGCATGGCAGAGTAGTATCACGTTGTCTCGAGCCGGCGACAGAGCGCCCCAGGCCTCGCAGGCCAGTACCACCGAGTCGAGGGTATCTCCCTCGTCGAGTGACAGAGCGCCAATGGGCACGCGGACTGGGGTCCGTCCGGCACTCGAGAAATAAGCAAGTGGCCATTCCTCAGGCAACTCGCGCGTGCCGGGCGAGCCAAGAGTGCCGGACGGTGATTGCGACATCACACCTACACCTCTGGTCTCGAATGATCTGCTATCGCCAAGGTCAAAAAGATCACAAAAAACCGCCCTCAAGTCCATATTGGATGAGGGCGGTTACGGCAGTACGGCGACACTCGCCGCGCACTGTCTCCTCCCCTCATCTCGCGAACGTCCATTGCGTCCGCCGGAGTTTGCACCCTTCCCCGGGTACGGGGTGGGTTGCCAGGCTTCTTCGGGCCGTTTTCCCTCAGCCACTCTTGATGAGAGCGCAGGATCTTCAATTGTCCAGCTAGATGATAGCAAAACTTAACTTTCCGTGTCAAGCGCTGGTGAAACGGTGTCTCCTTCTCGTTTCAGACTACCTCATAGGCTATGAAACCGGTTTGGGTGTCGGCAATCAGCACGGTGGGCGGCAAAC
Source organism: Ktedonobacterales bacterium (assembly GCA_052143275.1). Lineage (GTDB taxonomy): Bacteria > Chloroflexota > Ktedonobacteria > Ktedonobacterales > JADMIN01 > JAJPKE01. The sequence continues at coordinate 1,105 of JBKQTH010000058.1, read as the reverse complement.
GGTACACATGTATGACCGCCACGAGATCTCCCACTGCGCCGGAGACATTGCCGGCCAGGCCCAAAATGAAAAGCGCAGCGATATACGGAAACGCCCAGATCGCCAGGACCCCCAGAATAGTTAGGACGAGGAGGGGAGCAATGGCCACCGCGATATAACCGCCCCGTGTAAAAAGCTGGCCCGGCGCGGTGCAATACGCTGCCAGGGGGAGTTGCAGACCAAAGCTGGGCCGGCCACCTAGCGCCACGATGACTGCGGCATGCAGCGCCTCGTGGAGTGGTACCATCAAAATATAAGCTACGATATTGGCTACAATGAGGAGAACCACCGTCACCGGAGTCAGGCTTGAGACGGGGGCTGCCCCGGCCGGCTGCCTTGACCTGGCAACCACATCCAGTGAAATGAAGACCACCAGTGACACAATCAGGAGAGCAAGGCTCCAGCGAGCCATCTCCGGCAGTTGTGCCGGTTCCAGCAGATTTACTGCGTCACGCTGCTGAAGGTGGCCCCCTTCGGCCAACAAATACTGCAGTCGTTGGCGGCGACGAGTGGAGAGTAAACGGCCGATCAGTATTGGTGTGTTGGTCATTGATCTCACCTTTTTGCCTATATAGCATGTAGCATAGGCCCGCACGACCCGACTCCGCCAGCAGCGGACCATGAGTTGGTGAGAGACACTTGAGGTTTGGCGTATACTAGCGGGCATGGATGGTATCTTCAACATCGACAAAGCGGCGGGCATGACCTCGCACGATGTGGTGGCGAAAGTACGGCGGCTAGTCCGGCAGAAGCAGGTAGGCCACGCCGGCACCCTCGACCCTGCCGCCACTGGCGTGCTACCGATCTGCCTGGGAAAGGCAACACGGGTAGCCGAATATCTCAGCGAGAGCGGTAAGGCGTATCGCGCGACCATTCGCTTCGGCTGCGAGACCGATACCTATGATGCCGACGGCCGCGTCACACGGGAGGCGCCGGTGAGCATCAGAGAGGCGGATATTCGGGCGGCGCTGCCGCATTTCCTGGGTGCGCAGTCCCAGGTGCCGCCCCGGTTCTCTGCGCTCAAGCGAGGCGGAAAGCCGCTCTACAAGCTGGCGCGAGCCGGCCA
>JBKQTH010000057.1:0-12211 GCA_052143275.1 Ktedonobacterales bacterium | reverse complement strand
CTCCGCCAGTCCCTCGTGGGCCTCATGACCCACAAACTCCCAGCATCCAGCCTGCGCTTGACGGTGCTCTCTCGCACTCTTTACCCGCTTGCATACGCTGTGCTACTGCTTCTCACTCTTCAGTTGTCAAGGTACTACATACCTGGCCCATATACCTGTTGAGCCATCCCTGCATCGCCGCCCCCTTTTAAGGGCGCCTCATGAGATTAACACATCTTTGGCACAGTGTCAAGAGGCTATTGTGAGTTGAATACCGACACTGATTTTTGCGGCTTCACTGGGCGGGGATACTTCATCAAACGTGCCAACTATCCCTTGCGTCACACCTGGCCAGAAGTGCTAGGGAGAACACGGTGAGCAATAATCTTCTCTACCCTGTAGCACCTGGGCTAGGTGCCCAATGGAGCATTTTCGTCAGTCCCATTAACCTGGTCAGCATCCCCGACAATATCAGACGCCCGGCCCCTAGGCTCGACAAGGTACCATCCGCGATGCTGCCCGCCGGAACTCGCCGGTTTCTCCTTGGAATTGTCCATGTGAGGTGCGTCGGCCTCCTGGTGAGGCGGCGAGAGATAGTAACCAGCTACCAGCGCAAGGCCAATCGCCAGAGGAATCAGGCCAGGTAGTAACCAAGGACCTATGCGACCGGGGGCCGCAGTCAGCGGTGCCGGAAGCAACCACCCTAAGTTGTAGAGACCAACGGTAAGCGCGAACCCCACACTAGCAGTTATCAGCCCTCCGCGTAACTGTGCCGAGCCGTGTGGATAGCGTGGATGCTGGGTGGTCTCCGGCTGTAAAAGGCCACGCTCGATCATACTCATGCGTTCCCGATGCTCAAGATACCGCAGAAGGAGAATAAAAACCAAGAATACGGTGACTCCCCCCAGCCATTCAAGGCCGACAATTGTCAAATCGTTCATAGCTTGCTCTCTCTTGAACTATAAACTATGCGACAGCATGCGGCTGGCACTTCTAAAGGGCGAGCCTGCTTTAGGCCCTATTGCCCGTACTGGGTATACTGCATGTAACCCGCTAAGCCGGCGGCGCCAACCTTCCTGGATTAATTATGATAAGTTATGTACGTAAATGAGCCACCAGGTTCAAAGTAGAGGTATGGCTCTCTTCATTGGTATTAGTTTGGAGTGCATAGCCACCTCCAAAGTTTCGCCTGTCCGACCAGAGACATGGCAAAGCGCTAGACAGAGTTCAGGAATGTTTAAGTGAAACCTTTTGGCTCGCGCTACGCTCCGATAGATCGGCCCACTGGTTGGACTCCTACTATTGGAAGCAGTGAATTGATGGGTGCAGCCGAGCAGACACCGCCGCCGGCATTGCCTGGTTTGGAAATCGTAAGCTCTTACGCACAGGGATCGGACTCCGAAGAGGCCTCCCTGCTCGAGCATGCCCGCGCCGGTGATCAGGAGTCCTTCGGTATGCTGGTCCGTCTACACCAGCGGCAGGTATATTTGCTGGCGTTGCGCATGCTACATGATAGTGAAGAAGCTACTGAGGCGACACAAGAAGTGTTCCTGGCCGCCTGGCAAGGTCTACATGCTTTCCGTGGTGACGCCCGCTTTGCTACCTGGCTCTATAGAATTGCCTACAACTACTGCCTGAAACAAGCACAGCACCAGCGCCGCGTGGCCCAGGTCAAGCGAGAGCTTGTGGAAGCGTCGGCACGTGAGCAGAGTCTGGCGGAAACCATAAGCGCTAGCCACGCTCGCGACGCCGAACATCTTATGCGTGAAACCGTGCGAAGCGAAATCGACAACTTGCCGGCAAAATATCGGGCAGTCCTGGTATTACGTCACTTGCAGGAACTGAGCTACGAAGAAATTGCCAGCATTATGCGAGTGCCGGTCGGCACAGTCAAGACACAACTATTCCGCGCCCGGGCACTCCTTAAAGAACGTCTGGAAGACCTGGGACGATTCCGTGACGAAGGAGTGGCTCGAGCGGAAGAAGTGCGTACTGGCATAGAGAGCAGCTTGCGCGGTATGCTTGATCAAAGGTTGATGAGCCCAGAGAAAGAAGTAGGCAAAGAATGACCTGTGCACAAGCCCAGAAAGACCTACAACTCTATATTGACGGGCGCCTAGACCAACGTCGTTACTCCATGGTTGAGACCCATCTGGACGCATGCCCTCGCTGCCGACATGATCTGGTCCTCTATGAGATTATGCACGAGGTTCTGTCACAGCCGTCTGTAGAGCGGGAGCCGGACAACCTCACCAATCTGATCATGGCACGGATTGCTAACGCCGAGCAGCCCATGAGCGTGACGAGCGCGCAGCCATTTGGCTGGCGCTGGCGTGACGCCTTGCTGGCCGCTTTACTGGGTACCGCGAGCACACTGCTCTTCTTGCTTATCAATCCAACACTCGGAACTCCATTCTTCATGAACCTCTCCCATACTTTTCCCGTGCTCGTTTCACTGGTCCAGGCGGAAGGACCAGATTCGATTCCCTGGATTGCCTGGGTCATATGGATCATGGCCGGAGCTGGTCTCGCTCTCTGGCTGGCTGGTGCCGAGGTACGCGCCGCGTGGAAGCGCTCGCTGACCAATCGTCTTCAGACAAGGCTGCAACTTCCCGAGCTCTGGTAAATGGGGCGGTGATGGCAAGGAGGAACAGTTGACAACTAATGCAGTGGAACGCGGATTGCAGCACGAGAAGGACTGGCCCCTGGTCGATCCCGTGGCCATCGCTGGCCGATAGCCCGAGAGAGCAGTATGCCCCGGCTGCGGCTTTGCCCCCAACCACATGGGTACTAGGCATAGTCACTGCCACAGAGACCATGTTACACTGCTCACTGTTGTTAGCCATACACTGATGTTGCCGTGCTCACTGCGGCCCTCTAGAGCAGCCGTGGTCAAAGCCACCCTATAAGCCCACAAGGAGTTCTAACACAGGTGAAACAGGCGAATGCAGGTGCCACCAGCAGCGCTCCGGTCCGTGTGCCCAGCTGGGCTTATCCGCTGGCGACGGTAGCAGGGCTGTTGCTTGGGGCGGAAGCTATCGTACGGGGCACTCGCGCAGTCGTTACCATCTCCGATAGCGATCTAACCAACTTCTTCTTCCGATCCGCGGAATATATTTTGAATGGCAACCCCTGGCACATGTACGCTGTGCGCGCCAGCGGCGCCTACCCTAACTACAATCCACCACTCAGTATTTTCCTCATGGCGCCGCTCCTAGCAATGGCCCATGCCATTGGATTCGACAAGAACTATGGCGAGCTTATCACCTTCGTCTGCATTCCGTTTATGGTCTTTGTGCCGCTGCTGGGTTACCTTGTGCTACGTGTCTTCAGGCAGCTGTACCCGGAGATGCCGGAGGCACAGCGATTCCTGGCCTATGTCCTAATTGTCCTTTCACCGCTAACCTGGCAGACCTATGGTACCTGGTATCACATTGAGCAGCCGATGATGCTCTGTCTCCTGGTGGGATCGATGCTCGCTCTGCAGCAGCATCATGAGGGGTTCGCGGGCCTGCTTGCCGGTCTTGCGGTGATGACGCGCACTACTGCGTTGATACCTCTGATTGCCCTGGGTGTTCTGCTCCTCTTAGGTAGCGAGTGGCGTGCGCTGTTCAAGCTAGCCGGTGTTGGAGCAGCGGTCGTGGCAGCAATCATGGCGCCATTCTTCCTTGTCGATCGTGCCGACACGACGTATTCATTCCTTACGTGGCGCGGTGGCGCGCCAATTGGCGGCAACTCCATCTGGACCATCTTTGCAGCTGGAAACAATGCAACCGGACTGCGCCATACTATAGACGCCATCGCCCGGCGGTTAGATGAGCCATCGGTCATACTGTTGGTTGTAGTAATCGCGGTCGTGGCGGCGCGGACGCAACGTATCAGTGCCTATGGACGCGACGCCTGGGCTATCTTGGCGATTGCCGAGCTGGCAGTGCCCATGCTGAGTAAGACTAACTGGCCGTACTATTATCTTGAGCCTTTTGTCCTGCTGCTGATCTGGGAGTTCTCCTCAATGTACGACCGCCGGCCTGGTTTGTGGCGCTGGCCGGTGCTGAGCATATCCTTCCTGGCAACAGCGGCGACACTGTCGCAGTACATTGGTTTAGAGAGTGTCGGTGTGCTTGATCGTGTGGTCGTTGGGTTACTGGAGTTCGGCGCTATGGCGGCCTTCGCTGTTTTGGTCTGGCTGCGCCTGCAGGCGGCCAAGCCTGCATCAGCGGTAGGACGTTCCTACTCTCCCAATCTGCCTGTAGGAATCCCAGGCGGGGTGCCGCCGACGACCGCAAGTGTCTCGCCGCCGCGCAGCGTCCCGACTCCGCCTCAACCGACGGTGACGCCAAACTGGCAGCGGCCACCACAGGCAAAAGCACATGGTTGGGAATCATCCTCGTTGGGCCCAACTAATGCCGCGACTGCCACTGGAAGTCTGCCGCGGGATATTCCACCATGGCAGCAGGACGGCGCCGCAAGTGCCTTGCCGGATCATTGGCCTGACCTCCGCCATCCGGCAGATATGGGTGGCGGATGGCCGACGCTTCCACCGAATTCCCGCCAGGGACCTCGTTCCGGGACTGGCCAGTAAGCCCGGCGGGGGCAGCCAAGCCTATGTTCAGACAACAGCCGTTTGCGGCAGCAGCAAGCAATGGACCGCTTACACCGGTATCTGCCGGTGCGCCGGAGGAGCCTGCGCTTACGTCGCGGTTACTGGGGATCGCCGCGCTGATTGAGCTTTTCTTACTTGCGTTAGTGGCAGTTGCGCCGCTCGGAGGGATCTCTCAGACCATCTCGCCACTGGCGCGCCAGTGGCCATGGCTGCTCGTACCTGCTCGCCTGATCTTTGGCAATGCACTAGTCGACGGCAGTGTCCCGCCGGCCCAGGGATGGCCGGCGCTCTTGCTCTTCGCGACGTTGCTGATCGGTGTAAGTTGCCAGGCCGCACTGGTAATTCCCGTCTGCCGACGCTTCCCAAGTTCGGGACGTAGATATTTGATAGTGGCGCTTGGCGCTGCCGCAGTTTTTGGCCTGACGCTTGTGCTGTTGCCCACACTGCCCTCAGATGACATATTCAGCTATATTCTCTATGGGCGAATTGGAGCCATCCACCATGCCAACCCTCTTATCGTCGCACCTTCCAGCTTCCCAGGTGACCCTTTTCTGCGCCTGGTTTTCTGGCAGGGTACCCGCTCGGTCTATGGACCGGCATGGTTGCTGCTTTCCCAGTGGCTGACACTTCTGGCAGACGCTTTGGGCGGTTCACTGGCCAGGTACGTGCTGCTCTTCAAGTTGCTTGGCCTGTGTGCCCATCTTGCCAACGCAGTGTTGATCTGGTTTATCGTAGGGCGTCTAGCGCCACACCGCCAGCTCCTCGCAACGTTGTTCTATGCCTGGAATCCACTCTGCCTAGTGGAATTTTGTGCCAGCGCACACAATGATGCCGTGATGCTCACCTTTCTCCTCCTTGGTATATATTGCGTGCTGCGTGGCTGGGAAGTCGTCGCCATGATCAGTTTTGGCGTCTCGATCTCAGTCAAATACGTGTTGCTGGCGCTGCTGCCCCTCTACTTTGTACTGGTTATTCGGCAGACTCTGGAGAGCGGTGGTACTAGGCGGCTGGCGGCTCTTCGGGTAAGCTGGCGTGTGCTGGCAGTCTCCGGGACGGTAGCGCTCACGCTGCTGCCCTATTGGGCGGGTCCAAAGACGCTTAGCGCCATCCTCTATTCTCCTCCAGCGGAGCAGCTGGATAATTCACTGTTAGAGGCCGTTTCCTGGCCGTTGCGATCATTGATTCAGGCGCTCGGTGTTCCAGGCGGTAGTGCGGCTGCCGTGACCGTCAGTGGCCTGAAGGTGGCGGGATTAGTGGTGTTCCTGGCGATTTGGCTGGTACAGCTCTGGCGTGTGCGGAGTCTGGAAACGCTGCTGTATGCTTGGATCTGGGTCTTACTTGGTTACTTGCTGGTTGCAAGCGGCTGGTACTGGCCCTGGTATGCGACCTGGGCCGTGGCTCTGGTGGCGCTGGTCGCCGGCTTTGATATCAAGGATGATACGTCCTCTACCTCAGCTGATTATCTAGCGGGCATTGGTACGGCGACGCTGGCAACGCTACTTCTGGCTGGCGGGTCGCTGGTACTCTATGGGTTCTTGCCACTCTATTCCACTCCGATCTACGGCTACCGGGCTCTGGTTGCCCTTGGGCCTGCCGCCATCTACTTGCTCATTCGAGGATGGCGGTGCCGGACAGATCAGGGCTCTTACCGCCAAGAGACTGCACCGGCCGCTAAAAATAGCGAATAGAGCAATGCTGTTCCCTTGCATTGCTGGTAGCGGCAGGCCTATGGTATACTGTTCTTTGTCTAATACGTGTGACACACAACGGGTCCGCCAATGCAATTACTTCCGGCGTGTACCCACGCGAGCAAGACAGCGAAAAATCGACGCAAGCTTCAGGCATGCCGGCACCTCCACGCGGGACAGGACATGCAAGTTGCGAAGTATGCGCCAGGGCTGCCATGAAGTAACCCGCGCCCCCGAGCGCGACAGCTCATGATAAAGCCCTTTGATACCCTTTTTAGAGAGTACCCTAGAAGAGTACCCAGAGGAGGAGGTTGTCCGCCGCCGACGCGTGAAAGTAGTCGGCTGGTGTGGCAGGCTAAAACGCGCCATTATGCAGACTGAGGAAAAAGCGGCAGTTATCGAACACTACCAGACTCACGAGAAAGACACTGGTTCTCCGGAGGTACAGATCGCTCTGCTTACCCAGCGTATTCAGCACTTGACTGGGCATCTCCTGGAGAACAAGCACGACAATCACTCCCGCCGGGGATTGCTCAAGCTGGTCGGCCAGCGTCGCCGCATGTTGAAGTACTTGAATCGCACAGATCCAGAGCGCTACCGCGCCCTGATTGCATCGTTGGGGCTGCGCCGATAACTGCAAACCCACCACTTTAGTAAAATGGCATCAGTAAAATGGCATCGTGCGAGCCTTTGCCCACTTTCCAGGGCGCGTAGCGGCAGGGATGGGCTGGCTCGCACGCGGCTATGGCGGACTTCTTGCTTCACGCTTATAAAGTTGCCCACCTTGCCTGGCAACGGGTGCAAAAAAACCAGCAGTCTTAGGCCGGTACTATGTCAGGAACTAGCCACATACAGGGACGATCTCCTCCTGAGTTCAAGAGGTAGATGGGGATCGTCTGGAGGAACTTTTCTATGATACATCGTGTCGAGATGACACTTGGAGGACGCCTTCTTAGTCTGGAAACTGGCCGTGTCGCAGAACAAGCTAATGGCGCCGTTCTTGCCCGCTATGGCGATACCGTAGTACTGGCTACCGCTACCGCAAGCTCCACCCCCCGCGAGGGTGTGGATTTCTTTCCCCTTACCGTCGATGTCGAAGAACGCATGTATGCCGCCGGCAAGATTCCTGGTGGTTTCATTAAACGCGAAGGGCGCCAGAGCGAGCACGCTATCCTGGCCTCCCGTCTGGTAGACCGGCCGATTCGCCCCCTATTTCCCAAGGGTTATCGCAACGATGTGCAAGTCGTGATCACAGTGCTCTCAGTGGATCTGGAGAACGACCCCGATATTCTTGGTGTTATAGGCGCTTCCGCCGCTCTTGGTATCTCGGATATCCCTTTCGCCGGACCGGTAGGTGCCGTCACCATCGGATACATTGGTGGCCAGATCGTTATCAATCCAATGTCGAGCGACATGAAGCTCAGCGATTTGGATCTGAATCTTGCCGGCACTTCTGATGCGGTGGTCATGGTCGAAGCCGGTGCCAACGAGCTTCCTGAAGACATTATGGTTGAGGCGATCCGACAAGGACATGAGGTTATACAGCAACTTGTCAGGCTTCAGCAGGACTTAATTGACCAGGCTGGTATGCCCAAGCAATCGTTTGTTCCCCCAGAGGAGCATGCCGAGCTAGCCGAGGCGGTAGCTGGTTTTGTACGGCCTCGTTTGGAGCAGGCAGGAGGCATTAGCAATAAAGCTGAGCGTGCGGCAGCGCTGGATGCCATCCGAAGTGAACTCCTGGCCGAGTTGACCCCCAAATATCCCGAGCAAGTAAAGGAAATAGGCGAGCTTTTCGACAAAGAGGAAAAACGCTTCGTCCGGAACAAGATTTTAGACAAGGGCCTTCGCCCTGACGGCCGGGGACTGCGAGAGGTACGCCCCATCTGGTGCGAAACATCGGTGCTGCCAAGAGTCCATGGCTCGGCGATCTTCACACGTGGCCAGACCCAGGTGCTTAGCGTGGTGACTCTTGGCTCGCCTGGTGACCAGCAAACATTTGACGGCCTGAGTGGGGAAGAGAGCAAGCGCTATATTCATCACTATAACTTTCCCTCGTACAGCGTTGGAGAAACGCGCCCTTCGCGTGGACCGGGACGGCGCGACATAGGTCACGGCGCTCTTGCCGAGCGCGCTTTGTTGCCGGTTATTCCCAGCAAGCAGGAGTTTCCTTACACCATTCGTGTGGTCTCCGACGTGCTGAGTTCCAATGGCTCTACTTCGATGGGATCTACCTGCGGCAGCACGCTTAGCCTGATGGATGCCGGTGTGCCGATAAAGGCTCCGGTTTCCGGTGTGGCTATGGGTTTGATTACCGAGGATGGCGCAACTCTCAGTAAGTACGCGATTCTTACCGATATTCAGGGTCTCGAAGACGCAATGGGCGATATGGACTTCAAGGTTGCCGGGACCGCGGATGGTGTCACCGCGCTACAGATGGATATCAAGATCAAAGGTCTGACGCCGGAGGTCCTGGCGGAGGCTATGGCCCAGGCACGGGAAGGCCGAATGTTTATTATGGATAAGATGCTCGAGGCATTGCCGGAGCCGCGTATTGACCTGTCACCGTTTGCGCCACGTATTCAGTCGGTTAAGATTAACACAGATAAGATCGGCACAGTCATTGGTCCGGGGGGGAAGACCATTCGCCGTATCCAGGATGAGTCGGGCGCCAAGATTGATATCGATGACGACGGAACGGTACACATCTCTTCCAATACCAGCGAGGGCATGAATCGGGCGCTCAACGCTGTGCGAGCGCTGACCGAAGAGGTGGAGGTCGGCAAACTATACACTGGTATCGTACGGCGCATTGTAGATTTTGGAGCTTTCGTCGAGATCCTACCCGGCAAGGAGGGACTGGTTCGCACATCGCAGCTCGCCGACTACCATATCAACCGGCCTGAGGATGTCGTGGCTCCAGGCGATGAAATTACCGTAATGGTGATAGAGCTCGATCCGCAGGGACGTATCAACCTCTCCCGCCGTGCTGCCCTCAGCGGTGAAATGCCGACAGCAGAGGAGCTTGAGGCGGATCGCGGCCCCCGTACCGCTGGTCCTCGCGGCCCTCGTGGCTCGGGATTCTCCGGGGAACGCGGCGGCCCAGGTGGGCGCGGCGGTGATCGCCAGGGCGGAAGTCGCGGCGGTCAGAGCGGCAGCAATCGAGGCGGATATGGGCGTGGCGGCGCCACCTACCGTTGACCGCGGACAGCCGGAAGGTTGCTGGAGCCCTGGTCATGTAGGTAGCGCAGGATGCGTCTCCCTATCCATTTGGAGAGTCGCTGGAGAACGGAGTTACGCGATACAATAACAGTGTTGCTAGGTAGCAGGTGAGAGCACTGTGCCTGCCGCTTGGGAAAGCGGCAGGTTTGCCGACGGCTCGGTTGCTACCGAGGCACATCGTGAATCCAGGAAAGCCCGGCATACATTGTTGGCACCTTGAGAAAGGTAGGCGCCCGCGAACATGGCTACAACCAACAAGCCTAACCCTAATAAACCGGCTACTATTCGACAATTACGCGCGAGCGGCTACCATGTCCTTAGCGTCAAGGATGAAATGCGCAAGAACCTGGTAAGTAAGATCCGCTCGGGAGAAGAACTCTTCCCCGGCATCGTTGGCTATGAAGAAACCGTAATCCCACAGATAGAGAATGCCATACTTTCTGGGCAAGATATCGTGCTGCTTGGAGAGCGTGGTCAAGCCAAGACCCGCATAGCGCGCAGCCTGATCAATTTGCTCGACGAGGAGACTCCGGCAATTGCCGACTGCGAGATCAACGACAACCCGTTTGCTCCTATCTGTAAAGCTTGCCAGTTACGCATCTCCGAAGAGGGCGATGATACACCCATTCGCTGGCTGCCAAGAGAATGGCGTTATGGCGAGAAGCTAGCCACTCCAGATATCACCATAGCCGATCTGGTAGGCGAGGTGGATCCGATACGGGTAGCTGAAGGGCGCTATCTTTCTGACGAGTTGACTATACACTACGGCTTGATTCCACGTACCCACCGAGGCATCTTCTGCATCAACGAGCTACCTGACCTTGCCGAGCGCATACAAGTTGGTCTGCTCAATATCATGGAGGAGCGAGATGTACAGATACGTGGCTACAAGGTGAGGCTACCGCTCGATGTCTTTGTAGTAGTCAGCGCCAATCCAGAGGACTATACCAATCGCGGGCGCATTATCACTCCGCTAAAAGACCGTCTTGGCTCGCAGATTCGCACACACTATCCACGTACCGTTGAGCATGAGATTCTCATCATGGAGGCTGAGAGTATTCCATTCCATGCCGAAGGAATCGAGACGGTCTTTCCCCAATACATGAAAGAGGTCATCGCACAGATTACTCGGCAGGCGCGGCAGAGCACCGACATCAGCCAGCGTTCGGGCGTGAGTGTACGGGTCACCGTGACCAACTACGAGAACGTTATGAGTAATGCCGTCCGCCGCGCTATTCGCCTCAAAGAGCGGCAGGCAGCTCCTCGAGTCAGCGATCTCTCCGCGGTCATCGCATCCACTACCGGCAAGATCGAACTGGATACGATTGGCGAGCTTCGCGAAGAGAAAGTGGTCGAGCGACTGGTGAAGCAATCCATTACGCAAGTCTTCCGCACGTATTTCGACATAAGTGAGTTCGATCAACTGGTGGCTGGTTTCGAGCGCGGGTTAAGTGTACACGCTTCGGATTCACAGTCGGCAATGGAGTATGTCAACCAACTGGGCAGCGTTGGGGGCCTGAAGGCGGCGGTCGCCAAGCTGAATGGCCACGGCAGTCCGGCAACTATTGCATCGGCGGTGGAATTCATCCTGGAGGGGCTTCACCTGAACAAGCGCCTTAACAAGGTTGAGATTGACGGCCAGATCGACTATCGACGCTAGGCTTGGGGTGATGCGCTATGTTCAAATGGTTTCGTGCCCGAAGGGGCTACCAGTATTCCCGCTGGGATGGTACTCAGCGCCTTGATGACTTCAACGCCGAGTCGGTTCTGGACGCACTCTCGGATGACTACCTTCGGCATGGCGACCTGCGGCAGGCTATGGAGCGCCTGCGCCAGATGGGATACTCCACGCGCGATGGGCAGCGGCGCATGGGCATGCAAGATCTGCTGAATCGCTTGCGAGAACGGCGCCAGCAGCAGATGCAACGCTATGATATGTCTGGTGTCATGGACCAGATACAGGAGCAGCTCGAGCAAATCAAGCAGCTCGAGCGCGAGGGTATTCAGCGACGCCTTGACGAAAGTCGACTAGGTGATCAAAGCAATACCGGCAGTACCAGAAATAGTAGTGAAAATGATACATCGGAGAGTGGCAGTAGCGCCGGCGACTCCGAGTCGACGGGACAGTCCAGCGAGGGCGGCCAGAGGGGGGAGGCGGGCAACGCCGGCAAGGGCGCCGAGCAAGATGACCTGAGACGGATGCTCGAGAATATTGCCAACCGCAAGTTAGCCTACCTCGATCAGTTGCCGGAGGATCCAGCTGGACAGATTCGCCAGCTCTCCGAGTATGACTTTATGGATGAGCAAGCTCGACAAGCATTCCAGGAATTGCTCGCCATGTTACAGCAGCAGGTGATGCAGCAATACTTTCAGGGGATGCAGCAGACCCTGAGCCAGATGACTCCCGAGGATCTCGCGCGCCTGCGCCAAATGGTGCGGGAACTCAACCAGATGCTGCGCGAGAAAGCTGAGGGCAAGGAGCCGGATTTCGACAGCTTCATGCAGAAATACGGTGACTTCTTTCCAGGGGTCAATACCCTGGATGACTTGATCGATCAGATGCAGCGCCAGCAAATGGCTATGCAGGCAGTGATGGATAGTATGTCCGCTGAACAGCGCCAGCAATTGCATGACATGATAGATCAACTCATCGGCGACGATAGACTCCGAGTCGACCTGGCCGAACTGGCAATGAACCTGGAGCTGACTGCGCCTTCAGAGG
>JBKQTH010000056.1:0-32577 GCA_052143275.1 Ktedonobacterales bacterium | reverse complement strand
GATCAGCGCGGCTTTGGCGATTCAGGGCTGATTTCGAAAGGGGAGTCGTATTCTGATCGCCAGGATCTCTACGAATTGATGAAATTCCTGAGCGTCGAGAGCGCCTATATGATGGGAGTCTCTGGGGGAGGCGCGCTAGCTATCGATTTTACGCTTGAACATCCTGAGATGGTAGATGCGCTGATCCCGGTCACGGCAGGCGTAAGCGGATTTCGGCCATCAGAAGAAGTGATGAAAGAATATCCAGATGTGGTAGGTATGTATACGAGTCTGAATGAGGCATTTGAGAAGCACGACGTTGCGCGAGCAGTTGAGATCTCGCTCGAATTGTGGACAGATGGTCCGGGTCGGCTTCCGGGGCACGCAGCTCCCGAGGTGCGTGAGCGGGTACGCGAGATGACAACGCGCAATTGGGAGCGCCCAGATGATGAGGCGCAGGCTGAGACGCCACCAGTGCCATTAGAGCCGACAGCCGTTGGACGTCTGTCGGCGATTGGAGTGCCGACGCTCGTCATTCTAGGAGAGTGGGACGCGCCAAATCCGCTGGATCAACTGGTAGCAGAAATCCCGGGAGCGAAAAAGGTGGTCATGGCAGAGGCAGCGCATCATCCCTTTATGGAGAAGCCAACCGAATTTAACGAGATCGTGCTGGATTTTCTGGGGTCGCTAAAATCGTAGCAAACAAGTAAACCATCCTGGTACATCGTAACCCCGCAGGATAAGCAAGGCCGACAACTGCTCCACCTCTTGCGGGCCCTGATTGCGCTTTTGGGCGAATGAGGTGCACGGTGAGCGTGCATCAGGCGTGCATCAGGCGTGCATCGAGGGCGGGCGACAGCTTCGACCAGATCGCTCACCGGTGCTCACCACCAACCAGCCAGAGGTGCACACGTTGTTCAACACGCTCGGACCGTTCAAATAGCTCCAGGCGACAGCGAGTGCCAGCGCGCTGAGACTCAGTAAGAGGCCCAGGCTCAGCATGCCCTGCAGGGCGGTAGCGTGATGCACCAGCGTGCCGTCGCCGCCGAAGAACCCTACCAGCATGTAATCGCCATTGGCAGTCAGTAAGGTGCCATTCAGCGTAGGAATGGAGTGTGACTGCAAGAGGTTGCCCCAGAACCAATAGCCCACGAGGAGGAATTGGAAAATCGGTGGCCACAACCACGCTGTGCAGGCAATAGCAAACGCCGCCACGAACAGGCATCCCGGCAGAACGATGGCCATGAAGGGCAGCAGTGCCAGTGGCAACGACGCCGCGTTGCCACCACGCAGGACCGTCACATAGCCGATGCCTAGCCAATAGAGAATGAAAATCGGCGTCAGCGTCGCCAGAGTCGCGCCCAGATATTTCCCCAGCAACCGCGAACCCAGCGGTGCAGGCAACGTCGCCAGCACTTCGGCAACGCGAGTGGCTCTGTCGCGGGGCAGGCGATCCGCCAGTAAGATGCCGACCGCAACGGGCATCAGCAACATCACCAGCGAGGCCACATCGGCATCGCTCAGCAAGGCTGCGCGTTCGTGGCTATAGGTGTGCCAGGTGCTGGTGGAAAGCGTTAGCGCCATCAGCGCGCCCGCGAATCCAGCGACGGTCAGCCACACCACGCGACGCAGGATCTGCATGCGATATTCATACGCGAACGCACCTGTGATGGCAGTGAGATTCATCGCGCGTTTCCTCCTCGTGCCGTGACAGCGTCGCGCGCATGCATCAGCCATACATAGCTATCTTCCAGCGTCGGTTCAACCGGCGTTACCTCTGGATGGCCGCGCAGATCGCCAACGACGCGATAGTGCATAGTTGCACCGGCGTTCAGCGCCGCTACCACGCTGAGCGCGCTCGCCGGCTTGGGACCGTTCGTGGTGACTGTGCCCACATTGCTCGCCGCGCCTGCGACCATCTCCTCCGTTGTCCCCTGAAAGATGATGCGACCTTTGTGCAGCACGGCGAGATTCCGGCAAGTCTGGGCGATATCTTCCACGATGTGAGTTGAGAGCAGCACCACACGGTCACCACGGAGATCTACGAGCAGATTACGGAACCGGATGCGCTCCTCAGGATCCAGTCCTGCCGTCGGCTCGTCTACGATGAGTAGGTGCGGATCGTTGAGCAGGGCTTGCGCAATGCCCACCCGTCGTTTCATGCCGCCGGAAAACGTCTTGAGCTTGCGACTCGCCATCTCGCTCAGGCCCACCTGCTCCAGCAAGTACGCGACCCGGTGCTTGCGGTGGCGGCGGTCATCCAATCCTTTGAGGATGGCAATATAATCGAGAAATTCCCGCGCCGAGAGATCAGGATACATTCCCAGCTCTTGCGGCAGGTAGCCCAGCACGCGCTTGATGGCGATGCGCCCACGTTCGGTCGTGCCATCCTCTTTGCCGACGCGCAATTCACCGCTGGTGGGACGCAAGATCCCTGCGAGGATGCGCATCAGCGTCGTTTTGCCCGCGCCATTCGGCCCCAGCAAGCCAAACATGCCGTTCGGGATAGTCAGATCGATTCCATTCAGGGCATGCATGTTGCCCGGATACGTCTTGAACAACTGCTGTATGGTCACTTGCATGAAACTTGCCTCCCATGTAGACTTAGTCGCCCTGGCCGGTGCTGGCTATCTGGAAAACCGCTTCGTGGTCGCGCAGGAGCCACCAACAGAACGGTAGCGCGATGATGACAGTTGCCAGCAATTCCAGCCGGTTGAGCAGCCAGAAATCGATTCCGGGCGTGAACGTAGTAGGGAAGAGAAAGAACGGCTGCAGCCAGGGATTGGTAAATGCACTGGCGGCGAAGGTTTCGCTGATCCAGATGCCGCCGAGCAGCGTGGCGCTAGCGATGGGATTGCGTAGCAAGAGCGCCAGTGTCAACCCGACCGTGCTCAGCCACAGGAGCGGCGCGAGCCAGATCAGGTGCGCAGCCAGAAAGCGTTGTGGCGCGGCCCACCCCTGAATCTGTGATGGTACATGCCACAGGCCAAGGGCGACGATGATGCACATGCCCATTCCCACGCAGAGGGCCACCCAGGCGACCAGCAATCCCCAGCGGAGTAGCGTGGTGGCTGCGAATGAGGCGGGCAGCGCCAATTGCAGTTCGAGCGCGGTGTCGTGCAACAGGGTCATGGCGCAGATCATGCCGGCAGCCAGTGGTAGCAGCATCTCACAGAGCGCCGTGAGAAAGGTAGTCAGCGTGGCATGGGTGCCATGTGCCGTCAAGGCGGTGATAGCAATCGCGCCCAACGCGCCGCCAATCAAGATGAGCAATGGTGGCGCAATGGCTTGCCAGCCCAAAATGCGCACTTCGTAATAGGCGCGATACATTTCACTCTCCGGTTCTCTCTCTACGGCAATAGATAGGGCTTGCAGGAGGTATATGCCCGTTCGGGACTCGCAGGTTGCATTTATCGTCTCGCCATTTGCCACTGTGTGTATCGCACCAGCGCCAGCATGACGCCGAGGGCGATGCCCGGCAACAGGCACAGACTTGCGATCCCCGCCAACAGCGGCATATGGTACAAACCGAAGGACGGCACGTGAAAGATTCCGACACTGATAGCGCTGCCGACCGGTGTCAACACGGTGCCGCTGAGCGTGGGGATGGGAAAATGGGGATAAGGTGGGAAGGCATTCCCCCACAGCCAATAGCCGACAAAGAGGAATTGATAGAGCGGTACCCACAGTATGGCGGGGCAGGCCAGCGAGAACGCGCCCACGAATAGCGCCCCAGGCAACACAATGGCGCAATAGGTGACGAGGCCGAGCACGACGACGTGCAGATCGCCCATATGCAGCACAAAGACGGCGACACCCAGGCTGTACCACAGGGTCATAGGCACCAGGGTTGCGGCTAACCCACCGAGATATTTCCCGCTCAGGCGTGCTCCCAGGCCATCAGCGACCGATGAGAATAACTCTTCCACACGGGTGCGCCGGTCATGGGGCAGGCGATCCGCCATGAAAAACGCTACTCCGATCATGCCCAGGAAGTTAACCAGCACGCTCCACTGGCACAGCGGCGCGATGATGGAGGCATGGGACGCGGCGGCAAGCAATTCTGGAAGGCCGCCCCGGAACGGCAGCGCGATGATGAAGAGCAGCATGAAGGTGAGCCACATGGGCCGCCGCTGGATCTGCATGCGAAATTCTGCGCGTGTTGCCCCGCGCCACACAGTAAGTTGATGGATCACTCCCATTCCTCCTGTGTTGGCCATGTGGTCATCGGTTCGCGCAGCAAGCGCAGTGTCCACCATATTCCTGAACCCCCAGAAATGAATAAGATGATCTGCAGCAACAACCAATGTTCGGGCGACAGCACCAGCCCAGACGAAGCGACGATGCCCAGCCAGGCGAATACCAGTACCACACGCCCCGCCGCGGGACTCTGCAACACCACAGCGGCGCACCAACCCACCGCAGCGCACCAGCCGAGCGAGATGAGGCAGCCCATCATCTCAGCGAACTCGCTCGTCGGCGCCGACCCCTTGGGCATGGTCTGGGGCCAGAGACCGAGCGACAGGGCCAGCGCGTAGAGAGTCCCTACGCCAATGCTCTGCATCCCCGCCATGAGCGCGAAGCGCGTCAATAGCACGCGGCGGAATGCGATGGGCAACGTTGCGTGCAATTCGCGCACCGAGGCCGTTGATGCAATATGTGCGGCGATCATGCCCGCGAGCAGCGGCATCAATCCTCGCGCGCCAAACCAGGCCAGAAACACGCGCGCAGATTGCATTCCTGAGAGCGCGCCGAGCCCGATTAGCAGCGCGGAAAGGCTCGCGACCAGCAGCGCTGGCGCAAGCCAGACTCCCGAGCCCAAGAGCCGCGCTTCCACGAGCAAGTGCTTCACAGCGTCACCGCCGGTAGCCTCGAGTCGCGCGAGGCGTACACGATCGCGAAGGCCAACAGGAACATGCTCACCGCGATGGACAGCGGCGAGAATTGCCAGAAATGCGCACTCAACGCGATGGAGACGCCATGCGCCAAGCTGACGCGACAGGTCTGCGCGCCAATCAGCAGCAGTGATCCCACCAGCGCGACGGCGGAGCCCGCCATGACGGCCAGCGCCAGCGATGCGACCACCAGCGCCAGCAACGGTTGTGCCCATAGGCTGATGAGCATACCCGGCGCTCCGCCACCGGCCAGGGCAACAACGGTGGAACACCCTATCCCCAGCAATGCCACATACCCTGTCGCCAGCACTCCACGACATACCACCACCGCCCCCCGCGACGTGCGGCAAGCAAGGAGAATCTCCTGGGCAGGATCATGTCGGGCATCCGCCAGGAAGGCGATGCTGACTGTGGCGCAGAGCAGCGTCACCAGCGCGACCAGCAGGCCCGCTGAATGCGCGAAACCGGGAGTGTGCGCGGCAGCGAACGCCGCGAACCCTGCCGTCACCGCCATGATTCCCCCCGGCACCCACCAGACACCCGGATGGATGAGCTTGAGTTGGGCGAGCAGCACGTGTCCCATATGCACCACGCTCACCATCCCCCGCTTCGCCCAACGGGATCCATCATCTGGGTGGAGCGTTGGTGCAACCGCCTCTGATGCTTCGCGTACACGGCTGCTGGCATCGTGCTGTGCCGCTGCCAAGACGGGATGCGAGGTACTGACGCCAGAGGCGGCGAGGGTTATCACCACCATCTCGCGCACTGCCCAATCCGAGTCATGGAATGCTAGTGCGACATCTGCCAGCGCGCCGTGTTTGCCCAACGTTCGCACCGCCGCCGCTCGCACCAGGGGATGTTCATCCTGAGCCATCTTCCGCACCTGTGCGATGATCGTTGCTGAAGGGGAGGTACGCTCGCCTAGCGCATGCACCGCCGCGGCGCGAATTTCCCAGCGCGGATCGTCCAGTCCCGCGACCGCTGGCTCCACATGCTCAACGTAGGGCTGGCGCGCGACGAGGCGCTGGTGTAATCGCGCCAGCAGATCCGGAGGCGGGATCTCTGGCATCAGTGGTTCTGGGCGTGTGGGGTCGGAGGATTCCATGACACGTCCCCCCTTTCTTGTAGCAGCCCGCGCAACTGGCGCAGCCCGCGATGGATGGATGATTTCACCGTGCCGAGCGGCTGATCCAGCAGATCGGCGATCTCGGGATACTGGAGGTGAAGATAGTACAAGCAGGTGATGGGAATGCGATAACGGTCTGGTAGCTGTGCGAGGATCGCCTGCATTTCGTGCTGCTGCTCGATCTGCTCGATGACGTCTTGTGTCGAGGGCGTGGTATCTGCCACCAGCATCTCCGCTTCGTCGTCTTCTGTGCTGAGCGGCACCACATGCACCTGCGCGCCCCGGCGGTGGTGCTGGTAGGTATGCAGCACAATGCGGTAGAGCCACGCCTGCAATTGCAGTGCACGGATGCGTTCGGGCGAATACTGTTCGAGCGAGACATATGCCCCGATGAACGCCTCTTGCAGAATGTCTTCGGCATCCGGGCGATTGCCCGTCAGTCGCAGAGCGAAGGCAAAGAGCCGCATCTGAAAGCGCAGCACCAGGTGATCAAAGTTGCCGGCGAGATCGCACGCCAGCATCGCGCACAACTCGCTGTCAGGTCTCGTCATGCCCTGCCTCGCGCTGGTTGCAGCGCCGTGCTCAGGCCGGTCAACATCAGCGCTGCCACCACGATGATCCCTCTTTCGCAGGTGTCGCCATGAGGGGTATCATGTCGAATGCCTTTCCAGCAGCGAACAGGAGGATCGCTCCGACGATCTGTATCCCAAACACCAGCGCCACCTGAGCCTGGCGGCCGCCATTGCCATACTGCCGTCCGACACGCGCGGCCAGTACCGGAGCCAACAGCACCAACACCATTCCCCCTGAACCTGCCAGCACTGCCGAGGGCACGGTGATGCCCGTCGAAGTCGCGGCTATCATCGAGCAAGATCCTCCTCCATATCAGCGAAAAGTGGGTATCTGCAGATACATGCCAATTCGGTGTGCAAGAGTTGCAGGAGATAGTGCACTGGGCGCATGAAAATGTGATGCAATTGCGCAAGGGAGTTTTATGCGCAGTCACCGTTTGATGGGGGTCTGCCGGAATCAATGGCGAGACGTCTTCTAGTCCAACTCATTTCTAGGAAACAGCTTTCTTCATGCGGTCCACATCATCAGGGCTGTAGTACCGGCGGCGGCGGTCATCCGGAAAAAAGGTTGGAGTAATCTTGAGCAAGGCGATCAATGCACGCACTTGTTCCTCGGTAGCCCCTAGCTCCTCCATAATCACGTCGATAGTTTTGTAGCCATCCTTTATTGGCATGGCGTTCCTCCCTCTATCTGTCCGTCTGCGTCCGCCGACGTTCGTCTCTAACCATTATTGTAACATACCTTGGAATCTCCAAAAAGGTCAGCTTGCAAATAATAGCTAACTAAGCTAGGATATCTCGACATTCCTAGCTAACTCTGGTATTCTGGGAAGTGTAAGGCGAACGGCCTTCTATGTTGGTACTACGTTCGTGAACTTGCGGATGCTTCGGCCTCGCTCGAGGTAGCACCTTAACAACTTGGCGGCAAATGCGGGGGGGCGATGACCTATCCATCTGCCGACTAAGCGGCCTGGGATTGTGGCGCAGCCACCGCTCGCAGGCTGGCGATTAGCAGAGAGCGCTGGGCATCGATGCGTCAGAGCGGTATGCAAGCAACTATCTTGCGAACGGTACCCCCAGCGGGATTCGAACCCGCGGTCTCCACCTTGAAAGGGTGATGTCCTAGGCCGCTAGACGATGGGGGCCTGTAGCCAGCGGCAGTTGCACCACTGCCATTGGCCGCCGGCACGTAGTGTACGTTGCCGCAACCCCTCATGTCAAGCGGCTTTGGTGGCACTGACCAAGGCACCGATTAGTGGTCGCGCAGGCGTACCAGAGCTGGCAATGGAGCCACGACCTCCACTGTATCTCCTGGAGCAAGAATGGTGTCGGCGGCGGGGAAAATGGTGGTGACTCCGGCGCGTCGCAGTCCGATGACATGCGCCTGCTGCTTTCGCAGAGCGCTGATCCGCTCACCCGAGAGGCGATCCAGGGCGACCACCAGCCGCTCCTCTAGCGCAAAGAGATCTCTCGGCCCCGGGAAGGCATGGCTGATCCCGCCAATGACCGCCGCCGCCGCCAGTGTCGTGCTGGCCAGATCAGAGGTGCTATACGCCGTATGAATACCAAACAAATAGGGAAGTTTCTGCGCCAGCGCGTCGTTGAAGACACGCAGAACCACATGGACATCCGGGCGTATGCGCCGAGCCTCTAGACCGATCCGCAGGTTGGTCAGGTCATCGGAGGTCACGGCGGCAATTGCCAGCGCCTGCTCAATACCAGCCCTCCGGAGAACACTGTTCTTGCGCGCGTCCCCACGTATGAACTCGATGCCCGGTAAACTCGACGCCTGCTCGGTAAAGGTGGTATGCTCGTCATCATCATCCTTGTAGATCACGGCGATGTGCAGTTGCCACTGGGACAGCCAGTGAACCACCCGGTAGCCAACCTTGCCGAAGCCGCAGATGACGACCCGGTTGCGCTGTTCGGTCGGAACCAGAAGAACTGGATACCTGGAGCTCGATTCGGTAATCAGGCCGGCCCCACGCAAGGCTTCAAGCGAGCGAATCTGCCCAATAACGGTTAGCACTTCACCGCTCGCCAGCACATGCTTAGGATTATATCTGATTGGTCGTCCTGAGCTCTCACTCTGGTAAATCACCCGCACGTTATAGCTATCTTCCAGCGACTGCAGAGAACCAGATATCTTGACTCCCGAGGAGATCCTGAACTGCGAGATGCCCAGCAAGTCATTGCCCAGGGGTAATACATGCTCTATGTCCCGGCTCAGGAGAGCCGCGGCAAATGTGGGAGCAGCCAGCGCGGAGGCGCTGAAGGCGGTATGTTCGCCAAAGCTACGCTCGAGCCCGCGATCGAAATCCTCGTTGAAGGCACGCAGAATGACCCGGATATCGCTTCGTTCGGCTCGTGCGGCCAGGGCAATCTCTACATCAGTAAGATCGCCGTCGATACAGGCGATTATCGCCCGGGCTCTGGAGATGCCAGCCTGGTGTAACACCTGGGCTTCCTGGGCCTCGCCAACCACCACCGGTACGCGCATCTCCAACGCTCGTGGTACCATCTCGCTCTGAAAATCCCGCTCGATGACCACTACATCGGTACCAGACTCGACCAGACGAGTGATAACCCGTTGTCCCATGCGTCCGAGCCCACAGACGATTACCTGGTTCCTACAGGTTGCCGCCAAGCCTAGCTGGCGGACTTGCGGGCTCCTTTTGCTGATCAAGGCCCGCACAGTGTTCAGTACGCTCTGTATGAAGAGTACCGAGAAGAGTACATTGAAAATAAAGAGACCCTCGCTGAGTCCGCCATTTACGCCAGTCAGCGAGCCCTGCAACGTCAGCAGTTTAAAGCTGTCAACCAGTGCGGCAGGGAGATCCTCATTGGCATAATGGGTCTCGAAGAACCAGATGTCTATACTGAGCACTGCGGCAAGCAGGAGCAGGGCAATCAAGGACTCTAAGATGAGAGTTCCCCGACCATACAGATTGGCCCGTACTCGACTCGAGAGCGAGTACCGTTGTCGAGGAAAATTCGGAGGTTCAGCCTGAAGTGGCCCGCTGGTCGCTGTCTTAGTGGCAGGCTCGCTTGGGGTCGCGGGCGGGGTCTGTGACATGACTTCCTCACTTTGGTTCTAGAGTGTAAATCGCATTGGTCGATTGGCTAGAATCGCCGTGACTGAGTGTGGCTTGTCTCGACTTGACTCCGCTCCTCGGGAATGGGTAGGATACAGCTATAAGTTCATACGGGCAATAGCGAGACAAGTAAGCTCTGGCTGGCTCCAGCAAGCTGCGGGGATGATGCGACGCAGTGCCATGCCTCACCCAAATCCCCTCGCATGCCTTCCAACGAACGAGCGCCAGGAATTTCACTCCAGAGCGCCATAAGTTGGGACGTTTTGACCCAACGTTACCGGGTTCTTGAGGCCGAAGACTCTTACGTAAGTGTCGGTCGGCGAATAAAGGTGGCACCACGGGAAGCGAGCGCCCTCCGTCCTTTGTGACGAGTGGCGCTCGCCTGTTTATTTCTGCGGCTGAATTTCCCGCGGAGTTGCCTGGAGGAACTGCCGATGCTTGATCTAGCGTTTATACGTGAGAATCCCGATCTCATTAAAGATGTCGCCCGGCGACGCAACACTGCAGTAGACGTAGATGCTCTACTGGCCATGGACCAAGAGCTGAGAGAAACTCGAAGGCGAGCTGAAGAGCTGCGAGCGGAGCACAATCGTCTCTCGAAGGCAATACGGGACACTGGCGCCGACGGAGAGGCGCGTGAAGGATATATTGTTCGCGGGCGTGAGGTGGCGGCACTCCTCAAAGAGCTGGAGCCAACCGAGCGCGAACTCGAGGGCAGGCTACGTGAACTCTTGCTGTTGGTTCCGAATATACCGGATGCCTCAGTTCCGGAGGGCCGAGGGGAAGAAGACAACGTCGAAGTAAAGCGGGTCGGCCATCCACGCACGTTCGACTTTGAGCCACTGGACCATGTTACCCTCATGAGAGAATTGAACTTGCTCGATCTCGAGCGCGGTGTCAAAGTGGCGGGATCGCGCAGCTACATTCTGAAAGGGGATGCGGTACTCCTTGAAGTTGGGCTGCTACAGTTTGCGCTGGACCGTGTCACCAGGCTGGGATTTACCGCTCTTAGCGTACCAGCAATGGCCAAGGAGCTTTGCTTTATCGGCAACGGTCAATTCCCTCGTGGACGTGACCAGACGTACGCTCTAACCGAGGATGACCTCTTCCTGGTAGGAACGGCGGAGGTCTCTATTACCGGCATGCATAGCGGCGAGATACTCCGTGAGGCTGAACTGCCGATACGTTACGTCGCCTGGTCGCCCTGCTTTCGCCGTGAGGCTGGCACATATGGCAAAGACACCAAGGGAATCATGAGGGTCCATCAGTTCGAAAAGGTGGAACAGTATGTCATCTGCCGTGCCGACCACGAAGAGTCGGTACGCTGGCACGAAGACCTGCTGAAAAATGCCGAGGAGTTGGTGCAGGAGCTTGAGCTGCCCTATCGTGTGGTCAACATCTGCACCGGAGATCTGGGTGATGCTAAGGTCAAAGGATATGACATCGAGTGCTGGATTCCTTCGGAAGAGCGTTATCGTGAGACCCACTCGGATTCGTACTTCCACGATTACCAAGCGCGGCGTGCCGACCTGCGCTATCGCGACAGCGACGGGATCGTCCACTATGTGCATACGCTCAACAATACGGCGTTAGCCTCGGTGCGTACCATCATCGCGATTGTGGAGAATCATCAACAGGCCAACGGTACTATTCGCGTACCCGAGGCGCTTCGGCCGTTTGTGGGCGGTCGCGATACGCTGGGCGTCCCCTGGCGGTAGAGCCCAACCTAAGCCCGCTTGCGAGTCGGTCGTCATAAGTCATGCTCGCAGGAATCGACGGCTTTCCAGAAGAAGAGTGGCCGTAACCCAAGAAGGCATAAAAATTGCTAACAAGCTGTCCATAGGTTACGGCAGGAGGGCCCGAAGCTGCCACAGGCGACTTTTTGCAAGGAGTAACAGATGAGTACCAAAGAAGCTACCCAAACCGCCACATCTAATCGCTGGGGACGGCGCGCCGCAATTGCCGCGGCTGCCGCGGCCGGTGCCTGCGGCATCACCGCGCTGGCCGCTCCAAGGTTAGTCACTGACGTCGAGCACGGCGCCGAAAACCTGGGCCGCCAGGCACTGGCTCACGAGCTGGATGCACTGGAGACCATATCGCTGGATGATGCCATTCGTGCCGCTGAAATTACTAAGGCGGCGGTCCAGGTGATTGTCGTGCCGCTCGCTCGTCTGGTCGCGCTTATCGGCGGCGACGCATTGGGAATATTGCTGGCGAGCCTCAACGCTGCGACCAACGTGTTTAACACCATACATGTCAATGTGGCTGCGCTAAGCGCTCTACGCAGCACTGTAGCCGACTGGCATACAAATATTGCATCACTGCCGATTGCGCTGACCAGCTATACCACCGCGAACATCGATAACGCCGAAACATACCTGAAGGCGCTTAAAAAGTCGACACAGGCCCAGTAGCGCGCTTAGCGTCGCCGAGCTTCTTCGCTGCTATACGCGACCTTCAAATTGGAAAGCGTGCGGCCGCAGCAATCTGGCTAGCTAGCGACTTGCGCGCTTCAGACACCAGAGAATCCCGTTCCATAAAGCTCACCCCGTGTCCAGAGAGTAGTGTCAACGATGACTGGCAAGCAGGCCAAGAGACAAGCTGGCAGCGTGCTTGAGTTCTGATTTGCAGTATACTCTTCTCTGGAGAACGGTGAGCATGAACAGGGAAACAGCTAAATACCAGGCAGCCGACAGGCCGCTTCGAGCGCTCTTTATGGGTACGCCTGACTTTGCTCTGCCGTCACTTTGTGGACTGGTAGAGCATGCGCTTCCATGGCAGCTCTGGCCCGGAGGGCTGGAGATCGTGGGAGTCGTTACCCGGCCGGATAAGGCATCCGGGCGGGGACGTCAATCCGCCCTGTCGCCGGTCAAGGGCTATGCGCTTGGACAAAGGATGGCCATCTATCAACCTGGCTCCTTGCGCCGCCCAGATGCCCAGGAGTTGCTCACGGCGCTCGCACCAGACCTGATCGTCGTGGCTGCCTTCGGTCAAATACTGCCGCGGGAAGTACTGCAACTTCCAAGATATGGCTGCCTGAATGTTCATGCCTCTCTTCTTCCACGCTACCGGGGAGCTTCGCCGATAGCGGCGGCAATACTTGCCGGAGACTCGGAAACCGGCGTGACCATTATGTTGATGGATGAGGGACTGGATACCGGACCTATACTGGCGAAGCGGGCCATTCCCATAGCACCGGATGATTCGGCGGGAGCTCTCTTCGAGCGACTCGGAGCATTGGGCGCTGACACGCTTCTGGAGACATTGCCCTTCTGGCTGCTCGGTGCCATCACGCCGCAGCCTCAGGATCCCAGCCAGGCAACCCTGACTCGTATTTTGACCAAGGAGGACGGACTTCTCGACTGGAGCCGTCCGGCGGTAATCCTAGAACGCGAGGTAAGAGCGTACCACCCCTGGCCGGGTGCCTACACCACCTGGAGCGGCCAGATGGTGAAAGTGCTACGGGCTCATGTCCTGTATGAAGGTCAGGGAGAGCATGAGGGCCGGCCGGGAACGTGCTTTCTCATCGGTGAGACTTCTAGAGATCAGGCGCTTGGCTGTGTCTGCGGCGAGGGGGCTCTCGCCCTTGACGTGATACAATTACCGGGGAAACGTGCGCTGCCCTCGACTCTGGTGCTGCGCGGCCACTCGTCGCTCGCGGGCGCGCTACTTGGTTCCTAGGATTTTCGACGAGATATGACTCAAACTGCACGAGAAACCACACTGCATCAACCGCAGGATTCGACTTCAGTGCCGGCGGTACGCACCGAGTTCTTTGGCCTAAGCTTTGCCGAGCTGAGCGATTGGATGGTTCAGCGGGGACTGCCAGCCTTTAGAGCCCGTCAGCTCTGTGCGTGGATGTATCAGTCACTGGTCCCTGATTTTGCGTCGATGCGCACGTTACCTTCCACTCTCCGATCCCAGCTGGACGCGGAGGCCACGATCGAGGGTCCAAAGGTACGAGCTGAGCTGGCGGCAAAGGATGGACGTACCCGTAAGCTGCTGCTTGAACTAACGGATGGACGCCTTATCGAGACAGTGCTGATGCTCTATCCAAATTCCAGCGAAGGACGAGCCCGTGCGACAGTCTGCATTTCCACACAGGCTGGTTGTGCCTATGGATGCACCTTCTGTGCCACCGGCCAGATGGGCTTTTTTCGCCACCTCACTGCCGGAGAGATAGTGGCACAGGTGGTCTATTTTGCCCGTTTGTTGCGAGCCACCCCCTGGCGTGCACCGGATGGACGGACCATTGACCATATCACCAATCTGGTATTTATGGGTATGGGTGAGCCTCTGCACAACTATGACAATACACTCAAGGCCGTACGCACGCTGAACATGCCTGACGGACTCAACATCGGGGCTCGGCATATGACTATCTCTACGGTAGGCCTGGTCCCGGGCATACTTCGGCTGGCCGCTGAGCCGCTCCAGATAAATCTCGCCATCTCCTTGCACGCGCCAAACGACCAGATGCGCTTGCGTACCATGCCGGTGACCCGTAAATACCCTATTCCGGCTGTGCTGGAGGCCTGCCGGACATACGCGGCACGCACCAACCGCCAGGTGACCTTCGAGTACGTCTTGCTGGCTGGCATAAACGATCAGGCTGAGCATGCTCGCGAGTTGGCCGCTCTTCTCTCACCGTTGCGCCATCTCTGCCATGTGAACTTGATTCCAGTGAACGCTACCAGCGCCGGGTATATCCCCCCAACCAGTGAAGTTATCCGGAGCTTTCGGGCCGAGCTCTCTCTTGGAGGAGTCAGCAATAGTGTGCGCGCCGAGCGTGGTGATGATATAGCCGCGGCCTGTGGGCAGCTCCATACTCGTGAGTCAGCCAAGGCCAATGCGTGAGACCGGAATTTAGCGCCGGCAGCGGTAGTTGCAGATACCGATTATCAGGCGTAGTATGTGTGCGCAGCCAGCCCTTAATCCCCAACTTCTGGAAGGAGCATCTGCCCTATGAGCGCATCGGTTAGCCCCGACGACGAGTTAGAGACCACAACCATTCCCAGGTTGCAGACCCAAATGGCGATTGGCGAGCTTACCGCGCTACAGCTGGTCCAGAGATATCTCGAACGGATCGAGGCGGTAGACAGGCATGGACCGTCTCTCCGATCCATCATCGAAGTCAATCCTGACGCCGAAGAGATCGCTTATGCGTTGGACCGTGAGCGCGTCTCTACCGGACCACGTGGACTACTTCACGGCATTCCTATTCTCCTCAAAGATAATATTGAAACCGCCGACCGAGTGCATACTAGTGCTGGCTCGTTGGCCCTCGCGGAGAGCTTTCCCCAGCGTGACGCGTTCACTGCTGAAAGGCTACGCGCCGCAGGTGCGATTCTGCTCGGCAAGACCAATATGAGCGAATGGGCCAATTTCCGCTCCAGTCATTCGTCCAGTGGCTGGAGCGCTCGTGGCGGCCAGACCCTGAATCCCCATGCGCTGGACCGTACTCCATGCGGTTCCAGCTCCGGGTCGGCCGCAGCAGTGGCCGCTGCCCTATCTGTGGCAGCTCTGGGTACTGAGACCGATGGCTCGATTTTGTGCCCGGCCTCAGCCAACGGCGTCGTCGGACTCAAGCCTACAGTGGGGCTAGTCAGCCGTTCCGGTGTCGTACCCATAGCTCATAGCCAGGATACTGTTGGACCCTTTGGGCGCAGCGTTGCCGATGTAGCTCTGGTACTTGGAGTTATCTCAGGACCAGACCCACGTGATGTCGCTACCCGGTCGGCCCAGTTTGCCGTGGACTACACCGCGTTTCTGGACGCTGGGGCCCTCAATGGGGCACGTATCGGCATTGCCCGCGAGATCTTCTTTGGCTACAGCGCAAATAGCGATGCTGTCGCTGAGGCGGCTATCGAGGTGCTGCGAACGGCTGGCGCCCAGATCGTTGACCCCGCCAACATTGCTACCGCCAAGGCCATACAGGACTCTACGTCAGAGCTGACGGTGCTTCTGTATGAATTCAACGCTGACCTGAATGCTTACCTAGCAGTTCTACCATCCGAGGCCCGGATACATTCGCTCTTAGAATTGATCGAGTTCAATAACGCACATCGCGATCAGGAAATGCCTTACTTTGGGCAGGAATATCTGGAGATGGCTCTGGCCAAAGGGCCACTCAGCGAGCCGGAGTATCGGGACGCGCTGTCACAAAACCAGCGATTGGCGCGCGAGGAAGGCATTGACGCGGTTATGGACGAGCACCATCTGGACGCGCTGATGATGCCGACCGGCAGCCCGGCCTGGAAAATCGACCTGGTAGACGGTGACCATGGACTGGGGGGATGCTCACAGCCGGCTGCCCTGGCTGGGTACCCGGCGATCAGTATTCCAGCAGGGTATCCCTTTGGACTACCGGTCGGCATTACCTTGATGGGCCGGGCATTCAGCGAGCCACGTCTCATTGCGCTGGCATACGCCTTTGAACAGGCAACCAAGGCGTACCGTCCACCTCGCTTTGCTCCCTCAAGCACAGCGGGCATACCATAGCCGCAAGCCGGTGTTGCTGCTGACAGACAGAGGGGTCAGGCGAGCCAAATTGGATTCGACCAGGCGCGCTTCCCGGCAGCGTCAATGACGGTGACGCGCAGGTATGACTTCGCCAGCATGCTTATCGGGAGCGTGCAGGAGGTTATCTCCGTCCCCCGCTCAAGGGTGGCGTATGCGCCCTGACCGGTTACCAGAATAGTGGAACAGGGCGAGCACGAAACTGCGATGCTGTTGTTCTCCAAGGCGATGTTGTAGATCTCGGGGCCCTGTGAGGAGTAGTAGTGGCCAGCTCGTAGAGCTGCCAGAAGCGCATCCGGAGCCAGTTCCGTCGATTTTACCTGGACCCACCCGCCAAATGCATCCGGCAGTGCTGGATCAAAGTGGGCGTCATCGGCAGCGTACGCAGTTAGGCGGCGTCCCCGATTGCCGAGCGCGGCTACCAGGTTCTGATCCAGAGCTGTCGCGGCACCGACGGGTCAGCCGACCAGTTCGTATATGCACGCAACGAGCATAGCGATGGACATGCCCATTCCACTGCTGGAAATAGATTGGCGACTGGCGGGAAGTGGGATCACAACTGAGTTTCACGCACTCAGCCTGGACGACGCAGAATTCGGAGTACGTTCGGAAGATTTTATCGACCAACTGGTGAACGCGCTCTCCACCACCGAGAGCTTGCTGGTCCGGCATCGCCTGCATGCCCGGCTGGAAATTACATCCGACCGAGGTGAGACGGCGGTTGCACGGCTCATCAGCTCAGGCATGGCTCAACTGGTATCGGCTCATGGACCATACTCCCGGTCAAGGCCAGTATCTCACTGAGCAAGCCTATGTGGAGTATGTGATCAGCACGACCGCATGGACCGCGGCTGAGGTCGCTGAGCACTTGGTCCAGAAGAGCCGTCGGGCAGAGGACAACTCCCGTCGCATCGCCCGCACCGTATACCTCGCCCGGGAACACGGAATCGCATTGGCAACCCATGACGACGACTCCACGGCCAAAGTGGAAGAATGGTCGCAACTGGGCGTGAACATGTCCGAGTTTCCTACTACTCTCGCTGCTGCTCTCCGGGCGAAACAGGTAGGACTCGCAGTATGCATGGGGGCGCCCAATGTGCTGCTCGGCCGCTCGAGCGGAGGTCATCTGAGCGCGCTGGAGGCAATACAGGCAGGGGCGGTCGACATTCTCTGTGCCGACTACTATCCCAGGGCTATGCTGGCGGCAATGTTCAAGCTGGTCAACGACGGCTACTGCACGCTGCCCGACGCGGCCAAGCTGGTCACCGTGAATCCCGCCCGTGCGGTTAAGATGGCCGAGTACTGCGAGCTGGCGCCAGGCAAAATCGCCGATGTTGTGTTGATCCGGTACCACTCGGCATTGGAGCAAACCGTCCGGATGGTGATGGTGGGTGGTCGGGTACGAGTATGCGCATAGTGTGGCTCGCGATACTGTCCTGTCCTCCAAGCACTCACACCGGACAACTTTTTCCGGACAGTGCGTGAGCCTGACGAAACGATATGTGCTCTCACTCCACTGCAGCTTTTCAGACAATCCGTGCCCGCGGGCCGCCTCAAGTAGGCAGTTCAGTACCAGACTACCGTCATCATTGATAGTTGTTCCAGCCAGATCGAAGACGACGAGTTCAACGAATAGGCAGGAGTCCCATCCCCTTCGAGGGGACCCTGGAGGAATCGCCCCTCCCGCTGGCTTGACACCGTTCAGCGGAACGTAGTACACTTGTTCCATGCGGACCACGCTCACCGCCAAACTCAAACTCACCACCTCGCCCGAGCAGTTCCAGGTCCTCCGGACCACCCAACTGGCGTACCGTGATGCCTTGAACCTCGTCAGTGCCTACGCGTTCGCCCATGGCAAAACCTCCAACCAGCAGCGGCTCCAGCGGGAGACGTATGCACAGGTGCGGTCCCGGTTCGGCTTGCCGGCGCAGATGGCCTGCAATGTCCCCCGGCAGGTAGGCGCCACCTACAAGACGTTGTGGACCAAGGTGAAGAAGAACGCGGAGGCGCGACGGCGAGGCTTCACCAAGAAGCGCTACAAGGGCCTGGATCAGCCGCCCCACTACGTCTCGCCAACGCTGACCTACAATTACCACCGAGATTTTTCTCTCAAAGGTGACCAGCAGGTAAGCATCCTCACGCTCGGTGGGCGGATCGTCATCCCCTACACCGGCTACAGCAAGCATATGGCCCTGTTGCACCACCTCGCCACCATTGGGGCGGCCAAACTGTGGTATGACCGCGCCAAGAAACGGTTCTATCTTCTCGTGTCCGTTGTGGTCGAGACACCGGAGCCAACGCCGGAGTCGTGCCAGCAGATCATTGGGGTGGATGTGGGACAACGGTATCTGGCAACGGTGGCCACGACGACCAACGAGGCCCAGTTCTATAGTGGAAAGCAGGTACGAGCGACAACAGATCACTACGCCCGACTGCAGAAGCGGTTACAGCGCAAAGGCACTCGGTCGGCCACCAGGAAACTGGTGCAGCTTGCCGGACGAGAGAGACGGTTGAAGCTGGACACCAACCACTGTATCAGTCGGCGCATCATTGCTACGCATCCCAACAGTGTGATCGGCCTGGAAGACCTGAACGGTATCCGGGAGCGGACCAGACGCAAACACGGCAAGAAGGCGACCCGGAAGCAACGCAAAGCCAATCGGCATGCCAGCCGGTGGGCGTTTGCGGAGTTGCGGAGTTTCCTCGCGTACAAAGCTGCCCTGGCGGAATCAGTCTGCATCACGGTGGATGCGGACTACACCAGTCAGAGCTGCCCACGCTGTGGCTGGATCTGCCGAAAGAATCGGCTCGACCATGGGCTACTCTTTGTCTGTCAGGCATGTCAGTATACGCTCCATGCGGATCTGGTGGGAGCCCGCAATATCGCACTTCGAACGTGGTGTATCCGGCACGCCTGGGTATACACGGGGCAT
This sequence comes from Ktedonobacterales bacterium, assembly GCA_052143275.1. Taxonomy (GTDB): domain Bacteria; phylum Chloroflexota; class Ktedonobacteria; order Ktedonobacterales; family JADMIN01; genus JAJPKE01. The sequence continues at coordinate 13,458 of JBKQTH010000056.1, read as the reverse complement.
TTGTCAGTTGCCCCTGATGACGCGAGCTGTGAAGCCAAAGCTGCACGTCTCTCCAGATATGCAGAATTGCGGTGGAGTTCAGCGTCAAGCTCGCCTCCTTTAGGGGGCGAGTAATTGACTAGGTCCCATGTGATTCTCGTGTGGCTCGCTTTCTTGGCCGTATCACTTGCCTCACTTTAACCTAGCATTAACCTAGCATTAATGAGACGCCGATGGCCAGGTAGCTGGCTAACCCGATGACTACGAGTCTATGGAACACTAAGCGATAAGTGTTAACGTGAGATTATGCCTAAGCATATGCTACACTACCCATGAATTGGCGGATAAACCAGAAGACGAAGGCAGAGAGAAGACGAGGGTGGTGTCTGGTGCCGGTTGATCAGGATTTAGGCTACTTTATTAGAGCGCTGGGATCGAGTGACCCTACACCCGGAGGCGGAGCGGCCTCGGCTGTGGCCGGCGCACTGGCGGCGGCCCTGGCGGAGATGGTTGCTCAGTTTACTGCCGGTAAAGTAGCCTACGCTGCCGCTACCAGGGAAATGAACTCGGTGATTGTCCAGGCGGAGCAGCTACAGAGCGAACTATTGGCACTGGTAGACGAAGATGAGCGTGGCTTCGCTGCGGTGACTCTGGCCTACAGCCATCCCAGGACGACACCGGAGGAACAGGCGGCACGTACTGCCGCGATTCAGGAAGCTCTGCAAGTTGCCATGCGCGCGCCGCTCGCCGTGATGGAGCGGAGTTGCCAGGTACTGGCTTTAGCGCTTCAGGTAGCCGAGATCGGCAACCGGAGACTGGCTAGCGATGCCGGGTGCTCGGCGCTCTTGGGCGAGGCGGCGGTTAGAGCAGCTGGGCTGAACGTACTGGCGAATGCTGTCCTGATGAAGGACAAGGCTGCCGCCGGTCTGGCACGGCAGCAGGTCGCCCGGTATATCCGGGTGGCGGCGCTGGCTCGCCGGCGAGTGATGCGTCTCGTGGATAAGGAATTAGGAAGTTAGCGAAAGTCAGCTGGCCGGCCGATGAGATGGTGACACGATAACGGCAGGCTGCGAAGGGATTAAGAGAGGTCGGCTCACTCGTGGCAGCGACGGTACTTGATGGGCGACGCATTGCCGAGGCTGTGCGTCGGGATATCGCGGAACTCGCCCGAGAAGATGCCGCCCGCCATGGATCTCCGGCCGGTCTCGCCATGCTGCGAGTAGGCACCACTGACCGAGCATCCACCATCTACACGCAGACCCTGGTGCGGACTTCGGCACAGGTAGGTGTGGACGCACGCGTTGTCGAATTGCCCGACACACTTACCGACGGGGAGTTGCGACAACAGATTGAAACTTTGAACGCCGATGACGCGGTGCAGGGCATCCTGATCGAGCTACCCTTGCCGCCGCATCTGTCACAACGTACCGTAGCCGAGACTGTGGACCCGCGTAAAGACGTAGACGGCATCAGCATTCGTAGCGCCGGCAACCTCTTTCTACGTTTGCCCAGCTTTGTACCCTCTACCTGCGCCGCTGTCCTGGAACTTCTAGACCGAACCAAGATCGAATTGAGCGGGCGGCGTGCGGTGGTGGTTGGCGCCAGCAACGTAGTTGGCAAGCCGCTGGCATTCATGTTGCTACACCGGGATTCAACTGTGACGGTCTGCCATATCTACACCCAGGATCTAGGCTACTGGACTCGCCAGGCCGATGTCCTGGTTGTCGCCGCCGGGAGTCCGGGGCTTGTCGATGGTGGTATGATTCAGCCTGGCGCAACAGTCATCGATGTCGGCATCAACGTTGCGGCTGATGGGTCCATCGTAGGCGATGTCGACTACCCAAGCGCCGCCAAGGTTGCCGGCGCTATCAGCCCGGTCCCTGGTGGAGTCGGCCAGCTTACCAATCTCATGCTGTTGAAACAAACGGTGCTGGCACGGAGTCTCTTTGATGAGGCTGAGTAACTCTATTCTCTCTATTCTGGTCTTGCGGGGGAGCGCGTTATGAGCGATCCGTTTTTCGAACGGCTAGATAAAGGGCCATTACTTTGTGACGGTGCGATGGGAACCATGCTGTACGCTCGTGCGCCGGAAAGCATCCTGCATGGCCGCTCTTTTGACGAGCTGGTTTTGACCGATGCCCCGCTGGTTGAGCAGATTCACCGCGAATACATCGAGGCCGGAGCTCAGGTCATCGAAACCAACACCTTCGGCGCCAATTCCGCCAAGCTCGCAGACTACGGATTGGGTGACCAGGTTACGGCGATCAACCGCAAGGCGGCACAGTTGGCGCGTGAGGCACGGGAGGTTGCCGGGCAACCGGTGTTCATCGCCGGCGCAGTTGGGCCATCGGGCTTGCTCAATATTGGGGCGACGATTGAAGAGGCGGCTCCTTCCCTCGCTGGGCTGCGTGCGCTGTTCAGTGAACAGATCACCGCGTTGGTTGAGGGCGGCGTTGACCTGATTATCCTGGAGACCTTCTCCAATCTGGTTGAGTTGCGCCAGGCGGTGCTAGCAGCTCGCGAGGTGGCGAACCTCCCCCTGATCGCCCAGATGACTTTTAGTGAAGATGGAGAGTCTACTTCCGGCTCGACGCCCTGGGATGCGGCGCTGGCACTGTCGGCTATGGGGGTGGAGGTCATCGGCACCAATTGCAGCATTGGACCTGCGGGTACGCTGGACGCCGTTGAAGAGATGATTTCCACTCTCAGATCCCGAGGGACCGGCGCCTCCCCAACCGGAAAGCCTATCTGGTTCTCCGCGCAGCCTAATGCTGGCTTGCCTACTCGGGTAGAGAATCGTTTCCTGTACGGGTCCACGCCTAGCTACTTCGCCGAGTACGCGCGCCGCTTCGCCGAGGCCGGCGTACACCTCATTGGAGGTTGCTGCGGCACGACACCGGCGCATATCGCGGCGATGCGAGATGCGCTGGCCAGCTATTTACCGGCACCGGCGACGACCCTTGCCGCCGGCTCTCCCAGGTTGGTGGCGCACCCAACATCGGCAGCGCCGGAGCGCGTCGTCGGTGGCGAGAAGAACGCCGAAATGGAGACCGCCGCCAAGACGGGTCTACAGCAGGAGCTTGAGTCCGGCCGTTTTGTTGTAAGCGTGGAGCTCGATCCGCCTAAGGGTCTCAATCCCCGAAAGATCATCGACGGCGCGGCAACCCTCAAGCAAATGGGCGTTCGTTTTGTCAATATCGCCGACAGTCCAATGGCGCGTGTCCGTATGAGTTGTCTGGCAATGGCTCGCCTACTACAAGATCAGCTCGATCTCGAGACTATTGTCCATCTCACCACACGAGATCGAAATCTGATGGCGCTGCAGTCTGACCTGTTGGGCGCGCATGCCCTTGGTATCCGCAATGTGCTAGCCCTGACTGGCGACCCGGTACGGGCGGGAAACTACCCCAATCTGACTGGCGTATGGGATGTGGACTCGGTCGGCTTGATTGAGATTCTGCGCGCCATGAACATCGGGCATGATGCCGCCGGAGCGGCTCTGGGCGCCCCGGCGGCCTTCTATATCGGAGCGGCGCTCAACCTCAACATGGAGGACCAGTTGATTGATCTCGATCGTGAACAGGCGCGTCGTAAGCTGCTGGGGATAGCAGTACCGTCCCCGTCTTCATCATCGCCGGTCACGGAGACCGAGCTGGAGCTGCACCGACTGCACCATAAACTACAGGCTGGCGCACAATATATTATGACTCAGCCAATCTACTCGCTGGCGCCCTTGGAGCGCTTCTTTGCCACGTTTGGTCCGGTCGAGGTGCCTATCATGCTCGGCATGGTTCCACTTCATAGCTCCAAACACGCCGAATACCTGCACAATGAGGTACCTGGTATAAGCATTCCTGAGGAGGTGCGCCAGCGCATGCGCGACGCCGGCGACCGTGGGCGAGATGTAGGCATTGAAATGGCCTACGAAATCATTGCTACCGCGCGCGCCCGCGGCTGGATACAGGGATGCTATCTTATGCCGTCATACGGGCGCTACGACCTGGTCGGAGAGCTGGCGCAGACATTGCTTCGCGATCCACAGCCGGAAGTGCTGGACAGCATCCCGGCGGCGGAGCGGTGATTCCGCCGCAACCCCTACGTGGTTTAGTGTTGCACGCATCCTAGCTGGGAAGCACCTCGTAGAAGTCTACTCCGCCGCCTGCCGCGCCTGACTCTCCGGAGCGCATGTGGCCGGCGGTAAAAGCAGGACTGCTGGCCCAATGGTCAAAGTCTTCCCGCCTGTCCCAATGAGTAAGGACAATGTAAGTGCCTACCTCTCGCTCATCCCTCAGTACCTCCAGGCCGCGAAAGCCCGGCATCTGGTCGACCAGACCGGCGCGTCCGGTCCAGCTCTGCTCAAACTTCTCACGGGCCTGCTCAGGCACCTTTACACGAAACATGGCCGCAATCATACGCATGACTCCTCTATCAGCATGTAGAGCTATCTCTGCTTGCACGCTTTTATGCTAAACTACTACGCCGCTGACTCTCGAATTCTAGCGCAAAGCCGGGCACTTTGCGAATGCCAGGGCCGTGAGGCGCAGCGCGGGCTCACCAGCAAGGGACGGTTGCGCTAGAGTCAGCCCACCTCTTATAATGGTCTAGATGGCGAGTGCGAGGAAAGCACAGCACTTTGGGGCACAATAGCTCTAGACGCACGGGAGGTACGCACGAGATGACGGCGAAGGTCATTGAGCCTGCGGTGGGCACTGGCGCCCGCACATTGGATCCAGTTGAACTTTATCGCACGATGGTGCTGGCCCGCACCATCAACGATGTTCTGAAGGCGCGCAAAATACAGGGTAAGTTCCCTTTCTATATCGGCTGCGCCGGACATGAATCGGTGGCCGCCATTGTGGCGGCCATGGACGATGAGGATTGGCTTTCGTTCTACTATCGTGACCTTGCCGGATGGCTACAGCGTACCGACGACGTGCATGCCGTGCTACGCGCCGCCTACTCCCGGGTAACTGACCCGATGTGTAGCGGGCGGAACATGCCCTCACATTACAGCAGCCGCAAATATCACATACTTCCCTCCTTCAGCGAAGTAGGCGCGCTCGCGCCGTTCGTCGGCGGTGTCGGCTGGGCGTTCAAGCGTGACGACAGCCGGCGCATCATCACCTTCACTACCGGAGATGGTGGCGCCGCTACCAATGACTTCAATGTGCTGCTTCGTCAGGCAACTGTGAACAAGCTGCCGGTGCTTATGGTGGTCTGCAATAACCACTGGGCCATCATGACCGAACAGGAGGCGCAGTGGGCCGGTGATCTTACCGCCCAGGTGCGTGCGATGGACGCCATCGCCGTGGATGTAGATGGAGTGGATCCGCTGGCAACCTATGACGCGGCCGCTGAACTGGTCCAGCGGCTCCGCCGCGGCGAGGGGCCGGCGTTTATGCATCTGCACCTTGGCCTGCTCGATGCTCACTCCAGCAGTACCGATATCCGCCGGTATCGTAGTCGCGAGGAGATCGAGGAAACCACGCGTACCAAAGATCCGGTCAAGCGACTATCGCAGCTGCTAGTCGAGCGGGGGCTTATAGCCGAAGGCGATGTAGAGCGGATCCGCGATGAGGCCAAGGCCCGAGTGGACGCCGTCGAAGCCGAAGTCCTGGATGAACCGGAGGTGCCTGGCGAGCGGGTCACCGAGCGAGTCATCGACATACCTAACTACCAGCCGGAGAGCAGAGGCGGCGGCGATGCCCCTGCCGGCAAAGAAACGTTGATGGTCGAGGCTATCAACGACGCACTGGTCGAAATTGTAAAGCGAGATCCCGGCTTCTTTGTCTTCGGCCAGGATGTCGGCAGCCCTACCGGCGGCGTCTTCAACGCGACTATGAAGCTGGTGAAAGAGTATCCCGGTACCGCCATCTCGAGCGCGCTCAACGAGCAGCTCATTGCCGGCATCGCCGCCGGCTGCGGTATGGTCGACGACCGGGCTCGTTGCGGCGAGATCCAGTTTGTCGACTATCACCAGTCGGCGACTCAAACGATCCGGTTGGCTGCCCGCATCTACTACCAATCCTTTGGAGACTGGAACTGCCCGATGCTTCTGCGCATGAAGTCCGGCTCGGGAGGCGGTGGTCCCATCTCCGACAGCGGTTCCGGAGGGGGAGCGTTTGGCCATTCCAACGCCGGTGAGCCATGGTTCACCAATGTGCCTGGCTTGATCACAATCTGCCCCGCGACTCCCTATGACGCGAAAGGATTGCTTATTCAAGCCTCGCTCTCCAAGTCACCGGTAGTCTTTCTCGAGCGCGGCCGTCTCTACCGCGCCGATGTGCCACGCGTCCATAAGGACGGCGAACTGGTCTCTGAGCTGGCGGAGTACTGGAAGGTGCCTGAGGGCTACTATACTCTGCCGATCGGCAAGGCTCGCAGCCTCCGCATAGGCCACGGCGTGCCGCTAGCTACCATTGTGAGCTGGGGTATGATGCTGCTGGAATCGGCCATTGCCGCCACGCGTCACGTCCAGAAATACGGCGGCGCAGTAGACGTGATCGACCTGCGCACCCTGATGCCTTTTGACCAGGAAGCCATACGCAAGTCGGTGCTGGTGACCAACCGGGCAATTGTGGTCACCGAGGAGGCCGACTTTACCAGTTTCGGACGTCACATTCATTCGTGGATAGCCGAGAACTTTTTCTGGCAGCTGGATAATGCGCCCCAGTTCATCTCGGCGGTTGCCGCTCCGGCTGCTCCCTACGATGGCCCGGAGGAGATCGCGTTCTACCCGACAGCTGAGAATGTGGTCCGCGCGCTGGAGCAGCTTGCCCGCGAGTAGCTCCATCAATTTCGCCGCGGAAGAGCGGTAGTACCGGGAGACTGGTAGTCTAGGTGCCACCTGATTCTTATTACTACAACAGAGAGCTCACCCGGCACGTAAGTAAGGCATATGAGTACTGCTGAAGATCAGGTAAAGACGACTACTACCCTGCAGTTGACCGCGATCGAGGGAATAGGGGTTCCGCGTGGCGTAGCTTATGCCAGCCCTGCAGCGCTGCTTGCGCTCGAATGCGATCCCGGCGATGTCGTGATGATACAGGGGGCACGCGCTACGGTGGCGCGTCTGTACCCCTGGCCGGCTGACCAACAGCAGGATCAGGCTGGAATCAAGGTTGACTCTGGTTCTATAAGCGATCAGGCGCTCGCGATGGAAGGGCTGGTCCGCCAGAATGCCGGAGCGGCTCTGGGAGATCTGGTGTGGGTACGGCCAAGCCCCGCTGAGCAAGCCATTAGCGCCGCGCTGGTGCCGGTTTCCGGTGCTACCTCTCTCACTGATGTGGAACTACGACATGTGGCTCGCTCGCTCAAAGGGCTGGCGGTGATCGCCGGCGACCTGGTCCGTGTGCCGGGTCTTGGGCTTTCAGCCCGCGAATTTCAGGTGCTGGCCACCAATCCGGCCAGCGCAGTTACCCTGGAGCCGGGTACCAGTCTGCGTATCCAGGCACATGGCGCTATGACCGAACCTCGAAGCAGCCAGGTGACCTACGAGGATGTAGGCGGGCTGGGCCGCGAGTTACAGCATGTACGAGAGCTGATCGAGTTGCCTCTCAAGCATCCGGAGCTCTTTGACCGGCTGGGCATCGAAGCTCCCAAGGGCGTATTGCTGTATGGCCCTCCCGGAACCGGTAAGACCCTCATCGCTCGTGCGGTAGCCTCCGAAAGTAGCGCACGCTTCTTCAGCATCAGCGGGCCGGAGATCATCGATAAGTTCTATGGGGAGAGCGAAGCTCAGCTGCGACGGGTCTTCGCCGATGCTCAGAAATCAGCGCCCAGCGTCATCTTTCTAGACGAGATCGATGCCATCGCACCCAAGCGCTCCGAGGTATGGGGCGAGGTTGAGAAGCGTGTGGTCGGCCAGCTACTCACCCTTATGGATGGGTTGCGCGCCCGGGGGCAAGTCATGGTGGTGGGAGCGACCAACCGGCAGGATGCCCTGGACTCAGCTCTACGCCGTCCCGGCCGCTTCGACCGCGAGATCAGCCTGCATGCGCCCGATCTCACTGGACGTGTGGAGATTCTACGCATCCATAGCCGGGATATGCCGCTTGCCCATGATGTGGATTTGCCGGAGATCGCCCGTATCACGCCTGGATTCGTCGGTGCGGATTTGGCGGCACTCTGCCGGGAATCGGCTATGGCGGCATTGCGTCGGACCTTCCCACGCGCGATATTGACCAGTGGCAGCATTCCCACCGAGAGTCTGCTTTCTCTGACCGTCACCATGGACGACTTCCTGGAGGCGCTAAAGGGCATCGAGCCCTCGGCAGCGCGCGAGGTAGCGGTAGAATTGACTCGCACGAGCTGGGACGACGTCGGCGGGCTGGCGGAGGTGAAGCGAATTCTAACCGAAACCATAGAGTGGCCGCTGCGCTATCCCGATATCTACGCATCTATGGACCTTGACCCGTCTCGTGGAGTGCTGCTAAGCGGCCCACCGGGAACCGGTAAGACCCTTATTGCCCGGGCGCTGGCCACCGCCTGCCAGGCTAACTTTATTTCAGTCAAAGGGCCGGAGCTGCTTTCGAAATGGCTGGGAGAGTCTGAACGGGGCGTCCGAGAGACTTTCCAGCGAGCGCGCCAGGTCGCTCCCTGTGTGCTTTTTCTGGACGAACTGGATGCGCTGGCTCCAGCGCGTGGAGCTAGCTTTACCGGCATGACCGACCGCATCATTGGGCAGCTGCTTACCGAGTTAGATGGTATCGAGGGAAGGCGTGGCGTGATTGTGGTTGCGGCCACCAATCGCCCCGAACTGGTCGATGCGGCGATACTGCGCTCCGGACGGATAGACACGTTGATTGAGCTGCCCCTGCCGGACCGCGAGGCTCGCCGAGCCATTTTCGCCATTCACCTGCGTAACCGGCCACTTGCGGCAAATATTAGCTTTGATACTCTAGCCAAGCGAAGTGATGGTTTCTCGGGTGCCGACATCGAGAATGCTTGCAGGCGCGCCGCCAATCTGACGCTTTCGGAGTGGCTTCGTGCGCGCGGAGCCACCGCGCCCAATGCGAGGCTGGCAGGGGTCCCGGTAGGGCCGCTTGCCAATTCGGATTTTCCCCTGATCCAGATGCGTCATTTCGAATTCGCCTTCAATGAGATTCGCGAGCACTAGACGGAGGTTTGGTGGCGTATAACTTCCCCCGATGCTTGCGGCAGGTTTACCAGGCGTGGCGCAGGGTGACACCCCCTAGTATGGCTATGCATAGCATGGCAAGCAAGCTTACCCAGAATCCCGGCCCGATGCCCAGGATGACGTGATACCCGGCAGTTGCACGAATTTGGTTTACTACGGAGATGTCGCTATTGGCGGCGAAGAGTGAAATGAGCAATACGATAAAGCCGGCCAGTCCGGAGATGAGGAAGACAATGGGGCCGACTATCGGCGGCACTGCGCCAGATAGGGTACCGCTGCTGTCCAGCATGAGGACGGCTGCCACCGTGATGTCGATGACCGCTACCATTAAGACAAGCCAGAGCCAGGGAAAGCCGTTGGCGGCATCCGAGCCTGCAGTTGGCAGCGGGCTGGACTGAGCCAGCGGAATATTCAAGAATGTGGGCGTACCGGACACTACTGTAGAGACAGTAAAGTATGGCATAAAGAAAGCTACCAGCGCAACCAAACTCAAAAGACTGAGAGCAAGATAGACGCGGTTATGGGGATCGAGGACGGTTCCTATGTCGAGTTCACTGGCTGGCGATGAGGGCGCCGGAGCTCTTATGGGCTTGCGAATCTGAAAATAGCCCCGCGGTTGCGTTAGATCTTCCTGGTCCTGCCAGATTGGCGAATTCGACATTGGCGGTCTCCCTTCTCACGAATAAGGCCCTTGGTTTTGCAATTGAGTTTCCCTCGGACAGAAGCACATTTTGTGCCGTGGACTTCACGAGAAAATAGCTCCCTTTGGGCGCCTTCAGTTACTACTTCAGGGTAACAATTTTCTGCGGTGGCCGGGGTACGGATGGTTCGCTACCCGCGTCACGAGTATTCCCCAGGGTAAGAAAAGCCGATGAAGCACCCGGAGGAATACCGGAACGCATCCGCCGGTAGGCGGCGTAGCGCCAGATTACTTGGGTTATCAGCAGCGCCAGACCCAGACCGGCTAGCGTAGGTAGCTCACTAACCGAGAGGTAGAAACTGCCCCATAAATGTATCTGGACGCTCCACAGGCCGGCTCGTGTCTGCAGATAGGCGGCGATGATGGCTACTGCCCCCAAAGAGCCGGTTATGCTGTAAAACAGCAGCACGATTTTCCGCTGGCCCAGCCCTCCAACCAGAAGCCGGTGATGAAGATGAGTCAGGTCAAAGTGAAGCGGCGAGTGGCCCTGACGTATTCGTGTATAGATGACGCGCGCGGTATCGAGAATCGGCAGACCCAGCAAGAGCAGCATTGTGGCCAGCTTCGCTCCACCTACGTTGGCCAGGACTGCCAGCGCCAGCCCCAAGAACATGGCACCGCTGTCCCCCATGAAGAGGCGAGCGGGGTGCCAGTTTAGCGGCAAAAAGCCCAGCGTCGCACCAGCCAACACGGCACAGAGCAACGCTGCCGCCGGTTGGCCGAGTAGCCAGCTTATCGCTGCCATGACCAGCGCGGTAATAACTACCACGCCACCGGCCAGTCCATCGACGCCGTCGATCCAGTTGATGGTGTTCATCATTCCCACAATCCAGAACCACGTGAATGGCACCGCCAGCCAGAGACTCAATGGTATCTGACCCTGGTTGCTAATCATAAGCGGATTGTGAAGTACCTCAATCAGAGTTCCGGGGTAACCGGCGGGAAACATTGCGATAAAGGCCGCCACCGTTTGCATAATCAGCCGGGGTAATGGAGCCAGACCACGAACGTCGTCATATGCCATGATGATGACGGTGAGCAAGGAGGCAGCAATGAGTCCCAAATAGACATGCCGCTCATAGCTATTCACCGGCTGGAAGAAAAGCAGCGAGACCAGGAAAAATGCTAGGAAGATGCCGACGCCGCCTAAGCGCGGCACCGCATGCTTGTGGATGTGATGCGGTTTGGGAAGCGACATAATATGCCAGTGGGTGCTGACAACCAGCACGAGCCAGCAGAGGAGAGCCCCAAGTATGGCGGCCACTCCGAAAGCAATAGCCACCTCGAGGAGGCTAGGCGTCGGTGTCGCCAGGTTGGTTGGCAGGCTCGCTATTTTCATGCCTGGGACCCCTGAATGGCCGAGAAATATCGCAACACTGCATACAGCACATGTATCTTACCATCGATGAGACTGGTTTCTTGTTGAATGGGAACCTGCGTATGAGCCCACCAGCTGGGCGGCTGCGGTACGCGAGGTCGCCCGGCAGCTTGTAGTGATGCAGGAACCGTTCCACCGCTTCTAACGGGAACGGTGTTGTCCGTGTGCCTGAGTATCACAGAGAGCCAGAGCGTAACGCGCCTCGTCCCTGACCGCTATATCCTGGTCGGCGGTTTGCGCTTGCACCAGCGCCGCTCGCGCCATCTGGCCTCCAATACGGCCGAGCGCCCAGGCCGCATGCCCTCTAACCAGCGCCTCCTTGTCGGAGAGAGCGGCGATTAATGCCGGCACGGCTATCGGATCCCCGATATTGCCCAGTGCTACACAGACGTTTCGCAATAGGCCCCTCCGTTTGGCTCGTTTGATGGGGCTGTTGTTAAAGCGCCGGCGGAACTCATCCTCATCCAGAGCGAGAAGCGGCAGAAGGGCCGGGCTGGATCCTATCTCAGTCTTTGGCGCAAACTCCAGTCGCGGCCGGTAACCACCGTCCTGCCGCGGCCATCCGCGAGCGAGCAGCCGCTTCTCCGCCAGCTGGTTGACCGGGCAGACTTCCTGGCAGATATCGCAGCCGAAGATATGGCTGCCGATCAGCGGACGCAACTCAACTGGAATACTGCCGCGCAGCTCGATGGTGAGGTAGGATATGCAGCGCCGGCTATCCAGCACGTAGGGCGCCACGAAGGCGTTGGTAGGGCAGGCGTGAAGGCAGAGCTCACACTGGCCACAGTTGGCGGCGATAGGTGCATCCGCCTCAAGCTCCAGGCTGGTCACGATCTCGGAGAGAAAGACCCAGGATCCCCAACCTTTGGTGAGTATATTCGTGTTCTTGCCGTACCAGCCGAGCCCCGAGCGCTCGGCTACCGCTCGATCAACCATCCGGCCGGTATCCACGAAAGCGATGCATTTTCCCGGAGGACCTGAAATATAATTCCGCATGAAGTCGGCAATCCGGTCAAGCCGCTCGCGGATGACCTGATGGTAATCATCTCCCCAGGCATAGCAGGAGATGCGGCCATGAGGGTCGCCGGGAGTGGTCTGGTCACGTTCGGCCTGGGTGAGATAAAACGTGGCCAGCGAGACAATAGAGCGAGCCTCCGGCAGAAGCGCACGTGGATTGCAGGCTACTTCGGCCCGAGCTGCCGAAAACCAGTCCATTCCGTCGAAATACCCGGAGGCAATGCGATCCTTCAAGCAGGCTTCGGTCTTGGAGAGCGGGTCTGCCGTGGCCACGCGCACCAAGTCGAAACCTAACTCGTAAGCATACTCTTTTACCTGGTCGGTCACCGATGCTGACGCCAGAGATGATAGAGATGATTGAGAGGACATAGGTACTTTTGAGTATATCTCTTATCTGCGCTCATCCGCATAACCACTCGCGCTCGTTCGAAGGCGTCCCGCTCATTTTGTACCACTCACATTGCGAAAAGCAGCATCACAGAGTATAGTGGCTCCGATACCGGCGGCAAATCAGCAGCGAGGTTTGAGGCAGTGTCATGATGAATGATCCAAAGCGTCGCGCCGAACTAGCAGAGCTTGTGGAGCAGCGCCGGCGGGAGTTAGAGTCTCGCCCGGATATAAGCCTGACGATGCGGCGATTGTCTCAGTCTAGCAACCGGAATCAGTTGGGCAAGCCACCGCAACATCGCTTGACGACACGTGCTCTCATCCTTACCGGAGCGGGAATAGCGGCTTTATTGATTTGTGTCCTGGGAACGGTAGCGGTGGTCTGGGCAAATTCGCTTGTTCAGAGCGGCTTCACCGCTGACCCTGACAACACAGTGCAGCAATTTTACGGCGCGCTACACGAGACGAACTATAGCCAGGCGTACAGCTATTTTTCTACTGGCGCCAAAGCCCGCCTTTCGGAAGAGACCTTCGCCGATCTCTACAGCGGCTATGACCGGGTAGGCGGCATTATCCAGGATTTTCCTATCCAGAGCAGTGTGCAAACGGGCAATACCGCAGTAGTTGTCGCTCTCATATCCCGTCGCGGAGATGATGACTCCGGGCAGCTGCAGACCCTAAACCTGGTAAAGTCAGGCGGCGCTTGGTTTATCAATAGCATCGTGCTTGGCTCTACTATTCCACTCCCGACGGCAACCGCCGCGTCTTAGGCAAGAGCATTGCGGCCATTCTACCTCACCGAGTGATGGCCAACCTTGACATTAGTGCCGGCCCCATGTTATTTTGAAGGTGTCTATT
>JBKQTH010000055.1:0-23376 GCA_052143275.1 Ktedonobacterales bacterium | reverse complement strand
CCAGACTCATGCCGTCTACCGTTTCTCCCGTCACGCCTGGGGTCATGGCTCCGTCATTGTCGGAGATGCGCCCGTAGGCATACAGGTAGAAGCTCGGGTTATAGAGCAGGCGATAGGCGTGTTCCAGGGGTTGTCCTTGTTGGCTCCTTTCTCGGATGATGCCAAGGACCGTTGCGGCGTCCTGCATTACGCATACCTCACAGTCTGTCTGCATCACTGTCACCTGTCCCCCTTTGCCCTGCGGACGGCTTTCCCGTCCTCCCTGGTGGGGCGTGGCTCCCACGACTACTATGGGGACTCCGTTGCCTTAGGGGTCGCCCCCCGTAGGCAATCCCAAGTTCCGTGATATCCGCACGTGATAGCGCGACGTAGGTAGTCCGTTCATACCTTGTGTGGCCTCATTGACCATGTCCCATCCGCGGGAAGGTACCGGCGCCAGAATTACAGGCGTTAGGCTGAGGATGAACCTATGGTAGCGGATGGCTTCGACATTTATGTGCCGTATCGAAGAGGGAGAACATGCCCTGACGGTACTGGACTTCGGGCAATCAAGCTCTTACCTTATCGCGCGGGACCCGAGTCGCAAATAGCCGGGGCACCTCCCGCCATTCCGTCCCGACTGCCGGCATGCTATGGTCCCCTGCTCCTTTCGGATTCAGGTAAGCCGGCTGTCCCAAGACACCTCCTTCCCAGTGTCTTCTTGCCTTTGGCAAGTTTACGGATATCCGTTCCTTGGCGCACTCCCCACGTTCTACAACGGTAGGATGTGCCAGCGTATCACTCAACTTAATCTTATGGAGATGCTTAATGACACATACAAAACATTCGTCTGGCCAGGGTATGATTGAGTATGGTCTGATTATCGCCCTCGTCGCCGAGGTAGTGATTGCCCCTCTGGTTCTGCTTGGCCCAGCGATCAACAGTCTGTTGCACCAGCACATTCTGATAAATCTCTAACCTTGCTGTCCATTTCAGCAATAGCCATAGAAAGACTCTGGAGCCAGCGAGGTATACTGAACAGGTGAGCAGCTAGGGTTTCTCCGTCCCAAGAAGCTAGCGGTTCACCTGGCGCCGGTCCTGGTAAGAGTAGCCATAACGTTCCGCAGCCCCACCTACACTGTGACATGGTCTGCCAGGTCCGCCGACGTCTCACTCCGTGTAAAGGAGGGGCAGCCCAATGCAATGCGTCCGCGCATCCGTGCGACGAGCTGCTGTTTGCCTCCTACCCGCTCAGTGATGCGCACGATCATCGGGATTGCCTTCTTTCCCCCAAGTAGCTCGCGCGTATGCTCTAGATCCAGACCAGGAAGCAGAGCAAATTAGCGAGAGGCGAGAGAGTTGGCATGATTTGGGCAATACGCATAGAAAACCAGATACGGATCGTTTGCCTTCCCCAGCGGTTGGGTACCCGTATCTCTCAGACGCTGGGCATGCTTGTCACACATCTTCTTTGTGCAGTTGGTGGCATGGCACCGCTCTGTCGCAGGTTGGTCGCAGAAATCACAGATACCTCGCATGATCATCTACCCCCTCATCTTCTTTGCTTCTGCAGGCGTTCGATGGTGTGCTGGTGTTCCGTCTGGAGCGATGCTAACTCATCCTTGAAACGCTGCAGATCTGCGCGGTTGTGCTCCAGCGCTTCATGCAGCCTATGATCTGGCATGATGTAGAGACGAAACACCAGCGCCGTGATCGCTTGTTCGAGAACGGCCGAGAGTTCACGCAGGCGCTGGATCTCCACCTCATGCTGAGCGATTTGCTGTGCGCGTGTTTCGTCTCCTGGCCGATGTGGCTTCAGTCGGGCGGTCGCCAATTGGCTGATATCGGGTACCGAGTCGTTAGGCTCGTGGTGGTACTCGTGGGACTGTTTCGACATTGTGAGCCTTTCTGCTGGAGGGCAAGCTCCGATTTGCTGGGCAGGTCTTGCTCCGGACCTGACCCGTTCTCATGAGTCGTCGTCCTCTACCTCGTCATGTATCGCACGATCGAGGTTCTGCTCCTCAAGAATCGGCTCGGTGAGTTCCCACCATGTCTCGAGATCAGCTCGCGCCTGTTTCAGCTGGTCGAGAGCCGGTGCCCCAATCTCTCCCACTACACTAAGCCCCCCATCCGAGTCGATGAGTACACCGTGCCGTAGCAGTCGTTGGCTGGCGAAAGACCACTCAGAGGTTCCTCCAGGAGCCTCCTGCGAGCAGTCTTCCAGCACGTCCTCAATCGCCCGGATAAGCCCAACGACCAGAAATGACTCTGACACCTTGGACCCGTGGACTACTCGTTCCAGCGTAATCCGAACGTGAGCTACCGTAGCCAGATAGGGATCGAGCCGAATATGTGGGTCAATCACCGGTGACCCGCCAATAAGCGTCAAAATGAAGAGAAGAAGAGATTGCCCAGATGGGCTTTTGTAGACGCTTGCATCACAAGCAGCACAAAATTGGTCGACTAGCCTTCCCATGCCAGATGTCCTGTCTATCGCTTGTTCACGTTCATGCAGCATGCGTCGGTGGCGAGAGCCTACAACGCCTGAAGTACGGCACTAGGCACAATAATGGGAGCCAGGCAACATCAGTCCAGCAACGGCGACCAAGACTACGAAGAGGATCAGCGCGTATTTCACCAGTCCCTGTCCACGCTGGGAAACTCGCTTGCAAGGGGGGATAGACATAAGCGTCTCCAGAAAGTAAGCATAGTGAGATAGAAATAAAGTGAGATCATAGGTAATTGCTGGTATGTTTTCACAAAGAAGGTGGCAACGCAGGTGGCAATTGGGGAGCACTGCCCCATTCTGCGCTCAACAAACAGCAGGCTAGAGTGATCCCTCTTAGTCTCGGTTACTATATGACTGACCGTCCAGTCGTGTCCGGTCATTAGGAAGAACGGACGGGGCAGCCAAAGGTATCATGGTAGTATCACGGGCTGGCTCGGCTTTGAGTAAACGCCAGGGCATCCTGAGGTTGCCAACAGCGAGAAATCCGTGATTTAACACACGTAATTTTGACAGAAGTTTTGACAGCAGAACCGCGAAACGACTTGAAATTGATCGAGATTGGTCTGGCTACTGAGCCCTGATTTTAAGGGACATCGTGATGGTTCGAGACGGATTGAGATGAGGCGCCTGGACCTCCAAAACTGTTGATCTATTGTTTCGCTATCCGTTTGACGATCTGGTCCTCTGGCTCGGAACGTTCTCGAGGAAAGCCGATTCGCATCAGCTGAACCTGGTGGGTGGCGCGGACGCCCTGGAGTGCGCGTGCCTGCGCGCTACTCCCGCTCCATGAGGCCCTGCTGCCATGCCAGGACCGTCGCCTGCGTGCGATCCTCGCGATGGAGCTTGCTCAAGATATTGCTCACATGGCCTTTCACCGTCTTCTCGCTGAGGACAAGCTGCTCGGCAATCGCCGAGTTGGCGCGACCTTCGGCGATGAGTCGCAGCACCTCCAGCTCTCGCTCCGTCAGGTCGGAAAAAGCGGGGGGGTAGTGCGTTTAGCCTGCCTGACTTCGGTGATCAGGCGGGCGGCGACCCGCGGGTGAAGCAATGATTCGCCTCGCGCCGCCTTGCGAACGATCTCGGCGCTGGACGCGACTATCGTCGGCACCGCATTGCCGACCATCGCCGGCGCCCTGGCTCTGCTGCTCCTCACGGTCTGGCTGCGCGGATGCCTGGGCAATTGCTGCAGATCAATCTCGCTCCCGGCGGTCTTTTTCGTAGCGGTCTTGGTAACGCTTTCATCACGGACCGCATGGTACGGTGAGTCTAGACACCGTGGATGTCCTCATGATGTTCCTGCAAGGAGACTCACATGGCCCAGTCACCGATGGCAACCGGAACTACCCGGGGAATCGTCCCCAACCCTCACAGGGGCAGTAATTGGCCTGCCCATACGAGCTTTATCCTCGCGCTCCTTTCAGTCGCTACCGTTCCTATCTTCATCGTCGCTGCTCTGAATGCTGGATTTGACAACGGTTCGCTTGAAGTACCGGTGTGGATCGTCATAGGTACCGTGGTAGTCGGCATTATCGCCATTGCTACCGGCATATGGGGCGTGATCCGGCCTAACAGGTATCCAGCACGGAATCTACCAAAGGGCTTGGCTATTGCGGGAATCGTGCTCAGCACTCTCGCCATCCTTGTAAACGTAGCTTTGCTCATTCTATTCTTTGTGCTGTATGTTACCTCCATCTTTATCCCGCATGGTTCCTAAATTTTTATCCCTCATGGTACGTAAAGATAGCATCTTCGATACCATGCTTCCGTGCAACCCTTTCGGGCACAGCAGGTGAGGGGAGACCCAGCACTCCGAAATATGACTAGAAAGGGTGGGAGTCACCCCCAGGTTGCTAATACCTGCAAAAAGGTGCCTCACGCCGGACCGTGAAGGACGCTCTCAGGCCGTTGGCTGTGGCCGTTACTGGTGAGTAGCGCGGAAGGCCCCGCAGATTCATCCGGGGGATGAACGCGCCTGGATGTCCACGGGCATCTCGGACACGAAGTACGAGGACACGAAGCCCTTGACAACCGAGGCGTTCTGGGCTATCCTCCTGATAAGAACGTTTGTTCGCAACCAGGGTCCCAGACCGGCTTCACCAGCCGAACACCTGCATTCCCCCAGGAGGGACACTACTTATGCCCGCACGCCCAGCGCTGCAGCCAGTGAGTCCCCGCCACCTCAGGCAGTCCGACTCGGCGGCGCCGACGGCCGAGGAGCCCGCTCGGCTGCTGGCACCTCCAGCGGCGGCTTCGTCTGCTCCGCCGGCCTCGCGGACGCCATCGTTTGTCTGTGAGGTGCCGCTTCGGGTCAGCCCGCAGCACGAACGCGTGCTCCTGGCCCGGTTGGAGGCCGCCCGAGCCGTCTACAATGCCTGCCTGGGAGAGACGCTGCGCCGCTATCGGCTGGTGCGCGAGTCTCGGGCCTATCAGCACGCTCGCCACCTGCCTCGCCATACCCCGGAGCGGACAGAGGCTTTCCGAGCAGCTCGTGCTGCCTATGCCTGGACGGATGCGGCCCTGCAGGCCTATGCCAAAGACTGCCGTCATGACTCGCGGTGGATCGAGCTCCATCTGGACGCTCCGGTCACTCAGAAGCTCGCAAGTCGGGCATTCCATGCCGTCCAACGCCTGGCATTTGGCAAGGCCAAGCGGGTGCGGTTCAAAGGCAAGCACCAGCTGGATACGGTGGAAGGCAAGAGTAACGAGACGGGACTGGTGTGGCGGAGCGATCGGCTGGTCTGGCGAGGAGTGACGCTGCTCGCTCGTCTGCCCAAGAGTGTCGAACATCGAGATTCGGTCTTGGCGCATGGGCTGGCGTGCCGGGTGAAGTATGTCCGGTTGGTGCGGCGCAAGATCGGGGGCGACAATCGGTTCTGTGCTCAGCTCATCTGCGAAGGGATGCCCTACCAGAAACACGAGCATACGCTGGGACAGGGCATCGTGGGGATGGACCTGGGACCGTCCACCATAGCCGTGACCACTCCCTCTGATGCGCACCTGCAGCGCTTCTGTGCCGAGCTAGCGCAGAGCGAGCATGCCGTGCGGCGACAAGAGCGCCATCTGGCTCGGCAGCGTCGAGCCAACAATCCGGGTAACTACCTGCCCAATGGACGCGTCAAACGCGGGACCAAAGGACGGAAGCACTGGCGAGTGTCTCATCGAGAGCGCAAGACCCAAGCTCATCTGGCTGATCGGCAGCGGCGTCTGAAGGCCAATCGCAAGAGCCTGCATGGGAAGCTGGCCCATACGCTGATTCGCCAGGGCAACACCTTCTTGCTCGAGAAAGTCTCCTATTCCTCGTGGCAACGCCGGTTTGGCCGCTCGGTGCAGCGGCACGCACCGGGCACGTTCGTCTCGATCCTGACCCGTCTGGCTGTAAGCGCTGGCGGCATGATAGTGAACGTGCCCACACGTTCGACCAAGCTTTCCCAAACCTGTCAATGTGGCCAGGTCAGGAAGAAGCCCTTGTCTCTGCGTGTCCATCAGTGTGAGGGGTGCGGTGTGGAGATGCAGCGCGACCTCTACTCCGCCTATCTGATACGGTTTGTTGATCCAAAGACCTATCTGCTCCACGCGGACCAGGCGCAAGCGGCCTGGCCAGGTTGGGAACCCATCCTGCGGGCGGCGTGGCAGCAGGCCCATTCCACCATACAACCGGCGAGTGGAGGTGGCAGACGCCCCTCCTCCGTGCGGCGGCGGAAGGCCGCTCGTGCGTCAGAGCCGGTCGCCCGCGACAGGGGAGCCAGCCCAATCCAAGAGTCCGGATGTGTAGCGTTTCGCCCGTGAGAGCCGGACAGCGGAGGCGGTGGTGCACCCCAGAACCTCCCGGATTCATCCGGAAGAGTGGTTCAGCATCCAGACTCGTTCCCGGGCAATGAAAGCCACCAGAACCAGGGCGAAGCCGGTGAGGACGAGCAGCAGTCCCAACAGAGCATGCAGACGTAACCACCACGCGCCCTGGGTACTTGCCCAGAATACCCCGGTAACTACGCGCCGGCAAAGTAGTTGCCCGCCGCGCTACCTGGATGTTGCAGTGGAATCTGCACAAAGAGGTTATCGACCATTCCGAGCAGAAACTGCGCTGCCAGGAGCAGAAGCAGTACAAAGGCGATGGCACGGGCCGCCCTCGGTTCTATCCCAGCGGCCGGCGGACTCTCTACGGTCTCTCGCTCAAGTCGCTGTGGTGGTCTCATGGCTGGTGTTCCTCGTATTCTAGAATCTCGCCCATACTTCTCTTTTTCGCCAATTCCGCCTTTTTCGACTCGCTGGCGCCGGGGGTTAGTGGAGTAGCCAGGCCTCCAGTTCGTGTATAGCGCCATCTAGCGCTTCAATTGGCATGTCAAGTTGTATCCCTTTGATGAAGCTCATGATCACCCAGGCAGCGTTGATAGGGTCGAGATCGCCGCGAAACTGTTGCTGCTGCCTGCCCGCATCCAGTATGGAAGCAAGGTAGCTGCGCCAGCCGACTTCACCGGCCTCCAGGATCTCATTCACCGAAGTGTCGCGTAGGCTGCGCAGATACAACTCATGCAGCGCGACGAAGATGGAGCGGTCGTGCTGTAACAGATGCTGTATTCCAGCCAGATGGGCATGCAGCTGCTCACGAGGTGAAGCCGACGGATCGCCGGCCCACTCGAGCTGATGCTGCAGAATCAGCTGGGTAAGATAACCGTCGACCGCCTGGACCAGCGCCTCTTTAGTCGGAAAATAGTAATACAGGGTTGCTGCGGTGATGCCGGCTCGTTCTGCGGCATCACGTATCCGGAAACCGGCAAACCCCTTCTCGACAATCAGGTGGTAGGCAGCCGCGATGATTGCCTGGCGCCGATCATCGCCAGGCGCCGCATGGGGCGAGGAGCTCTCGCCCGTGCCCAGAGACGCTTGCGAGAAAAACTGATCGAAGCCATCTACAACATCCATGGTTTGCCCCCTGCCTCTAACAAACGTCCGATAGAAGGATAGCTGGAGCGAGGCTCTCTGTCAAGTGTTCGATAGAGAGAAGATAGCTAGCATCATTTCTAGGTTCGCGAAGCGTGAGAGATCGTGTTTCCGGCAAACGAACGGTCTGCTTGACGACGTGCACCGGATCACGGGTTGTTGAGTCACGACTCAACGGTGTAGCGAGCCTCGGCGAGAAGCTGACGAATTGTGCCAGGTAACAGTAGGTTATACTAGAAGGGCAGACGAGCTGAGGTGCGTGAAGCGCCTGGGCGGTCTTTGGCACGCATGTCAGAAAGGACCAAGTAGATGCCTCGATTTCTCTCCTTCGATGGGATTGAGATTGCGTATGAGACCTGGGGAACCGCTGGCGAGCGGCCGCCGGTGCTGCTGCATCACGGCTTCATTGCCAATGCGGAGATCAATTGGGTGCGGCCCGGAATCGTGGCGGCACTGACTCAAGCTGGACGTCAGGTGGTCGCGATCGATGCACGTGGGCATGGCACCTCCGCCAAGCCCCCTGATCCTGCCTTCTACGGCGAAGACAAGATGGTGCAGGATCTCCGACAGCTTATCGATATAACCGGGGCAGAGCAGGTCGACCTGGTCGGCTATTCGATGGGAGCAATCGTCTCCCTCAGCACCGCCAGTCAAGATACGCGCATTCGGCGTCTGGTGGTCGGCGGGGTGGGCGCCGGGGTGGTTGAGGCGGGGGGACTAGACGGGCGTGCGGCTGCCAGCGCGACTATTATCGCGGCGCTTCAGGCCGCTGATCCCAGCACCATCTCGCAGCCGATCCCCCGGGCGTTCCGCACGCTCGCCGATAGGGTTGGAGGAGACCGCGAGGCGCTTGCCGCAGTTGCAACTGCCCGCCAGGTCAGCTCCATACCGCTGCAGCAGATTACCGCCCCGACGCTGGTCATAGCCGGAGATAGCGATCCGCTTGCCGCCCGCCCTGAATTGCTGGCATCCGCCATCCCTAATGCCCAGCTACGGCTCCTGCCCGGCGACCACCTGAGTGTCGTGCTGGACCCAGGCTTCGCGGCGGCTATCGTGGAATTTCTGGGCGCTTAGCGACCGCGGGCGGAGGCCGACGGTGGGAGCTCCACCGGCGGTCGCGCCGTGTAGGGCGCCTATGCGCGGATACGGTCATTGCGGATACGGTCATTAATGAATGGGGCAAAATGCCCCCGGTACCGCTGTTGCACGTCAGGCAGCTGCCAATCATTGCCGGTAATGATATGGCGACACAGTGCACTCCCGCAGCGGCACGGCTGATCGAGCCGCCAGGTGGGCTCCACCGTCGTCAGGGCGTAGTCCAGGGTCAGCTCTTCTCCAGCCGCGATGTCTCGTCGCGCCACCAGGGTGACCTCATCACCCAGCCATAAGTTGGAGTCACAGGAGTGATTCATGGAGCCGCTGCTCGCCTCCGGAGTCGCGACGAGATCGACCAGATGGAGGGTTTCGCCGATTTGCGTCGCATTCCAGTGGGAGACGGTGGCAAGGTAGGCGTGAAACTGCGCCTCGGTCATGACCGTGCCTCCCGCCACCGACACCGTCTCCCCAGCCACTATCGGTGCGCTGGCATACATACCGCCTCCCTGGATCTTGGACGGCCTGATTTCGACTCGGGGATCATACCAACTGGTCGATAGGTACCGCCGTGGGGACATGAATCACCTCCGTGCTAAAGTCAGGGAACGGAAGCCGCGCTGCAGCATGATCAGGCGTGGGAGTGCCGCCATGCTCACTTCGTCCCCGGCCCCGATGTTCCGGGCAGATTGCCAACCGCTCTGCCAACTCGTGGCGAAGACTAGACTCTTGCTTTATGAGCCAAGACTCTTTCTGTTGCCTACTCTACCACTACTGCCACCCAGCCGCTACCTATCGACCAGGACGCGCGCTCAATCCCAGGTGTCTCATCCTGGGACAAGACGCGGCCCCGGATCTTTACTGTGGCACTCCAGTTGCAGGACGAAGAGACTCTACGAGGGAAATTTGAACGCGCAGCTTGGGTGACGATCGACCATCTCATTAACCCTTGACGAGCGCCAGGGGCGTCTGCGCTAAATATCACCCGCACCTATGTCGTCATCTCAAGGGAGACAGTCATGGATTCTCATCTGGCTGGCCTGCATCATGTGACCGCCATCTGCGGCGATCCGCAACGCAACATCGACTTTTATACCGGCATCTTGGGCCTGCGTCTGGTGAAGGTCACCGTCAATTTCGACGATCCCGAGGCCTACCACCTGTACTATGGCGACAGCGTCGGCTCTCCCGGCACCATCCTAACTTTCTTCGCCTGGCCGGGAGCCGAGCAAGGTCGGCTGGGGGCCGGACAGATAGCCGACGTCGGCTTTACGGTACCCGCAGGTACGTTGCCTTTCTGGCAAAGTTGGCTCGACGAGCATGCCATCGTTTGTACTGGCCCGATTCAGCGCTTCGACGAGTCGGTGCTGGCGCTCCACGATCCTGACGGATTGGATATCGAGATCGTCGCGCACGCCGAGGGCCAGAACCGCACCGGTTGGACCCACGGCCCGGTGCCGGCTCTGGAGGCGATACGCGGCTTGCATGCTGTCACCCTCTGGGAAACGCGGCCTGAGTCAACGGTCGCATTCCTGGAGCGGTCTCTGGAGTTTAAGTTCGTCGCGGAGGCGGAGCAGCGGATGCGCTATAGCCCGGCTTCCGGTCCGGGTACCTTCGTGGATGTGCGCTACATCCCCACGTCGCACCATGGGGCGATCGCTGTTGGAACCACGCATCACGTGGCGTGGCGTAGCGCCACCGACGAGGACCAGCTTGGCTGGCGTGACCATTTGGTCGAGGCCGGTGCGCATGTCACGCCCGTGCTCGATCGAGAGTATTTCCAGTCCATCTACTTCCACGAGCCCGGTGGTGTGCTGTTTGAGATCGCCACCGATCCTCCCGGTTTCACCATAGATGAGCCACCGGAGGAGCTGGGCACTCATTTAAAGCTTCCGCCCTGGTTGGAGGAGAAGCGCGATCTCGTGGAACTGGCGTTGCCCAGGATTCGCTTTCCTTCACCGCTAGCAGAGTGAGGCAATGAAACTGACCCTCCCGGCCGGCTTATCGCTCGAGTAGCTCTGGGGGGGGACGTTCCTTCCAGTTGCGGTGCCAAGTGCGAGAGCACGGGTGGCGTCGCGAAACTTGCTTACCTGTGAAAGGAGCATGCGCTATGATGAACCGGCGAAAAGCGATGAGCCAGGCGTACAAAGAGCGCAGGCTCGTTGGTGGAGTCTATAGGATAACCAGCACGCACAACGGTAAGTACCTCCTGGGCCACGCCGCCGATGTGGCCAGCGTGCGCAACCGATTTGAATTTTCCGTCACCACCGGTTCGGCGGTCGATCCTCGACTACGTACAGATTGGGAAGAATTCGGAGCGTCAACCTTTACGCTCGACGTGCTCGAGGAACTGGAGAAACCATCCGAACAGAGCCAATCCGACTTTCTGGAGGACCTGAAGACGCTTGAAGAACTCTGGCGTGCTGGCCTGGATGCCGCCAACGAGTATTAGCCGCGCGACGCTAAGATAGCGGACCTGCACAGGGTCCTAGCTCGGCTGCTTTCCGTGAGACTGCCTGAATTCTTGATGGCTGGCTCAACCAACTGGTCTCTACCGCATGTCAGCTTCCCCCTTGGCAGAAAATACGCTGTCTGATACAATCCTGCGATGAAGCGCCAAGCTCTGCCAGTAGCAGACGAGACTCGGAACCATCTCCACTGATGAAGCGCCGCGGCGGCGACCCTGTACTCATGCTGACGCGCTGGATCGTGACCGGAATGTTCACTAAAACTGCACGCCCGTGCGGAACTCGTCACCAAGACTTTAGAAGCACTCCTGGAGGTCGCGGCACGGACCCGGTCGCCTGCGCTCTGACTCCACAGGCAACGAAGCCGACAATCAACGGGCGAGCCTCCAGCCGAATGACCATGTGAGATAGAGGGGAAGATAAGCATGCCGGCATTGTTGATTGCCAGCGCCAGCGGATGGTCGCTGGTAGTGATGACCGCAGTCACCATCAGCATACCCTTTCTGCTGCGAAGACAAATGCAAGGGGTGCCGTTGCGGGTCAAATTTCAGCAAGGCAGAACCTTTCTCAAGCGTATGTGGCCGCACTACTGGCTTGGCTACGCTATCGCTGCCGTCACCCTCGTGCATACGGTAGTCGCACTGGGATCCGGAGCGGCGAAAAGCGTCGACCTGCTGGGTCTATTTCTGGCGAGCGCCGCGCTCTTCCTGGTCTTTTTTCAGGTACTGCTGGGGCTCAACCTACGTAAACCCGGCATACCCAGTCGCCGTGCCCTTCGCCGCATGCATCTCGGACTCATGATCGCTATCGTTGTACTGGGCCTCGGCCATATACTCCTCGACAGCCCAACCCTCCACAGCCTGATTCGCCTATAAGGACATGGAGCAGTCGCGCATGAGGCCATGTAACGCGGAAGGCTAGCTGCTCCAGTAGGCCGGCTACCGGTATGGATCGGAACCCGGTGCGTAGGCTACGCACCTCAACACGAGAATCAACTTTCCAGTCGCGCCTGTAGCTGTACCATTGCTCGCGTGATGTGGCGTTCGACGAACGGGTCACTGTATTTTGCCACCTCCTCGTCCTCGAGCGGGCGGCCGAAGCGGAAAAGTCCCTCCGCTTCCTCCTTCTCGACCACGCGCATAAGCGTACCTCGCTCCGGCAGATAGGTCTTGCCAATGCTGTATGGTACATGGAACCGGTACGACGACATGCCCTGCAAGAATGGCGGTCGCAATTCCAGGCTGTAGAGCGCGTAATGTAGCGGATCCTTTGTGCACCTCCCACACCGTGCCAGTTCTTTCTCGTGCTGGCCGACGAATTCGCCAAATGAGGTGTGCAGAAAGCTGCGCTCCTCGCACCAGTCCTCATAGTGCGACGCGCACAACTCGTCGATCCACAGCAGATTAGGCTGGTAAAACCGCACCTGCAGCCAGCCAGTCCGGTAGAGTAGATGCAGCGCCTGATCCTTGTAGCCATACCACCTCCGCTCCTGTTTCCAGTGGCGTACAGGGAAGCGGCGTGGGGTCGCTCCGTAATCGGCTTCGGCGCGCTCTTCACGATGCCATTTCGCCCGCCGCGAGGCCCAGACAGTCCAATGTGCCACAGTCAGGGCGGCGACAATGAGCGGGTCGCCTCCCGATTTCTCCAACCAGCCAGCCTGGAGTCCCGTAACTTCTCGCGAGGCCACCTGCTGTAGGGCAAGTGTCCGGGCACGGCTCTCGATTGCTCGCATGACTCCCGCTTTTCTTCGCTCAGCTACCAGCTTTTGATGTTCGAAGCGCCAGCGCTCAACCGCGTCAGGCGCCAGGGCGGCCACGGCCCGACGATCGACCAGGTCTACGTCTACCCACCTGTTGGTTTTCAGGTACATGCGCATGGTCGCGCAGACCGGCAATCGTCCTTCCGCGACCCAGCGACGCCGTTCGCTGCGAGTGCACCCCAGAGCTGCCTCCAGCTCGCGTGGAGTAAGGCCCACGGTGACCGGCAGCTCCGTCACCGCGCGCTCGGCAGCGGACGCCTTCTCGTTCAGCAATCCACAGAGCAGCTGCGCCAGCTCTTCCTTCGGTATCTTGACCAGGGAGGCGAAGGAACGGTCGGACTCCTTGGCCAGGAAACGAACGACATCCATTTTGCCGGCATGCAGACAGGCTTCAACCGTCCACAGCGGAGAGAGGGCAGTCTGCACCACAGAGGACTCACGGGATTCAGCTATCAATGAAATCATGATCTTGCAGGCGGAGCATGCGCCTCCCATAGAAGATACAGGGAGTTGGCTTGAGCCGCCGCCTGCGCTCCTTTCCGGTGTCCAAAGCCAGAGGCAGCCAGAGATCGGTGCCTGTTGGCGAGCAGCACGAGTATCTATGTGCTACCTTCTGATTACCGGTATGGCGGCGAGCAGCGGAAAAAGTGGTACTGATGGCGCCGCCGCAGTCGCTCCATGCGCGGACCGAGGCCGGCAAGCAGGGACTCAGCGATCGGCGAAAAAGGCGGCAATGTCGCGTGCCAGTAGTTCGGGCTCTTCCATTGAAGCGAAATGGCCGCCGCTCGGCATAACGCTCCACTGGACGACGTTGTAGAGGCGCTCGGCCCACTCGCGAGTTGGAGTTCCGTCGTGGACGAACTGGTGGGCAAAGACCGCGATCGCCGTGGGCACTCCTACGAAATCGGTTCGCTCCAGAGGTATCGCGTGCCACCGATTGTCAAAGTAATCCCGAATCGAAGTGCAAATGGTTTCAGTTACCCAGTACATGGTGGTCGTGGTGAGAAGGTCATCCTTGCTGAAACGCCGCTCGATAGCGCCGCCGCTGTCGCTCCAGGCGCGGAACTTCTCCACTATCCAGGCGGCAAGTCCCGCCGGCGAGTCATTCAACCCGTAGGAGAGAGTCTGCGGCCTGGTGGATTGAATCGCTCGGTAACCGCCATCTAGGTCGGCCCACCGCCGGTACTCCTCGAGGTAGGCGCGTTCCGGGGGCGACAACGGTCGCGAATCCGGTCCAAGATAGGGGAGTAGGTCCAGGTTGCTCAGGTGGAGGCCGATCATGGGTTGGGGATGCTCAAGTGCCATGAATGTGGCCACCGCGGAACCGAAATCTCCACCCTGCGCACCGTAGCGCTGGTACCCAAGCCCGGCCATGAGCCGGTGCCAGAGACCTGCAGTGTAGCGGGTAGTGACGCCGGTTCGAGAGGGTCGCTCGGAGAAGCCGTAACCGGGCAGCGATGGAATGACCACATCAAAGGCGGAGCCGTCGATGCCGTGCGCCCGCGGATTGGTCAAGAGCGGCACCAGCGGCAGCAGTTCGACGAAGGTACTGGGCCAGCCGTGGGTAAGGATCAGCGGTATGCCGCCACTGCCTGCCGCGCGCTCATGGACAAAGTGGATCTGGATGCCGTCGATCTCAGCATGGAACTGCCGGTATCCGTTCAAGCGCCGTTCCTGCGCGCGCCAATCGAAGGTGCCAACCCAATAGGCCAGTAGCTCTTGCAGGTAGTCCGGGTCGGTACCCTGCTCCCAGGTCGCCCCAAACCTCTGCTTGGGCCAGCGGGTGCGCTCGATACGCTCAACCAGGTCATCGAGTATCTCATCTGCTATCGAGATGGTGAAGGGCTGAATCTCCATGGCTGCTCTTTTTTTAGCTGTGTACCTGACTACCCCACTGCATGATAGCGCATTCTGCAAACACCCGCCGCAGGGCACCCTTTTTTCGGCAAGTATTCCGACAGCGTACTAGGCAGGCACCACTACCACACGAGGTCCGCCCTCAGCTGCCGCCGCCCAGGCGTGGTGGATTTGGGAGAGTGGGAACGTGCGCGTTGGCACCAGGACACGGCCCTCGGCAATCAGTTGCATGTAGATTGGCAGTTGCATCATGACATCTGACATGGACATCGAGCCGGCGCCGCTGCCCAAGATACGGATATGGCGGCTGCGCAGCAGCGAGGCCGGCACTGAGGCCTCGGGTCCGGCGAGCGCCCCGATCTCAGCGGCGCGCGTCTTCAGAGGCATCCAGGACGAGAGGCCAGGGTTGAGGCCGCCGGCAATGGAGACCGGGTTCGCTCCGGCGGGCAGTGGGAGGCGCATCGTGCTCGGCACCGCCATCCGTTCGGCAAGGGTGCCGTAGGGCGCTTCCACGTATCCGGTGTACACGAGCGTGCCGTCCGCTGTGCGTGTGACGGCATCGATGCACCGTCGCTCACGACCGGTTCGGCGAAGTCGCCGTACTCGGGTGTGCCATCAGGTGCGTGTAGCAGTGCGGCTTTTATGGTATCTCCCTTTACCACCTGGCTGTGATCACTAGTGTACCGAGGTCTGGTTGCGACGGAAGCCTCTAGGCAAGACCTTTCAGAAATGCCACCATCTCGGCGTTGACCTCCGGGGCGCGTTCCTGTTGAATCCAGTGCCCGCAGCCGGTAAACCGGCTCATACGCAGGTTGGGTACGTAGTCGGGCATGCGTTCGATGCCCTGTCGTATGCCGGGTATCTCCAGCTGTGGGTCCTGGCCGCCCCAGAGAAAGAGTGCGGGCAGCGTCACTTTGGCGCCGCTGTACGCGGCCAGGAGCTCCCAGTTACGGTCCATGTTGCGATACCAGTAGAGACCTCCGGCGAATCCGCTGTGTTCGAATTCAGCGGTATAGCGGTCAAGATCGGCCTCGCTGAGCCACGCCGGCAGCGACACCGGGTTGCCGGCCGAATTTAGCAGGCTTGCTCCGGGATCGGGAAGTATGGGGTGCCAGCGTTCGTCAGGTGCGGCATCGCCCGAGCCGCCATAGAGCAAGCGGCGAAGGCTGGTGCGGATGTCATAGCCAAACTCGGCTTCGGCGAGACCCGGCTGCTGCAGCGCAGACTGGTAGAAGAACTGGTCGCCCCAGGCCAGCTTCCAGACCTGAGTCGGCGGCAGCGTACCACGTGGCCCGCGGAGTGGGCCGCGAGGCAGATAGGGGCTACTCATGGTAATTAGTGCGCTGAAGCGGTCGGGCCGCAGCAGCCCGGCGTGCCAGGCCAGCACACTTCCCCAGTCGTGGCCGACCAGTATGGCCCGCTCCTCGCCCGCAGCATCGAGTATACCTATCAGATCACCAACCAGATGGAGTAGCGTATACTTCGCGACTTCGGTCGGTTGATCCGTCAGGCCGTAGCCGCGCAGATCGGGAGCGATGACACGGTAGCCCGCCCCGACCAGCGCCGGAAACTGGTACCGCCACGAATACCAGCACTCGGGGAATCCATGGCAGAGGAGAATCAGCGGGCCGTCTCCCTGCTCAGCCAGGTGGATGCGGATGCCGTTGGTTTCGACGAATCGATGGGTTATGCCGTCTACAGTTGTTGGAGAAGCACTTGATTCGGTTTCCATGAAATTATCCTTCCCTGTGCTTTGATCGGCCGCGCCGCCGGTGGGCATGCGGCATCGGCTCCGCGATGGGGTTCATGTTGGACTCGTCCAGCCAGTGATAATAGAGGTGTAACATGCTCTCCAGTTTCTCCAGGGCGGCAGCGTCCAGGGCGTAAAATAAGCCCAGGTAGATGATGTCTACCAGCCCAAGCATCGCGATACGGGACGACAAACGCAGATTCTGCTGGAATGCGGTTGGCTCACGTGGCGTCACCACCAGTTTGAGGTCGGCAAAGCGCGCCAGTGACGAATTCGGGTTACCGGTAATGGCTATGGTGGTGGCGCCTTGCTGGTGCGCCACGCTCAGCGCTTTGACGGTTGCTCTGGTCTCCCCAGCATAAGAGAAGGCTACCGCGACATCTTCTGGACTCAAGATCGCCGCCGAGCCGAGCTGGTTGGCGATATCGGGGAGCCAGCTTACCGAGAGGCCCAAATGCAACAGGCGATTGAAGGCGTCCAGCGCCACCGATGACGAGATGCCATTAGCATACAGATCAATGCGGCGGGCGCGGTGAAGTGCACGGGTGGCGGCTTCGATCTCGCCCAGCTGCAGGCTGCGCAGCGTAGTCAATAGCGCGTCGATGTTGGCGCTGATGGCCTTGGTGGCAATTTCCTGCAGGGTGTCCCCACGGGCAATGGCGGAGAGCTCCAGGCGAAGCGGAGCGCTCACCTCCGCCGCCAGATCGAGTCGCAACGCTTTGAAGCCGCTGTAGCCCAGAGTCTGGCTGAAGTTCGCCAGCGAGCCCTGGCTGACCCCGATCTCCCGGGCCAGTTGGTCGGTAGGGAGACGTAGGACCTGCCGCGGCTCCGCCAAGAGGTATTCCCCGATCCGGCGTTCGGCCGGCGAGAGGGTAGAGAGCTGCTGGCGCAGGTGAGATAGCAGGCTATGGGTCTTGGTGATCTCCATGACTCTGGCCTCGTCCGCTTAGTGGTCGCCTCTGGCCGCCGCTGGCGGCATGTGGCGTCGACCCAGTCATAGTGTAGCCAATAATCTCCTGGAGGTCAATGGGATATTGTCAAAACACGTGTTAGATTGTCGTGGAAGATGAGATTTTATCACTGAGATGGCTGGCGAAGATCGCTCGTGACCGGCAAGACTGGCTCAGCGTGAGGGAGTCATCAGGGCTTGCAAGAAGGATTGACATTGTAGTTATCGGGCGTGTTGTGCAATACCGTACTAGATATGCCGCCGCAGGATGCACTGACATTACTAACCGTATAGACTCCACCACCGTCCGTCTGAGCCGTATTTTCCTGTACCACCGAGTCATTGAGGTAGAAGTACCCCTTTTGGTAATTATATATGCCCCCGCCGAGATGCTGTGCCTTATTGAACTCGACCTGCGTACTGTTGAAGACGGCGTGGCCTCCGTTGTTTATGGCTATGCCACCGCCAAACCCCGCAGAGTTACCAGTAATCATGCAATCAGTAAGAGTGAGGTTACCCAGGTCAAAGATGCCACCGCCATAGGAGTCTGCGTGGCTGTTCGTCACCGTCACTTTAAGGAGTGAGACGACGCTGGCGATATTGGTTGAGCCAGTGTCGAGGCCTGAGTCTCCCACAAAAATGCCGCCACCAGACGTGGCGTCACCAGACGTGGCGTCACCGTCGGTGACGGTGAGACCACTGATCGTCACTATCACATTATCACTGATATCGAAGACGGTATTTTTACCGCCACCACTAATCGTCATGGCAGTCGCTCCCGGTCCTTCGATATCAAGGTTTTTCGTGATGGTCAGCGGGCTATTAAGCACAATTGTCCCCGTCAACCCCTTGTTGAACACAATCGCGCTGCCCGTGTGAGCAGTAGTTATCGCCTGGCGCAGTGATCCCTGACCATTATCACTCAAATTCGTTACGGTATATGTGCCCGAAAGCAAGGCACCAGTGGCGCCGAATGTCGCCTGCGCGGCACCGACCGTTGCCTGAGCAGCACCAACTGCTGCTGCCTGAGCCTGAGCAGCGCCGACTGTCGCCTGAGCGACGACGACTGTTTTCTGTGCATGAGCCTGAGCAGTGCCGAGTCTCGTCTGAAGCTCATGCACTTGAAAGGCCAACAAGGGTATGACGACGAACACCACCAGTAGCGCAACAGCGCCAGTTAGTCCGATCCACAGGGTGCGGATGCGGCGCCGCATGGCTTGCTCACGTTCCTGCCTCTTTTTAGCTTCCAGTTTCTCTCGTTCGCTGGCTTCCACACTGGCCTGGATGAAGGCCAGCTCATTTGCGCTCGGCTCGCCACCTCGCTCAAGCCAGCTCTGAGCGTCAGCCAGTACGCCGCCTCTATAGAGCAGATCCTGCTTCCTATCTTCGGACTTGGCTTTGGACCACTCTGCCGCGATCTCTCCGATGCGCTTCTCGAGCCGCGCGTCATCTCGTCCCACAAGCAACCAGCCAGCCAGCCGTGGCCAGCTGCGTATCAACGCCTCGTGCGCCACCTCGACGGTAACTTTTTCATCTTGCTTATCCTCTACCAGCAGCCGAGCGTTGACAAACGTATTGGTGACCTCTTGAAGTACGTGAGACTTGTGTTCATTGGGAAGGGTGAGATCTTGCAGAGTGGCACGCCGGCGTGTGGTATCCTGCTCGGTCTCACGGGGATCGATCAGACGCAAGAACAGAACTTGAGCCATCTGGCGATGCTCGTCGGAGGGTAGTCCATCGTAGGTATCTTCCGCCTGCTTGGTCAAGGCGCCTCGAACCCCACCGATCTCGCGGTAGGCCTCCTGGGTCAATAGGCGATCGTCCCGTCGGCGGAAGAGCTGATCCAGAGTGAACTCGAGAAGTGGCAGCCCACCTACCTCCCGGTATACGTCAAAGAGTAGATCACCTACCAGCCGCCCCTCAAAGGCCACCTGGACATCGGGAAGTTTGGCAGGCTTCTCGATCACGTCTCGTAGATCGTCGACATCCATCGGCAATACGGAGCGCTGGTGATGCTGCAGCACCTGGTAAAGTGCAGAATACTGCATCGGCCGGTCATAGAAGTCAGCGCGTAGGGTCAACAGAACCAGCAACGGCCCGTGGGGCTCGGTGACGGCGGTGAGTAACAGGTCAATGAATTTCTGGCGATCGCGTTCATTGCTCGTCAGGTTAAAGAGTTCCTCGAACTGGTCGATCATGAGCACGACCCGCGCTCCTTGGCCTCTGGGTATGCTGGAGGCGAGCAGCTGCAGACCACGAGTCTCGGTGTCGTTCAGATCCTCGAGCAGGGATTTCATACTTCGCTGCGGTAGCGATCGGTAGAACGTAGAAGCGAGCGCCTCGATAGGACGCACACCCGGAACCATAGGATCCAGATATACCCAGCGGTCGCTTCCCGGTAGCGCTTCCGCGCGCAGTCTGGGCAACAAGCCGGCCATGACCACGCTCGACTTGCCGGATCCGCTGGGTCCCAGTACCGCTACCAACCGTTCTGGGGGCACCCCGCTGGAATCCGCTTGTAACACTGACTGGATATCCCCGACGAGGTCAGAGACTAGTTTCTCTCGCCCAAAGAAATCCCGGCTGTCGGCACCGGTGAAGGCGGCGAGACCTTTATAGGGGTTACGGGGCTCTGGCGGAGGTGTGTCATCAGACACCGTTGGTGAAACGCTGGGGTCTGATCGGAGAGCCGCAATCAAGTCGCGTACTGCGCTCTCATACTTGTCTCCGCGAGCGTCGCAGTACTGCATACCACCATGTCCTACCGGTATCGAATCCATCCATTCCTCACCTTCCGCCCAGACCGGTATGACGAAAATGCGATACATGTCGGCGATGCGCAGCTCATCCTTGACCGCTTTGGCTCTTCGGGAGCTTGGTGACGCGACCAGTACCATGGCCTGGGCCTCGCGGAGCGCCCGACGCAGTTCTTCGTCCCAGTCTTCGGTACCTGGTTTCAAGCCTATCTTATCTACCCAGATGGTGAATCCGTTCTGCTCAAGGTCCGCTCGTAGGCGCTCTACAAATGTAGTGTCCTGATGTGAGTAGCTGATGAAAATGGACCGCAGGGATACAGACATGGCAACCGCTCCCTTCACGGGCTTGTCGCAAGCGCTATCTTGTTCACATTTATCGCTTGCATTTGTCGGTTTTACCGCCGCTGGCTTTTACCGCCGCTGGCTTTTACCGCCGCTGGCCTCAGTGCCCGGAGATAATCACACCGGTCGATCTGACGGCCTCTACAAGCGACAACAATGAGGGCACTTCGATCCTGGCGAGTGTTCGACGTAAGATGAGTTCAGTACAGTTTAGCTCCTCTCTAGTGCTAAAAGCGTGTCACGATGTCTCGTCTACCCCAAATGCGTGATTCCATTGGATTCGGTCGTATGTCTCAAGAATTGCCGCAGTCGCGCGACGATACGTGCGATACACGGTAGCTTGTACGAGTCTGCGGGCAACACCTCCCCCGTTGCCTCTAGTCTGTGTGCTACCTTAATTGAGCACCAGGGGTGATACACGCATTCGCGCACGCATTCAACCACGCAGTTCTCAATGCACTACGCGTCGACCAGGTATTGTTTGAGAAGCAAGGGTATGGTATGATGTGGGCGCAAGCGGCGGGCGGGCGGTTCCGCGCGGGATGCGGCGCATACCTGATCAGCCGGAGAGCCTGCTACCACGGAGGGTAGCCCTGGACAACTCAGGCGATGCGCGCTACTGGGAGTGTTGCCAGCATGAGCACAAGCAGTGAGCCCTTTCCTTTCGCCGCGCTGTTGCGCCAACATCGCCAGGCGGCTGGCCTGACGCAGAGGGAAATTGCCGACAAAGCGGGCCTGGGAACGCGAGGCGTGAGCGACCTGGAGCGGGGAGTTCGCTCCACGCCGCACCAGGATACTGTTCTGCGGCTGGCATCCGCGCTGGGCCTGGTCGAGGATGACTGGGCAGTCTTCGTGGCTGCCGCACGGCGCCAGCGCCAGTACCGGCCTGCAGCTAAACCACGCCACATTCCCTCGGTTTTAAGCTCCTTCTCCACGACGGCGCCTCCGCTGGTTGGCCGCCTGAATGAGCTGGCGAAGATCGACCAGCTACTGGCGGGGACAAGTCCGCCAGTGTTGATTCTAGCCGGCGAGCCGGGCATCGGTAAGACGCGGCTCTTACGGGAAGCGGCCATGCAGGCGGCGGCTCTGGGCTGGTGCGTGCTCACTGCTGGCAGCCGGCGTCGCGGTGGCCAGGAGGCTTACGCTACCCTGGCGGATGCGCTAGCACGTCACTTGTCCAGCCGGACGCCTGCGCAGCAACGTCAGACATTGCGAGGGTGCGCGTGGCTGGTTCGCCTCTTACCGGAGCTGGCCGACAGTATAGCGGTCCCCTCACCCATCGGTACCCTCTCCTCCGACCAAGAACGCCGCCTGATGATCGGTGCTTTGAAGCGCTTCCTTGCCAATATTGCCGGTCCTGCCGGCGTCCTGTTAGTCCTCGATGACGTGCAATGGGCAGACGCGGATGTCTTCGATTTGCTGGCGGCACTCTTGCGACCTGCCGGTTACCGGCCGCTTCGAGTGATTGCTGCCTATCGCAGCACCGAGGTACGACCTGGTAGTCTTCTTACCGCTACCTTAGCCGAACTGGCGCGCGATGGGCTGGTAGACCGCTATATCCTGTACCCGCTTTCCGCGGCGGAATCGGCGGCCTTGCTGGCACATGTGCTTCAGGCCATGGGCAGAGGTTGGAGCGCAGAACTAACCGCACAGGTGGTGCAACGAACTGGTGGCGTGCCGTTCTTTCTTGTCAGCTGCGCGCAAAGCCCACGGGCCACCTGCGGCGCTGAGCAGGCGGACGACGGAGCAATCCCCTGGACTATCCAGGAATCTGTACGCCAGCGCGTGGCGGCGTTGCCGGCTGCCGCTCAGGACGTGATAGCCATGGTGGCAGCAGCCGCCCCGCGAATCTCACGTTCGCTGCTGGTCGCTGTTGCCCGACAGATGGGACATGCAGAAGAAGTTGTCGTGCGTGCGCTGGAGGAGGCCATCGCCGCGGGATTGCTGCTCAGTGATGAGCGCTCCGACACCTACGCGTTCGCTCACGATTTGATCTTTGAAGTAGTCGCCGGCGATCTGGGTTTGGCGCGACGCAAGTTCATGCACCTTCGATTGGCTGAAGCCTTCCAGCGACTACCTTCAGTCGATCCGGCAGGGTGACGTCCCACATACGCTGAGCAAAAATTCGATCACCGCTGACTGGATCAATCTACATGGCGGCCTCGTTTGGCTTTCTATGACCCACTATCCCGTGCGCGGCGTCCCGATTCCGCGTAGAAGGGCATCGACTACCATTTGCCCGCTCCATTGGGCCCGAGCAACCCAAACGTTTCACCACTCTCTACCCGAAACGAGACATCATACGGAAACTGGTTCGGTAGTTGGCGTATATTAACAGGCTCCAACCGCTATGCAGTGAGATCCAATGGAGTGAGCTACGACGATCCAACAGCATTTTGTATGAGATAACTGTCGCGGTTTGCTGCGCACCCAGGAAGCGCTTCACCAGATGGTCAACCTCGATAGTCGCTTCAGATTCTTGAGTACGTGGCATAATCTACCTACGCCTTCGTGCATGGTATTGCTTTGGTGGGCTTAGCGGCTGTTCCTTCTTGCTCGGCTATGGCAGTGGCAGCAAGACGATCATCGTCGTCCCGGCGCCCGGCTCACTTTCTATCTCAATACGGCCCCGATGCAGTTCGATAATTCTCCGAGCGATGGCTAATCCCAACCCGCTGCCGGTATTCGATCGTGACTGGTCCGCCTTGTAGAAGCGCTCGAAGACATGTACCTGGGCCTCCGGGACAATGCCTATCCCAGTATCGGCGATCCGGCATTCGATGACGTCGCCCCGACGGTGCATCTCTACGCCTATTCGGCCTCGAGCAGGGGTGAATTTGATGCTGTTGTGTAGCAAGTTGCTCCACACCTGGCTAAGTAGGTCTTCATTTCCGAGGATTTCGAGCTCTTCCAGATTCACCCCCATGTCGATGCTCTTGGTAGCCCACTGGGGCTCACAGGCTAAGATCAGGGTCCT
>JBKQTH010000054.1:0-13488 GCA_052143275.1 Ktedonobacterales bacterium | reverse complement strand
GGACACGGACTGGCTGCGCGCTGCGCTGGCGTGGCCGCAGCTGCTCGTCGTGGTCTGGGTCGCCGTGTGTCTTCTGCGCACCCGTCAGCCGGGTGCGGCCGCCTGGTGCTTCGCCGCGCTGGGCCTGTTCTCCTACGCGGTAGCCCGCACCTCCTGGACGCTTGCCGACATATTCATCTATCCGCATGGGGTGCCTTTCCCGAGTCTGCCCGATCTCTTCTTCATTCTGCAGTATCCCTGTTTCTTCCTCGCCCTGTTCCTTGTCCCCGCCTATGGTGGCTGGCTACCAGGCTTACGTGTCCTGGTCGATGGGCTGCTGTGGATGAGTGCCATCACTGCCCTCTCGTGGTACTTTGTGCTGCTGCCGATATCCCGCCAGATGGGCGAATCCCAGCTGAGTAAAAGCATCAGCATGTTCTACCAGTTCGGCGATCTCCTTCTCTTCTACGGACTCGTCATGGCCCTGTGGCGAGTCCGACGCACGACCAGTGAGGCGGTGGGCATATCCCTCCTGAGCCTGGCGGTCGCCTCGCTCTTCGTGGGGGACACCTGGGCCGCCGCGCTGCTGCTCCACCCGCCGTACACCTACCGCACGGGCAGCGCACCCGACCTGTTCTGGTTCATGTGCTATCTGCTCATCCCATTGGCCGCTCTGGTACGACTGCGCCTCATTCCATCCGAGCTGCCGTCCCGCCCGCGGGGTGGCGTAGCACGCCTTTCCCGGCGGGAGATGCTGGACGGCATCACATTTGTCGTGCCCAGCATCGTCGGGGTGGGAGCCGGCTTGGTGATCATCGTCCATTCGATGCGCACCTTGCAGAGCACGGCTGACCTCATCAGTCCAGCAGCAGTGGGCCTCGCCCTGGTGCTGTTGGCCACACTGCGGCCGGCGGTCATATATCTCGAGAAGGAGCAGATGCGCCGCGAGCGTGACGCCGCCCGCGCCGAGGAGCGGGCAATGCGTCTAGCGAACGAGCGCATGGAGACATTTCTGAGCATGGCCGCTCACGAGCTGAGGACGCCGCTCACCAGCCTCATTGGCAACGTCCAGCTGATGACCCGGCGGCTCGATACCGTGTTGCGCCTGGTCAGGAATGGCGAGGAGTACACCGAGGCGGCTGGCGGGCTGCGCACCCTGATCGACCG
Source organism: Ktedonobacterales bacterium (assembly GCA_052143275.1). Classification (GTDB taxonomy): domain Bacteria; phylum Chloroflexota; class Ktedonobacteria; order Ktedonobacterales; family JADMIN01; genus JAJPKE01. Next base: position 12,342 of record JBKQTH010000054.1, on the reverse strand, counting down.
GTGCGACCGGAGCTTGGAGCGCATGGCGCGGCTGGTGGAGGATGTGCTGGACGAGACGCGGGTGCGCCACGGGCGGTTCGCGTTGCGGCTGGAGGCGTGTGATCTGGTGAGCGTGGTGGGCGAGGCGGTGGCGGAGCAAATGGCGCTCAACCCCGAGCGCTCGATCCACTGGGTCACCGAAGCGTGTCCGGTTGCGGTGCTCGCGGATGCCAGCCGAATCGAACAGGTCGTCACGAACTATGTGAGCAACGCCCTCAAGTTCTCGCGTGCAGACCGGGCGGTGGAAGTGTGCGTGCAGACGCAGGAGCGGGCGGCTCGGGTGTTGGTCCACGACGACGGGGTCGTCATTCCCGTGGCGGACCAGCCCCACATCTGGGAGCGGTACTACCAGGCGGCGGGAGCGCATGTGCAGAGTGGCTCGCAGGTCGGCTTCGGCATCGGCCTCTACATTAGCAAGGCGATTATCGAGGGGCACTGTGGCCAGGTCGGTGTCGAGAGTGCGCCCGGCCAGGGCACGACCATGTGGTTTATGCTGCCGCTGGCCGCCTCATCGCTGGAGGATGAAGCCGATACTCCTGCACCTGGACGAGTGCCCAGTGACCAGAAGCGGGCACCGGACTGACGACACACATGACCCACTGGTGCCCCCAGAGCACCCGCTGCGGACGCTCCTGAGAGGTGTCGGACGTGCAGACCCTGCCACCTAGACGTCATACCAAATTACGCTGGATAGTGGTCATTCACCGCAGTGGATCCCAGGAGCAGCTGCTCGCCATACTACAACCACCACTAATCGCCCAAACATGCAGGCTCTTCCTCATCAAGTCATCGCCGCAGATGTGCCAGGGTGGTATCATCTCCACTCATGATCCTGACTCAGTTGTCGGGGACAGCACAATCCACCGAGATTATCTTACATAGGCCGGTCGAGGTCGCGCCACGACCGGCAGCGACAGACCGTGATCGCCGCGAACAGGGCGCTCCAGGAGCGTGAGCTGACCAAGCGCGCAGCACTCGCCTCGGCAATGGCCGACGCGTTACGCAGACGCGGCGTGACCGAGCCTACCGCGAGCATTGCTGCAGAAGTCGGAGTCATTGCGTTCAAGACCGCGTACGCCCGGTGGGTCGACGACCCGGAGGAGCAAGACCTGTCGGATCTCATCCGGCAGGTGCTCGACCAACTTAAAGCCACGACGGCCGGCACATGATGGTACTTTATCTGAATCGTTGAAATAATGTGTGTCATTAGTTGGTCACAGTTCGACAACATTACTCTCCGGTACGGTGTCACGTAATGATCTCGGATGTTCTTCTATGGCTATGTCTATGAGCGTATTTCGTAACAGAACCTTCGGGACGATGGGCACATTGCTCTTGTGAAGAGTACCAATCCAAGTGACCTCACTGATACTGAGTGAGAGTGCGTGCAACTGCGCTTGCGCGCATCCCACACCAATTGCCGACCACGGGGGTCGCTGGGTCACTTCCGTAGGCCCCCAGAGACGAATGTCGAGCGATGGTACACTGATAGTATTGGCGACTGAACACACTATATCAGGAGGCGGACACATGGACATCAGTGAATGGGAGACACTTCTCAACACCAATCCGATCACTCTGGACCCAGCGGAACACGTGACCGCAGCAGGCTCAGGAGTTCTCTATGTCTCTCAGAGCCAGGCACTCAAAGAAGCCATAGGGGCATGGATCGCCGAGAAGCGTGCACAAGGATTCGAACTGATAGGCGTGACGCGGCCAAATACCGCCAATCCAGACGTACCTGACGGGCATGGATACTTCCACGAAGTGCAAATCACATTCAAAGGGCAGGCGACATCCAACCAACCATAAGCCAGGGTATCAGGAAACGACGCAGCGCAATGCATCTGGCAGACAGATGAGCAGCGCTGCGCCTGTGACCGAGCGTTCACCAACGGATCACTCTCTGTTCAGCGGATGTCCGTCAAGCTAGAATGGTCTTGCAAGGGCCCGCCTAGGTGATGGCCGAGATGCTAGCGGACGCTGAGCTGGTCGGCGTCGAGACGCATGAGATGGCGTTCGGAGCGCACACCGTCGAAGAACATCACCAGCTGCACCTTGAAGAAGACCACCGGATCAATGGATGGGACATGGCACCTATGCTTGGGCATCGCGGCACAAGCGTGCCAGCAGCAAAGACCCATCTCGTCGCGGCAGCACGGCGGATTCGTGGGCCGGTTGGGTCAATTCGCTTAAACATTTCCTTCAGCTATCCAGCCTTTCTGCGGCTGCCGTAACCGGCCGACTTCAATCAACTGGGCAATGACACTCGCCGGCATTGGCCAAGAGAACCAGTATGGTATCTCACTCTCTGGTACTACTACCGCCGCGCGTACTCCAGCTACCACCAGCTCCTCCAGTCCAACTGTCCCCTGCTGAGGTGGGTTGCGAAGTCGTTGATCCCAGCGAGCCAGCTCACTGGTCTCGCGCTCGCCACCACCTTTGGCAGGCACCGCTAGCGCACGACTTACCAGCGCGCCAACGCGCTCCAGGCGTTCTCGAATGGTACGTAGAGACGAGGAGTCCAGACCAAGCTCACGCTTGACGTCTTCGATCGGTGACGGACCGGCCGCGGCCAGGTAGTTCAGAAGCTCGACCGCCAAATGCCCATAAACGCCCTGGGCCGCGCGCCCGAGTTCTCGGCGGCACAGAGGATCAACTAAGGCGACGGTCTGGCTGGTGAGAAAAAGCGTCTTGCCACGGTGCAGCTTGAGGGCGTAGATGCCTGGCCGATCTGCCAGTGCGGATCCCCATCGCCAGCGCGTTTTAGGCCAGCTGGCAAATCCACGGCCGCCCGGCCGGTAGGATTCTTCATGGCAGGCGGCAAAGAGGCTCGGCAGGGCGCAGTCGGGCGTGAGCGTCAGCATACCACGCTCGACTGCGAACGTTTCCGCCTCATCGAGTGTTTGCAGCGCATGCTCGGCGGCAAGACGACAAGCCCAGGATCGCTGCTCAAACAGATCAGCTAGAGCCGGTGTTGTTACTTCATCCACCGCAGGTACGCGTCGATCTATCTGCATGTGCTACCCTCTCAATCTACGTAAGTATACCGAATCCCAGCAGTGGGAGGGCGAAGCAGGCCGAAATGCGGGACATGGTTACTTAGGCGTGTTTGACAGCAGATGCTGCCATTCACTCTCCTGCCAAACACTCTGTTACTGTCCGTCCGCACTGTCGATGTCGATGACGTGGCTGTTGAACGACCGATGGATACTCGCGACGACAGCGGCGATGACGTGTATATTACAAGCGCCTAACAGCGTCCGCTGGCTCGGCGCCGGCCATACGCGTTTCCTGAGCGCCTAGAGCGGACCGTGCAAATGTTACCTGGTAAGGCTTCCTGGGGCGTCGGGTAGATGTGCGCTCCAGTAAGCTCGGTGCAATGTCGCAGTAATCTCTTCGCGGTATGGCGAACGGTAAGAGGCATCTACCTGAAAGGCGATCTGTTCGCAAAGCATGCAGCGCGCAAGGCCGTGACGCGTCCACGGAAGATCGCCTGCCAAACGGCGATGGAGTACTGCGCGAGAGAACGGGCGGCAGGCGCACGAACACAGCCTGCCCCCTACCGGTGGTGCGTCCTAGAACCTCCCGGATTCATCCGAGAGAGGGGTTCAGGAAGCCGTGATGTCGATGTACATCCCCGGGTGGACGGTGCAGATCACGTGATAGGTGCCCGGAGCCGTGAAGGTGAAATCCTTGGTCTCTCCGGGGTTGAAGGTCGTTCCCTTCCCAAGAAGCCCGGCGGGCGCGTCACCATTCTGCAGGCAGGTATTGGTGCCGCCGTTTCCAGTTCCGAGACAGATGATGTGTAGCCCCCCACCGTCCACAGTGTCGCTGAAGTGTACCGGCTGATTGGCTGCCACGGTGATATTGTGGACCGTAAAGTCACTGCTGTTCATGTACACGGTATTGGATACAGTACCACCACTTGAAGTGCTGCCGTTCGAACTGGAATTTTCGCTGCCAGTGGCGGTGTTGCCGCAGCTGGCCAGGGCAAGAACGAGCAGGAGTAACACCGGGAGCAGTAGTGCAAGCTTTCCTACCTGGTTAATACTCGTCGATTCCCTCATGGGTGTCGCCATCCTTTCATCCATTGTCGTCCCCACTACGCACTAGCTCTCCCAACGATAGAGAGAGGCACTCACTTGAGCTGATCGTTGGGTCTAGTCGCGGGCAAGTGGACCACGTGTGCTACTTCGCATACTGGAGACCACCAGGAGTAGCGGTGAGGTGCAAGTCAGACCATATCGGGGCTCGCTTGAGATACAGCCGCTGTAGCCATGCCCGAGAGCCTGACGTCGATCAGGAGGGTTATAATTTTGGTCTCACTGGTCCCGTTTGCATGAGCTCCCCCAGCCTATGCAGATTGGTCGCCACTTCCTCCGCCGGGAATTTTCCAAAATTCCTGCATCTAGTGGTCTTGCCTCACTGCACCTCTTCCTTGCCTGGGCGTGTAGTGCACCTCGAAGCGGCTCGCGATCCGGCGCGCCTCGGCGGGAGCGAACACCTCATACAAGCTGGCCAGTTTATGGGTGTTGAGGTTATCCTGCACCAAGCGAATGTACTCGGCCTCGGGATAGACCTGGTCGGAAAGACTAGCGCAGTTGCTGGGCGTAGTCCCCCTTGGTGCGCCGCTGCGTGGGAGTCACACGCCGCCAGCCGGCCAGCGGCTCGACCAGCACGAAGAGATTGGCCGTCCCCCGACGCACATACTCGTGGTCTCGCCGCTCAGGTCGACCCGGAGCCAGGGGCCGAACCGGACGGGGCTGCTCGTGCAGCACCACCGGCTTCTCATCCAGGCATACCGTCGGGTAGCGGGGGTCGTACTCCTCCTCATACAGATCGAGCACATCCTCCATGGTCGCTCAGCACGACATCGAGACCGCCGGTCAGATACCGCGTCCGGATGTTGGTGACGGTGTTGGGGCAGACTGCGTATGCCTCGGCCAGCTGGGTGGTGCTCCAGCCGGCGTCCAGCTTGAGCAGAATCTGCGCCCGCTTGAGCGTGCGGACATTGGCCTTGCCGCGGTGGACAAACACACAAGCGAACCCGGTCATGGTTCAGTACCTTGCTGTACATAAACCCGTTGCAGGTGCGCTATAACTGATCCGACGTTGCATCGACCAAGGTGAGGTGAATGGCCTTCCCAGGAGGCAGCTCTGGCTTGCTTGCTAAGAGCGCTTCCGAGAATCGCTGGAATGAAGCCAGGTGGTCAAATACCTTGCTCGCCTCATCATCAGCGCACATCCGCCAGTGAATGAAGGTCTTGCCATCGTCTTGCAGAAAGACCCGATAGGTTATATCCGTGCGGTGCATGGCGCGCAGTTCTGCCATGACTTCACGAATGCGCTCGGCATTCTCTGCCGCATACTCAGGTCGTACGGTGTAGCGGTTTGACGTAATGATCATTGGTCGTGCGCTCCCTTGGTGATGGACACTCTCGTCCGCTGGCGCTATACTCCAAACACGAGCATTTACTCGCGCTTAAAGATATACGAGTATTTGCTCGCCTTCGTCAAGAGGATACGGCAAGCTCGTTACCGTTGCAGCCGAACAGTGCTTCAGGCTGAGGATGTGGGCATTCTATGGGGCAACCGAAACGAGTTCGACGAGCACGTGGATTACAACGCATGGACGCCATCCTGGATGCGGCGGAGATCTGCTTCGCCAGCATGGGATACGATGAGGCCACCACCAATCACATTGCGGCTCAAGCCGGGATCTCGCCAGGTTCGCTGTATCAGTTTTTCGCTAATAAAGAAGCAATTGCTCAAGCCCTTGCTGAGCGCTACAACGAGGAACTTCAGCAGGTCTATGCTGCCGCTTTTGCCATTGAGACGGCGTCTTTGCCAATGGCAGGCTGGCTCGATCAGGTCATCGATACGCTGCTCGCCTTTCATGATAATCATCCAGCGTTCCATATCCTGCTCAATACGCCTCCCTCAACAGACGTAGCGAACCTGACGCAAGATCTGCCGAACGAACTGCAACGCCGGTTTGAATGGGGCTTCCAACAACGCGCACCAACTCTCTCGACAACACAGCTCATCTTGAGTGCCACGATGAGCACGCAACTATTCAGGGCAACGTTGCCACTCATCCTCACGAGCCCATCAGGCCAGCGTGTTCTCCTCGTCGCTGAACTCAAAACGGTATTACAGCGGTATCTCGAGCCCGTTTTGGGGTAATCCTCTGGAGCTTGTTGCCATGTGTATTCCAAATGCCTCCATCGAACCAATGGACACCGGACAGATATGAGGGGGCACAGGTCATGGCTGCTGGGGCAGGGAGACGATATCGTACCTATTCCCGGCACCAAGCGACAAAAGTATCTGGAAGAGAACGCCGCCGCCTGTGCCCTTACCGAACAGACCCGTCGCACGCCGCTTGCCAGTTATATGCTGACTGTACTCCAGCCGATAACGGAAGCAGGCATTTCCGTCGTGCTCTTGTTGGCGATTCGTGTGGCGTCCGTGATTCAGACAGCAGCATACGAGATGGTTTTGTGACCGATAGGATGCATCCTTCAAGGTGAGAAGTCAGCCGTACCGGAAGGAGAAGAGCTATGAGTGCCCCAACAAATATCAGCACACCGGAAGGGAGCGTGCCGTCTATCACTCCCCCTTATACGCCGTCCCCGCAGGCAGCGCCTCTAATACCGTCGCCACGTGGCAATCGGACATGGACTATCGTCGCCATAGGAGCGGCAGTGGTGCTCGTGCCGTTGATGCTCTGTGCGGGCATCGCGCTGTTTGCCGGAGGTATCGGCCTCTTTGTCGCAACGCACCAGGTTGAACAGACAGCGACCAGCCAGTTCCAGTTCACTGTCTCCGCTCACCCCACCGTCTCGGTCTTCGACTCCGCCGGACAGGTGACCATCACAAGCGGTGCAGTGAAGCAGGTAAGCGTGCTGGCAACGAAGCAAGTGCGGGCCATGGATAGCTCGGTTGCGCGCCAGGTGTTAGATGGCATCAAGGTCACTTCGGTTCCCACCGCCAATGGTGTGAGCATCAATGCGATGACCGGCCAGGGGCACCCGCTCAGCCAGCAGTCGGTTGATCTTCGCATTACGGTGCCACAGACGAGCGACCTCAATGTGACGATCACCGCAGGCACCCTCCAGATTTCGTCGATCTCTGGTGTCTTCGCGGTGACGGACACGGCTGGCACCGTCAATCTGCAGAATGTCACGCTGCAAGGCCAGACCACCCTGAAGGTCTCGACCGGGACATTCCTTTTCGACGGTTCGCTGGCGACCCATGCCAGAGTAGCCGTAAACATCGGAACTGGAACCGCCGCGGTATCACTGCCACAGACAAGCGCGACACATTTCGACGCAGCCACACAAGTCGGAGACCTTACGGTCTCGGGTTGGCCAGCGACGATTAATCAATCCGGTGTCGGTCGCTCCACAGTGTTCGACCTTAACCCGCAACCCAGCAACACCATGACGGTGCTCGTGGACGTGGGTAGTATCACAGTTACTGCGCGGTAAGTGTATGCGCCGAGGCTCGTGCCGAAAGATATATATCCGGGCCTCGGCGGGCTTGAGACCTGTGGGAGTACAGAGCCAAGGTAGGACTTCCACACACCTTGCCTGCTAGCACGTGTGTACTACCGGATGCCGAGCAACAACTCCATCACTAGTTGGTCCAGTTCCTCATACCTACGGCCCCGATTCGCTAGTGCATCCACGTCAAAGGACTGCGACTTGAGGGCCTCTGCCTCTGCGTGGCTGTAGCCGGTGTTGCCTGCTGGGCCGCTGTATTCGCTATCTTGTTGCTGGAGCGCCTTGATAATTCCCTGGATCTCGTTGTCAGCGTGGAACTGGGCCACCTTTTCTTTCAGGACCAGGTACGAGCGCATGCAGCCGGAAGCGAAGGCCCGAACACCCTGGGCATCCTCTGTCCGGTACGCGTGCGCGTCGAAGTGCCGCGGTCCATCGTAGCCGCTCTCCTCAAGCAGCTTGACCAAGAAGAAGGCCCGTTTGGGATTCTCCGAGGCGAAGCGGAAGTCCTGGTCATATCTGCCCATCACCTGGTCGTTCAGATCGATGTGGAACAGCTTGCCCGCTTCAATGGCCTGGCCTACTGCGTGGACAAAGTTCAGCCCGGCCATAGTTTCATGCGCGAACTCCGGGTTCACACCGACCATTTCGGGATGAGCAAGCGTGGAGATGAAGTGGAGCGCGTGGCCGACGGTAGGCAGATACATGTCGCCGCGCGGCTCGTTGGGCTTTGGTTCCAGGGCGAAGCGCATGCCATAGCCCTGATCATTCGCGTACTCGCACAAGAAGTTGATCGCATCGCGGAAATACTTCAGCGCATCGCGCGGATCGCGGTAGGTGTCGGTCTCCGTCCCCTCTCGCCCACCCCAGAAGACGTATGTTCGTGCGACAAGTTCAGCGCCCAGGTCGATAGCGCGCATCGTCTTCTGCAAAGCGAAGGCTCTCACAGCAGCGTCCGACGAGGTAAAAGCGCCATCACGAAAAACTGGATGGGTAAACAGGTTGGTGGTAGCCATCGGCACGACCAATCCTGTTTCCGCCAGAGCGTGTTTAAAGTCGCGGACGATTTTGTCGCGTTCGGCAGCGCTGGCGTTCAACGGCACCAGATCGTTATCGTGGAAGTTGACCCCGTACGCGCCCGCGTCAGCCAGCAGGTGGACAATCTCCACGGGTGAACGCGGTGTGCGCACCGGCTCGCCGAATGGGTCCCGCCCAATATTGCCAACTGTCCACAGGCCGAAGGTGAATTTATCTTCTCGCCTGGGTGTGAAGTCCATAGCATCCTCCTCGGTAGGCAATTTCTTTACTTCAGCGTGTTGCAGGACAGCACGTCCAGTGATTGCTGCCATACAGCTGCATGGGGAACTGATCGAGCATAGCAACAAGCTCTGGATCAACAAGATGTCTTGTCATCATCGTACCGTCCTTTTTACTCTCTCAGCAAGCCGGAAGTCTCGTATGAAAGTGCCTGAAAAGCCTATTTTTAGGCACTCACGGACAATGACAGTTCGAGAATATTTCTAACTTTCCGACCCCTTCTCAAATACTTTCGTACGACAAATCTGTACGCAAGCAGTCGACAGCAGGAGCGGCAGTCGATGGAGTCAAAAAAAGGGTCTCTTTGTGGACTCCACTTGATTGATAGAGCCCACATCACTGGTTGCATGCTCTGCCGCCTGAACCATTGTCAGGCTCGCTCTTTTTTCTTGGGATAACCACTCCCAGTTGGGTCTGTCAATCTCATCCTCATCACTCGCTCTGGAGAACAAAAGCTGGGCAGATATGATATGATAGGAACAAAACAGCCTGTTTTTATAGAAGAGCCTCTGTATGACCATCGACGCAGCTTTCACCCACTTTCCCTCCCTTACTACCAACCGCTTACAGCTTCGGCAAATCCAACCGAGTGATACAGAAGCACTCTTTGCACTATTTTCTGATGAGGAGACCATGCGGTTCTATGGGCAAGAGCCTCATCGGTCTTTGGACGAAACACGCGAATCGATTGAACAGACACAGACACATTATGCCCAGCGGGAGGCCATCCGCTGGGGCATCGGGCTCAAAGTCGAAGATCAATTGATTGGTTCGTGCGGGTTCCACCACTTCGACCCGGACTTTCATCGTGCTGAAACCGGCTACGCACTCAACCACGCGTGTTGGGGACAGGGCATCATGACCGAAGCAGTGTCTGCCATTTTGACCTATGGGTTTGTCGAACTTGGGTTGCATCGCGTTGAAGCGATCATCGATATTGCCAATGAGCGATCCAAAGGCCTATTGCTTAAGCTCGGCTTTACCTATGAGGGGAACTTGCGCCAGCGCTACTCCTTCCAAGACCATTTCGAGGACGAACACTACTTTGGCTTGCTCAAGGATGAATGGCACGGATCAGTGTAAACCAGTCTGGGAACTAGCTGCACTGATCAAAAAGACAACCTGGGAGCACCGCTTCGATCTCTATCGCAGCTTCTTCGAGATGGCGATCATGCTCATCTGTGTGCGGCGCGCGTGCTCGCTTGGCGTATACTCCTGTAATGACGCGTCATGGACCAGGGACACTGGGAGGCATCGACCGAGCTATGCGTGAACCGCCGAAAATTCCCGTGGACCTGCTGCGCTCCTGCCTACAGGAGCAGTATGACCTCGTTGCGGTCACGCTGGAGTTCCTGCCCCGCGGCTATGATTACCGCGCCGGTGTCTATCGCGTGGTGACCGAGCGGGGCATGGTCTACTTGCTCAAAGTCACGTCGAGGACTCTGTACGAACCGAGTTGCCTCGTTCCACGGTACCTCCACGATCAGGGGATCACGGCCGTCGTGGCTCCGCTGCCCACCACCAGTGGGTCCTTGTGGACGAGACTGGCGGAGTGGACCGTGATCGTGTACTCCTTCCTCAATGGGGATACCAGCTTGACGGGCATGACGGATGACCTGTGGAAGGAGACGGGACGCATCTTCCAGCAGATTCACCGGGCCCCGCTTCCGCCGGCTGGTTTCCCGTCCGTGCGCAAAGAATCCTTCGATCCAACCGATTATCTGCGATGGGTACGGGTGTTTGAGACCGAGCAGGTGCAGGCGCCGCACGATGGAACTGGCGCTGCTCGCGCGCTTCGCGACTCGTGGGCGGTACACCAGTCCACGATCCACACGGCCGTGACCTCCCTGGAACAACTCGCCGCAGTGCTCCAGTCGCGGACACTCCCCATCGTCATTGCTCATGCGGACCTGCATCCAGCCAACCTGCTGCGTGACCCGGCCGGTCGCGTGTTTGTGCTCGATTGGGACGAGGTGATGCTGGCGCCCAAAGAGCGCGACTTCATCTTATCCGGGAGCCACAAGCCCGTGCCTTCTGGCTGACTTTTATACACAAATTACCAACGGAGTTGAGCAGCCAAATGAACCCCGTCCAGAAGGGTTTGGACGTGAAGCCAGCCCTGCCACAGAGTCTTCCACCCAGGTGGCCCATCGCGCCGGCGAGCCAGGTACCCGCCCAAGCGGGCCACCTCCCGCCAGAAATCGGCCGTCGTCATCTGGGAAGGGGACTGGTGTGCCTGGGCAGCCACCAGGGCGAGCACGTCTGCTTCCACCACCTCAACAGCGGGGGTGTCTGGGGCTCGACGGGCCAGGTCGCGCAACTGCACCAGGCGCACCGCCAGGGGAGCGAGCAATCCCAGCAGGCGGATGACTCGCTCTGCGGTGCGGACCTGACGGGCTTCGATCCGGCAGCCGGTCTTCAAACACTGGTGATAGTCCTCCACGACCCAGCGGCGTTCGTACCACCCCACCCGCTCCCACGCGTGCGCCAGGCTCGTCGTGGGCACCGAGGTCAGCAGGATCCACTCCAGGGGCTCTTTGTCCTCGGGGGGCTGATCTTCCCAGACTCGTATGGCCCAGACCATCTGCGGCTCGTGGCTGGCGCGCGGTTCGTTGCGGGGCGGCAACACCCGCAGGGAGTCCCACGCGATCTGCAACTGCGTCGAGCGCGCCTGGTGTCCATGACGAGCCGGGACCGCAAAGCAGCGCTGTCCCTGCGACGGCCAGGCACGGACCTGCTCGAGCAGAGAGAGGATCTGCCCATCGGGCGTCTGGGTCCGGCGGTTCTGCACGGCTCGCACCAGAAAATGGGTCTGGCACGAGCGACACGCCTGGAAGAAGTCGAACATATCGGCGGTGCGATCTCCTACGTGGACGAGGGTGGTCTCCGGGGTCAACCCGCCCAGACGCTGGACCAGCCGCATCCAGACATCGGTCTCGCGTTCAGAGCGAAACCGGCGTTGACTGCGGCGTTCCCCCAGTGGCGCCGAGACGCGCACAAACGGCTCTTGCTGGGCACAGCCCAGCACAGCTCCCGACTCTGGCAGCACCGCCAGCATCGTTTGCAGGTACAGCCCGCGCCCGCGCTCATTGCCCACCTGGCCCAGCCCCGTCGTCTTGGGATGCGGGGTCAGATCCAGCTCGGTCGTATCCTGCACCAGCAAAACCAGGGGGTGAGCGGCGATCTCCTGACAGGTGTGCTGCCAGTGCGGCTGCAGCAACGCCTCAAAGGTGACCTCGGGGGTATCGAGCAGGCGATACAACGCGATCACCTCTTTCCAGGTCTGCATTTGCCGCGGCAACGATCCAGAGGGACACTCGGCCATCCGCTGAGCGACCTGCACCGCGCGGTTCGTGCGACGCCGGTCGTTGAGTTGACAAGGCTTAAAGGTCGCTTTCGCCCATTGCTGGGCATCCAACAGCTCTTGGGTTTTCATCGTCCTATTCTAGCAAATGAAAACTTGTGTATAAAAGTCAGG
>JBKQTH010000053.1:0-10947 GCA_052143275.1 Ktedonobacterales bacterium | reverse complement strand
GTCTTCCTCCCCGGATGAGTTCTGTCCCCGATATCGTGTTGAGGACGCTGGGCCTGGTCAATCCCCTGGTACGAGAAGTCGTGGAGATGCTCTATGAATTCAACCAGCCTTTTGTGGTTGACAGCAGTCAGTTCGTCCACGCCTTCGGCGATATCGCTACTCCCCATCAAGAGGCGGTCCGCCGAACGCTGGAGTGGTATCGCCTACAAACTCAAACCAAAGTCGCCTAGCCACTGGCACCTGCCTATAGACCCGTACAGAGCAGGCAGACAGGAATGAACAACAGGTAAGAAGCAACATGAAGCACGACAAAGAGGAGAGATTATATGGAAACCCGTTTCTATCAAACCCCGGAGATCAGTATTGTCCCGATTGCTCAAGCGCTCGTCTCTGAGTACCAAGCGCAGGGGTATGAGGCACAACAATTTGGTGATGTCAACCAGGTCACCGTTCAGCTCAAGAAAGCCACTACCTTAAGGACCATCACTGGCTTTGATAAGGCACTCGCTATTTCCTTAGAGCGAGTCGAGCGTGGCGTGCTGGTGAAAGTCGGGGCGCAGGACTGGGTCGATCAGCTGGCAGTCGGAGCGGTTGGTCTGGTGATCCATCCGCTGCTGATTACCGCAGCAGTCGGAGCGCTCCAGCAAAATACTGCCTTACATGACGTGCTCACGTCGATTGATCGCCTTATACGGCAACAACAGCCAGACGCACAGGCCGGGGTCCTCCCCACCACCCCAGAGGAGAAAGAGTTGACCGGTAGCGACACAGCCTAAACCGGTACGCCAATATTGGCAAAACGAACAGAGGAGCATACCGAGCGGAACCCGCAACCATGAGCGGGTCCTCCAGCACGTTCTCAGGGAGGCTCACAATGGCACACCCAGGCGAAATGATAGAAAATCCCGTCACGCATGATCGCGTCATCTTCCGCATGACCGCACAGGATACTAAGGGCAGGCTCTTAGCGTTCGAGGATGTTCTGCTGGTGGGATATCTCAGCCCGCCCGAACACGTGCATCCGCGCCAACAAGAGCACTTTGAGGTGATTTCGGGCTCACTCGGCGTACGAACCGCTGGACGCGACCAGGTGCTGTCTGCCGGCGAGAGCGTGGCAGTTCCACCGGGTACCCCCCACACGATATGGAATGCGGGGGAAGGCGAGACGCACATCGTCGTTGAATTTCGACCGGCGCTGCACACCGAAGCGTTTTTTGAGACCATGTTCGCCCTCGCCCGGGATGGAAAGACCAACAAACAGGGCTCGCCCAGCATCTTGCAATTCGCCTCCGGGGCGAAGGGGTATGGGATGTACGTGACCAGTCCACCCATCGCAGTGCAAAAAGCGCTGTTCGCGGTCCTAGGCCCCCTGGCTCGAGCGCTCCGCTACCAGCCCTACTACGGAGGGTAGAACCGAGAGATCCTGCTTGCCGGTACCCAACCCAATCTCGGCGGGTGTCCAGAAAGCGGTTGCTCTCACTACAGGCGTTTGATGCGGGACAGCCATTCTGCGATGGCGGAAGTAAGGCAGCGCCACAGAACTGCAAGAGAAAGAGAATACTCATGACACAAGCGAATCCGGATACCACCCAGAGCGAGCAGCGACCAGGCAAGCATGAGGAATGGCAAGTGATGGGCGACGAATTGGTCGCCACGATGAAAAAACTCTTGCACGAAGGCAATATCCGTCGCATCATCATCAAGCACGAGGGGCACGCAGTCCTGGAGATTCCGCTGACGGTCGGCGTTGTAGGCACACTGGTGGCTCCATGGCTGGCCGCAGTAGGAGCCATGGGGGCACTCCTGACCCAGTGTAGCATTGAGGTCGTGCGCACGGACAGTCCAGGCGAACCACCCCCGGCTCAAGGATAAGAAACGGTGTCCAGGACTTCCTTTCTAGCTTCGTGTCAAGCGAGCACGAAAGATCCAGGTGCCGACGAGTGATTAGAAATACCTCAATCGTAATCCATCGTCAAGTAGTGGCACCGTCACCACTCAGTTAATGGAGGAACCATGGCCAACTCCACTTGGATGCTCTACGGAGCATCTGGCTTTACCGGGCGCATGATTGCTGAAGAAGCCATTCGCCGCGGTCACGAACCGATACTGGCAGGGCGATCAGCCGAGCGCGTTCGCCCACTTGCTGAGGCCCTTCACCTTCCCTGGAGAGCTGCTGACCTTGCGTCTCCTGCTGCCCTGAAGGAAGCATTACAGGGTGTGGATGCGGTCTTGCTGGACTGGCACTGCCACTGATTCGCCGTTTACTGGCGATCTCCGCCGTTCGTCAACGGATGTTGCGACCCTCATCCAAGCAGCCAACAGAAGCAAAGGAGCAAACGCCGCCGCATTCACAAGCGTGGGCATGGGGACGCAATGCTGCCGGGCACGAGGTTACCCTGTGGCTGGCGACGGATGATGGGTATGTCTTTACAGCAGCTTCAAGTGTGCTTGCCATGGAGCGGATCCTAGGCGGTTCTTTGGTGGGGATACTTCCTCCTGCCGCAGCCTTCGGTGCAGATTTTGCACTCACCGTCCCGCAGACGCAGCGCTTTACCTCGTTGGAAGAGATGAGCCAGGCGACACCGTTAGTGAGCAACGTCGCACCGGCATAAGATCCTCTTGTGCAGAAGGATCAGAGAGTGTTTTGTGTTGGATCGTTATGGTTCACCACATTGGACCCTCGTGTCCAGCTGAGATGGGACAATCGTGGGACGAAGATTCGCCAGATCAAGTGCCTGGTCAACCTCGGCGGGAGACACAACCTCAGCACATTGTGACCCACCTGGGCGTTGAAACGAGAAAGTGTGCAGGTTTGAGAAGGGTGAGCAGGCGGCCAGACTGAGGCCTACAATGGCGCAGAGGAAGAGCACAAGAGGAGTCGCTCCCTGCTCGGAGGTAGGACGCCAGCGAAGATGCTTCATCGTGTTGCCGACCCCTTTCGAAACAGTTGCCTCTCGATTGTACCTCATCCTAATTTCTCTGGGGATCCTTGTCGTTCGCAGCATGGCACCCCGATGCACGATGGTTCTGGCCCATTGTCATACGACAACTACCTCATCCAAGTTGGTATGATAGCCTGCTCCATCAGACTTTCAAGCCAGTAGGGAGAGTCTATCAGCGACTCTTCCTCGCCTTTCTCTATTCATGATGAGACGACTTGCTTGCACCCCTGCGTAGTACACAGCAGCAAGCTCTCTATTGCTGAAGGCAATCGGCGGCAAGACCAGTCGCAAAACGGTGTATTGGGTTGCCAACGACTGATGGTACGCCCTTCAGAATAAGTGGTTCTCGCCCGAGGAATGCAAGGCGGTAGTTTCCGTACTATCCAGCTGAAACATGCAGGTATCCATGCCGTGCCGAGTCCTGAGTAATCAAGCTTTACCATGCCCAGATGCCCGCCCTCTGCTTTCAAGCTCCTGGCGTCCTCCTGACCAGCCCTTCGCGCCAGGCAAAGACAGCCGCCTGTGTCCGGTCAGCGAGATGCAATTTGCTCAAGATGTTGCTGACATGGCTTTTCACAGTCCCCTCACTGATCACCAACTGTTCAGCAATCTTCAGATTACTCAAGCCTTCCGCAATGAGCCGCAAGACCTCGCGCTCCCGATCGCTTAACTCCAGATACGGATTCAAGGTAGCGTGCCTTCCGCCTTGCATCTCCTGCATAAGGCGTGCGGCCACCTTCGGATGAAGGACCACTTCTCCTCGAGCTGCTTTGCGCACGGCATCGACGATCTCTTCGGCCCCGGCATCTTTGAGCAAATAGGAGAGCGCTCCGGCACGAATTGCGGGGAAGATATGCTCGTCCTCGAGGAACGAGGTGAGGACGACGACCTGGGTATGGGGACTGATCTGTTTGAGACGTCGCAGGGTTTCGACGCCATCTATCCCTGGCATGACCAGATCGAGGAGGACGACATCGGGCACCTGCGCGGTCACGAGTTGCAACGCTTCCTCCCCTGACCCGGCTTCGCCGACCACCATGAGATCCGGTTGGGTGGCCAGGAAGGCACGCACGCCCTGGCGGACGACCGCATGATCATCGATCAGGCCCACACTGATTGGTTCAGTCATCGTTCCTTCCTCCTTGCAGCAGGGGCACGCGCGCTTGCACACAGGTCCCCTGTGCCGTACTCTGAATCTCCAGGGCGCCCCCGACAGCGGCGATCCGCTCACGCATACTCTGCACCCCCATTCCGCCTGCTCGTGCAGCTATCGCGAAACCATGTCCATTATCGAGCAGCGTCAGGACCAACGTGTGCTCTTCCACGGCCAGGCGCAGGAGTGCTTCGGTGGCTCCGCTGTGGCGCGCAATATTGGTTAATGCTTCCTGCACGACGCGATAGAGGGCCTCCTCGATGGACGCGGGAAGGGCAGCTAGCCCCTCTGCTCGCACCTCGATGCGGATGCTGGTGCGACGCGACCATGCTTGACATTGCTCCGCTACCGCCCCCATGAATGTGGATGTGGTAAGCGCCACCGGGCGCAACGCCTCGATCAGGGTGGTCAATTCTTGCTGGGCCTGGCCAGCCACTTGTTCGGCCTCGACCAATTGCTGATACGCGTGGTCCGGACGTTCCTTGAAGCTGGTTCGCGCTGTTGCCAGGTGCATCTTTGTGGCGAATAGGTGTTGCTTGACGGCATCGTGCAGATCACGCTGCAGGCGGCGGCGTTCTTCGACCACGGCCAGTTTCCGCCGTGTCGCCAGCAGGGTCTCAAGTTGGGCAGCCATGCTGTTGAGGTTGATCCCTAGCTGCCCCACCTCATCGCGTGCGGCATCGTGTATCTCGACCTGAAACTCGCCTTGGCTCCATGCCTGTGCTGCCTCCATGATAGAACGCAGGCGGCGAGTGAGGTTCCGCGAGAACAGTGCGCCGGTCAATGTGCCAACCACACTCACCAGCAGGATCACCAAGAACCCTACCGGTGTCCAAACGTTGGCAATCGAGGCAAGCAGCTCTCCCAACCCCTGGAACGAGGTACCTGAAGAGTCTGGCGAGCCGCCAAAGGCGGCGACCAGCACCCCAATCGGCTGCTTCTCTTGCCCAAGAATGGAGACAACCATGAAGCTTTCTGTGATTGATATCGTTCCAGTAGTCTCGCCTGACTGCTGTCCGCTTGCCAGCATACGATGAATGGCTGCCTGAGCCTGAGGAGTGGCGAGCAAGGCGTCAGTTTTCCTGGTGGCGTCAGCAGCACAGCGCGCGGCTGTGACAGAGGAGAGCTGCTGCTGCCGGCCACAGGCCACCGCTGTCAACAGCTCACCCTGATGATCCAGGATTGCTACTAGGGTGAGCTGCGGATGCTCGCTCTTGAGGGTATCAAAGGTCGGGATCGCTACCAGGAAGCGCAAGGCTTCTGGGTCGGGCGTTGCTTGTTCCAGCGCAGGCGCAAGTTGCCCTATCCCCTGCTTTTCCAGCGTGTTCCCAGGCGATGTGCCGGATTGCTGCTCATTGTGAATCACCTGACTCACCACTAGTGCGCCCACAATCGTGAGCGCGACCACCATCGTGACGAGCAGATAGGACAGGATCAGCCGCCAGTAGAGACCGCCAAAGCGCCAGCGCCATCCCTTCATAAGAGTGCCTCTCTCAGTGTTGGTAGATCAGCAGCCTAAGGCTGCTGATCTACCAATGCATCTCCAGCTGGCAACAGATAGTGTGGCTAGTCCCGTCTCCCATTAGTGCTGGAGAAACCAGCTGGCTACACCATTGATCAGGGACAGTTGATTCTGCCGTTTCCAGTACTGCATCTCATCATTGGCTTGCTGCTGTGTCCACAGGTCGGTGCTGACCATGTGATCATCAGCCATCTGCAAAGCATTGAGCACCAGTGTGTACAACTGATCCTGCGCCAGGCCCTGCGGCTTTGCCACTGCCCTTAGGTCCGGGGTTGGTTCAGCCTGCAATTGTGCGGTCGCTTGAGCCACGCTCAGATGCAACCCCTGGGCTACCTGTTCCTTAACACTCTCATCATACATTGCTGTCAAAGGCACCGGCGGAGTGAGCGGACCTGAGCCTGCTGCCGCCGCAAACGCTGGAGCACCAGTGCTCGAAGACACTCCTCCAGTGTTGCTGGTGTGTGCAACTACCTGCCACATGAGTACGCCTCCAGCGAAGATGACGCCTAAGAGCAACAGGGAGAGGTGGCCCCATCTGGCTCGTCGGGGAACTGCATCCCCTGGTTTTTTGTTCTCCATCTTCTCGTCTCTTCCTCTCGTATCCTACTTGCTAGACCAGCTCTCGTTATTCGTAGCGCAGCAGCCCAACGATGCGCACCCGCGCGGCGCGGAAGGCTGGGACAATGCTTGCCAGGGTCACCATTCCCAGGATGGTGCCCAGCATGACGACAAACGCCAGGGGGTCGATGATGAAATCGGTGGGAACGACCAGTTGGCTCAACACCTTCACGAAGGCAGCGGCCAGAGGCAGCCCGAGCAGAGCACCAAAGCCCCAGGCGATGCTGCCCAGCGCCAGCCCCTCGACCCAGAAGACCTGTGCGATACGCCAGTTAGTGGCGCCCATTGCCCGCAACAGCCCAATCTCGCGCTGGCGCTCCGTCACTGAGGCCGTCAGGGCACTGGCCAGACCAAGGATACCTGCGACACCAATGAGGAGCGCAACGGCATACAGCAGGGCGTACACGACATAGAAGTCGCGCTGGTGCCGCACGGCCTCATCCTGGACCAGGAAGACTGGTCCAAGCCCGCCTCCTCTTGGCAGAGCGCCACTCAGGATGAGGTTTGTACCTGTGGCATCGATGCGGTCGGCAAGCTGATTGACCGCTTGAGGCGTGCGATCTTTCGCCTGGATCAGTAGCTTATTGGTGTAATCGGCAGCGGTAGCGGCAGGCACACCCTCGAACTCATAAAGGGTGGTGACCGGCACTACGGCCGCGCCAATCTGACCCAGACTATCGACTGGTTCATGCAGCGTACCGATGACCGTCCAGGTCGCCGACGAGTGGCCCCCAAGACTAGTGACCACCAGTCTGCTGCCCAGGTGCAGACCCGTCTTGGCAACCACCGCATCGCTGAGCAGCACCACGTTGGTATCATCCTCCCGCAGCCAGCGCCCACTGGTGAGCTGATAGCGGTAGATGCGTGTCCCCGACTCAAAGCCCCAGATGGCCAGTTTGCCCCAGGGCGTCTGCCCGCCCGCAATCCCAAACCGCTCCATACGGCTTACATTCGACAGCGTCCCTAGCTGGGTGCGTGCCTGGCTGTAAGGTTCATCCGCATAGACTTCAACGTTCGCATGGATATTTGCCCAGACCGAGCCGACCGTCTCATTGACCGAGGCGGAGGCCGTCTGCACCACTAGAAAGCTGGTCCCTGCCACGGTGAGCATCAACAGCGTCAGCGCAGCTCGGGCGCGCTTGCGGAAGGGGCTGCGCAGCCCTAACCAGGTGGTCTGGGAGATCCAGGCGAAGTGCCCTCCGAGCCAGACTAGCAGGCGGTTGCCGGAAGCTGCGCTGATGCCGTATGCGGAGAGTGCCGCCCGCACACTGATGCGCGTGCCGTTCCAAAGCGGCCAGAGAGCCGCCAACAGGGGAACGCCAAACCCCAGTGCCAGGCTGAGGGCGATGAGCCCTGGCGCCACCACGACCGGGCCGGGTGCCAGCGGAATCGCCTGCCCCAGTACAGTGGCGAGTTGAGCGCCCCCCAGCACACCAAGCACCAGCCCTGGGACAGTTGCCAGCAGGCTGTAGAGGCCAATGGAGAGCAGATAGCCACGCAGGATAACGCCGCGCGTGCCACCGAGCGCTTTCAGTGTGCCAATGATCGCGGTTTGCTCCGCAACAAGCGTGATCACGGTATTGAGTAGGAGTATGCCGCTCATCACTACTGCAACCACCGCCAGGATGCGCACCAGGGTAAAGATCCCCTCTACCTGCTGCAATTGGGCCGTGAGCGGCTCTGGAAAGCTAGTGCCCAGCACCATCACCTGATGTGCCCGCAACAGGTTGCCGAGCGCACGGGCCGTCGTGTCCACCTGCGTAATGTTTGCGACCTTGATCGCAATATGCTGGATCCGCAGCGGTGCCAGCGGCGGCGCGGTGATGGGATCGGTGAAGGCTGGGAGACTCTGGAGTGCAGCATCACTCATGTAACCAAGCGCGTTATCGGTGGTGGCAGGGTTCACCCCTGGTGTCCGTACCAGCCCGACTACGCGCAGCCTGGCGGTCCCTTGGGCGGTATCCACCGTCACCATCTCACCAATGGCGGCGGGTTGAATAGCGACATCGCCGTACTCCATGACGATCTCGCCGACTCCCGGATAATGCCCACTCACCAGTTCAAACGGAGTCAGCGGAATCTGCTGGAGATCAGGGTAGCTAGTGATCGTGAAATCTACATGCCCTGGCGCCCTGGTTACGTGCCACTGGGTCTCCAGCGTCGTCTCGTATTGCACGGCCTTGACGTTGGGAATCGCCTGGAGCGCAGACAGCAGCGCCGGATCGAGGCGATCCACATCCAGTATCAGATCTGGTCGAGTCGTCTGATTGCCGACTGTAAACGCAAAGGCGGCAAAGAGTTGATCCTGAGTGATGTTGATCGCTGTCAGGCCGAAGACGCCAATGAAGATGCCCAGCACCACCAGCAGCGTGCGCCCCTTGCGCCGCGTCACATCGGCGAATGACTTTTTCAGGCTGGCGCTCATAAACGGACCTCCGGTATTGCAGCAATCAACGTGTTGGCGCCGTGCTGGCCGATGATGTGCCCATCAAGCAAGTCAATGCGCCCATCGGCACGCGCCGCTAAGGCATGGTCATGCGTCACGTAGATGACTGTCTTGCCCTGTTTAGTCAGACTCGCCAACGTCTCGAAGACCAAGTGCGCCGTCCGGGTGTCCAAGTTGCCAGTTGGCTCGTCGGCGATGAGGACGGGCGGATCGTTCGCTAGCGCACGCGCAATCGCCACGCGCTGCTGCTGCCCGCCGGAAAGTTCGCTGGGCAAACGATGGGCAAAGGTGGCCAGGCCGACCGTTTCCAAACAGGTCTGCGCTCGCTCGTGCCAGGCCCGGCGTGGCAGCCCGCCGCCCTTCCCCAGTTCCAACGCCAGCAAAACATTCTCCAGAGCTGTGAGGGTAGGGACCAGTTGGAAGAACTGGAAAATAATCCCCACGTGCTGCCCACGCCAGCGCGCCAGCGCGTTCTCACTCCTGGCGCCCAGTTCCTCACCGCCAACGATCACGCGCCCGCTGGTGGGGCGGTCGATGCCGGTGAGCAGGTTGAGCAGGGTCGATTTCCCGCTGCCCGACGGCCCATTGACCGCAAACAGGCTCAGGGAGTGAACGCTGAAGGTCACATCATCGAGGATGACCGTTTTCTGTGTGCGCGTTGCTATGACGCGCGTCAGGTGTTCCACCTGCACGAGTGGCTGCTCTGCCTGGGAATTGGGAGGCAGCGCGGTGTGTGCGCTGTGCTGCATCGAGGATCATCCTTTCGTTGTCTTCGCTTGAGCGATCAGGATGGATAGGCGGCTCCCAGCTCTCTCCAGCGAGTTCATGCGCTCACGAACGTGGCCCGCTTCACGGTCCACAGCAAGTATGGCCCAGGCAGCCAGAAAGCGAATCTGTCTGGAGAGGGAATATGCATCTCTCTTGGGGAGGATTTTGTAGTGTTTTCGTCCTTGGATAAGCGTGTCACTATCACCGCACGAATTCGCTGACTTCAGATAACGCGCCGTCAGTCAGACGACTCCTCTGCCAGCATAGTACACAGCGGCAAGCTCTCTATCGCAGAAGGCAATAGGCGGCGAGACCAGTCGCAAAACGTTGTATTGTGTGGCCAACGACTGGTGGTTCGGCTTGCAAAATAAGTGGATGTCTCCTGAGGAGTGCAAGGCTTCCGCCCTTCCAGTGTCCAACTGTTGCGGGAACTCCGCAACATCTGAGCTCACTCCAGGGGAGCAGGTCACGGCTCACATGAGACACGACTCATTGTCGCGCATGGCGAGAGTAGTTCGTCGGCGTCTGGATCAGCTAGCCCCGTCATTCAAGGAGATTACCATCTGCGGTTTCTCGATCTCGTGCTCGGCGCGGGTAGCTACTACTGCAGTGCCGAGAGCAAAGAACTCAATGACGTGTGCATCCCAGCCATAGGTACCCTCAAGTATACGCGCGCCGACAATGCCTTCTGCGCCGACCTGCTCAGCCTCGTATTGCATGCGCTCCATAGCGAGCTCACGTGCATCATAGAGCGCCTGCGTATAGTTAACCATCTCGACGTTCTTGCCGGCCAGCTGCGACAACATTTGACGCATGGACTGGATCCCAACATGGTAGACGCAAGTCCCGATGGTAAGAGCGAGTGGCCGGTAACCGGCTGCCAGCAGTGTGCGAAAGTCCTGGCCGGAAAGGTCGCTGGTGAACGGCTTGCCCTGCGAGTTGCGATAACTCTTGCCATCGCGCGCGCGTACTGCGGTGCCGATAGCTTTGAACTCGGCAAGACTCTCGCCCCAGGCATAGCGCACCACATCCAGACGTACCCCAACGATGCCGTCGGCCTCCAGCGCATCGGCCTCCGCCTCCATACGGCTCATGGCCAATTCACGCGCAGCGTACATCGCCTGCGTCAGCACTCCCAGCTCCATACTCTGGCCCGGTCCAGAGTACTGGAAACCAATATGATAGATCGAGGTACCAACAACCAGTCCAACCGGATCGAAGCCTGCCTCCTTTACCAGCAGGAATTCATTGACGGAGAGGTCGCTGGTAAAAAGGCGCTTGCCGGAGGGTTCGCGGGTCTGTTGCAGGCGTTCTAGCGCACGCTGCGGAAGCTGTACTGGGGTCTCGGGTTGTCCAGGTCCTGGGTTTGCAGACATCTTCTCTCTTACTCCCTCATTCTTTCGGCCCGCTATCTGATGCTGGCTTCGACAACGGCAAATCCTCTGTCTATCATCTATGATCACTGAGTGTTCAGCGCGGATGCCCCGTGGTTTCAAAG
>JBKQTH010000052.1:0-10078 GCA_052143275.1 Ktedonobacterales bacterium | reverse complement strand
CTCGGCAAAACGCCGGAACTGGCGTTCCCGGGCCGCTATTACCCGTGCCCGCACGAGTTCGGAACGCTCGCCTGGCCTCCGGCCCGTAAGCTTTTGGTACTCCACCCGCGGCACGTCAATCTGGATGGGGGGGGCGGGGGCCACCTCCGGCGCTCCAGGCGGGACCGCTGGTCCCTCCAGAACTGTTGAGCTTACTAGGGTTACTAGGGTCTCCTAGGGTTGGGACCTTCACAAACGATTTGATATATTTTCTTATCTTACACTTTAACCAAGAGCAGGTAGCCGCTCCAGGTGGAGTAGACAGGAAGAGCTCGAGAGCGCATCCTTCTGGACATGAACACACCAGCATGGGAAGCGCTCCGAGCCTTCCGCCAGCAAGTATAGACGTTATTGGGATGTCGACGCGACGCCCTGTTCGAGGTGCTCGACGCGGTGTTGAGCGCACCGACCCTGGAAACGCCAGCGCATCTGAGCCTGGCACCTCAGTGCCAGCGTGGTTGGGGCAGTCTCTACGATGCTCGTAACGCCGGAACCATGGATCTGATGCGGCTCGAACGGCTGGTCGCTTCGCACTCCCTGGAAGCGCAGACCACGTGGTTTGCCGTGGACGCGAGTGTCTGGCCGCGCTGTGACGCGCAAACCCGTCCGCAGCGGGGCTTTTACCACCATCCCTACCGCCATGCTCATGGGCAGCCCATTGTGGCGGGTTGGAACTCCTCCTGGCTGGCGCAGGTGCCGCTACGCTGCTCCCGTTGGACGGCGCCTCTGCGCGTGCGGCGCATCATCCCTGGGGAGAACGTGAATCTGGTCGCCGCCGAGCAGATCCGCTCCTGGCTTGGGCAGGCTGGTTCGCTCACCAGCGGCCGATTTTCACCTTCGATGCGGGCTACGATGCGGTCCAACTCCGCCTTGCCTTGGCGAATCTGCCGGTCGGTCTCCTCGTGCGCCTGCGCGCCGGCCGGTGTTTCTCTGCGGACCCGACCACGCAACCCGCAACGGGGCGACCGCGGCGCCATGGGAGCACGTTGGTCGGTGACGAGCAGCCGCACCGGCGCAGACTCTTGGTCTTACGGGCCAGTCCGTCGCTCGACGGTGGTTTACTACTGTTGTGACTGTCTTTGGCCAGCCGACCTTCCAGTTCCTGCACCCGGCTGACCAGCAGCACGATCTGCTCACGCAGCAGCGGTACTACCCGCACTTGCTCGCGCATCGCGGCGTTCTCGGCTTCCAATTCGGCAAGGCGTTCTTCGAGCGTCATGCTCGAGTGCTACACTAATAGGGCCAGTGTGGCTGAATTGTTACAAGGCGCTGTCTCACGCGCGTGAAAGGCAGGGACATGCATGACGACACCGTTCAATACACCTGTCGTTTGCCCGATCTTGATTGGGCGCACAGCCGAGCTAGCCGCCTTTCACCTGCTTCTTGATCAGGCGAAAAGTGGCAAAGGGCAGGTTGCCCTGCTCAGCGGGGAAGCAGGCGTCGGCAAATCGCGCTTGGTAGCCGAGGTGAAAACGCATGCCGTCAGTCAGGGCTTTTTGCCCCTGCAAGGGAACTGCTTTCAGGCAGATCGAACGTTTCCCTACGCCCCTTTCCTTGATCTGTTGCGTTCGTACTTTTCCGGTGTATCCCCTCTGACGAGACATCATGGCCTGCTTCCGTTTGCGCAGGAACTCTCTCAGGTTCTCCCCGATGCGACGCCTCTCCTACCCGAGCATCCCCCTCTCATCGTAGCGTCCTCTCTTGATCCACAACAGGAGCAACGCCGTCTATTTGCCCTGTTGCTGCACTTTTTTACCGAGCGGGCCACGCACCAACCGCTGCTGTGCATTCTCGAGGATCTCCACTGGAGCGACGAGACCAGCCTCGAACTCCTGCTGTACCTGGCACGAAGCTCTACTCGCCTGCCCATCCTGTTTGTGCTGACCTACCGCAGCGATGAAGAGTCGGCTGAGTTGAGGCATTGCCTGGCGGAATTTGACCGGGAACACCTGTGCCAGGACTGTTCCTTGCAACGGCTCGACCGCGCCCACGTCGATGCGATGCTCCAGGCGATCTTTGCCATGCACCAGGCAGTGCACATCGGACTGCTCGACAGCCTGTACCAGCTGACAGAGGGAAACCCATTCTTCATTGAGGAGGTGCTGAAATCGCTGATCGCAACCGGTGAGATCACCGACAGAGAGGGAGTGTGGGAGCGCACGCTGCTCTTCGGAACGCACTCTCTCTCTCCATCCATTCCACGCAGCGTGCATGATGCTGTCTACCAACGTACAAAGCAGTTGAGTGTTCCGGCCACGCAGGTCTTGACCCTGGCGGCTGTGGCGGGAAGGCGCTTCGACCTCACCACATTGCAGCAGGTCATGCATGCCGACGAATCCCAGCTGCTCGCATTGATGAAAGAATTGGTGGCAGCTCAATTGGTGGTGGAAGAAGCCACCGACCAGTTCACTTTCCGTCATGCGCTCACACGACAGGCTGTCTACTCAGAACTACTGACAGGCGAACGCAGAACATTGCACCGTAGCATCGCTGAGACGATCGAGCAGCGCGCCCTCCTCTCCTCGATGTTGGATGCACAGCTTGTCGACCTCGCGTATCATTTCTACAAAGCAGACGTCTGGTCAAAGGCCGTGGAGTATGGGCAACGTGCTGGAGAAAGGACGCTCCACCTGTACGCACCACGCGCCGCCGTCGAGCACTTCACGCAGGCGCTCGATGCCGCGTCGCAGATGAAGATGAAGCCAGTAGCAACCATCTACCAATTACGAGGGCAGTCCTATGAGATGCTGGGTGAGTTTGAGCAGGCTCGTTGTGACTATACACAGGCCTTGCGCATCGCCGAAGCGTCGCAGGATCGCCTGATAGAATGGCAGTGCCTCCTTGCGCTCGGCTTTTTATGGGCAAGCCGCGACTACACGCAGGCCGGATCGTGGTTCCGCGATGCTCTCACCCTCGCGTCCACGCTCGGCGATCCTGCTCTGCAGGCACGGAGCCTGAATCGGCTGGGGAACTGGCTCGTCAATACTGGACAACCTGACGAAGGTCTACAAGCCCACCGGGAGGCACTTGCCCTCTTTGAGACCATCGAGGATACGCAGGGGATGGCTGAAACGCTTGATCTGCTCGGGCAGGCGCATGGGCTGCACAATGACCTTATCACCTCGGTCAACGAATTTGGGCGAGCGATCGACCTGTTCCGGGCATTGAACCATACGCAAAGCCTAGTTTCCAGCCTCACCTCCCGCGCGGTCTATGCGGGGCCGAACCTGGCAGAGACGACGCTGAGTGCGCTCTTGACACGTGATGAGTGCTTGCGAGACACCACAGAGTCGATCCAGCTGGCTCGCCGGATCGACTCACCGGCCGGACAGGCCTATGGCGAGTTCGTGTCGGGTATGCTGCTGACCTCCTTTGGCGAATATGGCACCGCGCTTGCGCACGCGCAAGAGGCGTTACGTCTTGCCACCGAGATCCAACACCAGCAGTGGATGGCCGGGGCCTCTTTCGTCCTGGGGCGTCTCTCTGTCCTTCTGCTCGACGCCCCCTCGGCGATCCAGACACTCAAGGCCGGGCTGGCGCTCGCATCGCATGTAGGCTCTACGTGGTGGACGGGCAACATCACAGCCTACCTGGCCCTGGCGTACCTGCTGAGAAACGAACGCTCGGGAGCCGAAGCACTCCTGGAAGCATCTCTCCCTCGCACGCAGCGTCCACGGACCTCGCCAGAGCGACGGCTCTTCTGGGTCAGGGGGGAACTGGCTCTCGCGCAAGGGCACCCCGACAGAGCCCTGGATATCGCCGACACTCTGCTCGTCACTGCCCCCGGTGCTGACAGCACGAAGCAGCCGATCCCCTGGCTGCTGAAACTGAAAGGTGAGGCCCTGGTTGCCTTGCGGCGCACGGAAGAAGCGATAGCAGCCTTGAGTGAAGCAGAGCGTGGTGCGCTCCAGCGGCAGGAACAGACACTGCTCTGGCGCATTCATTGTGCAGCAGGATACGCGCATCGACACCTGAAGCAGGAAGACCTGGCCCAGCACCACTTTAGCTCGGCGCGACAAGGGATCGCATCCCTGGCAAGCACGATTGACGATGGCTTCCTGCACGATCAGTTCTTGCAGACCGCGCTGGCCACGCTTCCCAGAGAAAAACCGATCGCTGCGAAACGCGCTGCCAAACAGGCCTTTGGTAGGCTCACAGAGCGTGAACTCGAAGTGGTGGCGCTGATAGCGCAAGGAAAGTCCAACCGCGAGATTGCCGAGGCACTGGTTGTGGCCAAAATAACCGTTGAGACTCACGTCAACAACATCCTGCACAAGCTTGGCTTTACTTCGCGTACACAGATCGTGTTGTGGGCCGTCGAAAGAGGTGTGGACAGACACTAACCGAGCTTGTTGCCGCTCGCGGAAAGCCCCAGTGGTTCGCTGCCTCTCCTTTTCTGCCGCAGCCTTCTCTGCTCTCTCCATGCGCAGTGCTTATTTTCTCCAAGCGTTCTTTTTGCCTATCTCCATGTGAGCTATGATGCAAAGAAGGTGCGATCTCGACTACACTTCGAGTAGCTCATGAGCGAGCGAAGAACTGTCGAAACACGCAGAAACTTCTCCGATTTGCTGACTTCGAAGCAGTAGACGCGCAGTGTCGTTGCAAATCGGAAGAAGATCACCTTCAAAGGGGTGAAATTGCCCGCGTTGATGGAGAAATGAGCTGCTCAATCTGGCCTGTCCATGTTGAGGTAAAAAGGGTGGCATCATGCTTAACACCAGATTCACAGAACTTGTCGGATGCACAGTACCGATACAGCAAGCGGGGTTGGGGGTATTGGCGAGCCCTCGGTTGGCAGCGGCCGTGGCAGACGCCGGCGGGCTCGGCATGGTGTCGGTGACTGGGCTACCGCCGGCTCTCATCGCCGACGGGCTCGAACGTCTGCGGCAGCAGACAGGGGGGTGCATTGGAGCCAACTTCATCATGCTTTTCGTCGATCCCAATCAGGCGCAGGAATGTGTTGCCGCTGCAGCCGCTAAGGTGCGGGTCGTCGACTTCTTCTATACCAACCCCGATGCTGCGCTGGTGGAGACTGTCCACCGTCATGGCGCGTTGGCCAGCTGGCAGGTCGGTTCGAAGGAGGAAGCCGCGAGCGCGGTCGCGGCCGGCTGTGACTTCATCATCGCCCAGGGTATTGAGGCCGGCGGCCATGTGCGCGGTCGGATCGGGATGCTGGCACTGCTGAGCGAAGTCTTGGACGCTGTCGACGTGCCGGTGCTCGCGGCGGGAGGGATTGGGAACGGCCGTGCCATGGCGGCGGCGTTGGCTGCGGGAGCAGACGGGGTGCGGGTCGGCACGCGTTTCGTCGCAGCGGAAGAAGCAGAGGCTCACCCCCTCTATGTTAGTGCCCTCATCGCAGCGCGGCCGCAGGATACGGTCTACACCGAGGCATTTCGCGCCCACTGGCCGGACGCGCCTCATCGGGTTCTGCGCTCGTCTCTGCAAGCCGTCGAGGCCTTCCAGGGGGAGGTCGTCGGTGAGGGGGTGAGCTATTGGTCGGGCCGACGGTTTCCTGTTGAGCGTTTCGACCCGGTCAGCGTCCACAAGGGCTACACAGGAGCGATTGAAGCCATGTCGCTGTGGGCAGGGGAATCTGTCGGCGGGGTGAAGAAGATCGAGTCAGCCGCGGATATTGTGCACGATCTGGCGGGAGAGGCTGAGCGCCTTCTGCAGCTCTGGCGCTAAGCATGCGGTCGATATTCGTTGTTCAACAGCCTGCCCCGCGTATCAGTCATCAGAAACGCGCGTTATAGGCGAAACACCAACTCACCTGGCGGCTGTGCTCGATTTCGCTAGCGGCGCTATCGCCACGCTGGTCACAAGCTTCGACGTGTGGGCTGCCGAGGTGCCGCACATCGAGATCTATGGTACGCAGGGCACGCTCAGCGTGCCCGACCCTAACACGTTTGGTGGGCCCGTCCGCCTGCGCCGGGCCGGCGAGTCAGAGTGGCAGATGATGTCTTTGACGCGTGGCTTCGCTACGAACAGCCGAGGCATCGGCGTCGCGGAACTCATCTATGCCCGCCAGGCGGGACGACCACACCGCGCCAGCGGGGATCTCGCCGCCTATGTGCTGGATGCCATGCTGGCGGTGGAGGAAGCCTCCGTGCGGGGTGAGCACATTGCCTTGACCAGTACGGTCGCGCGTCCCGCACCACTCCCACCGGGCTTTCACGAAGCCATCCTGGGACAACCGTAATTGCCAAGGCGGATGCAGAGACGGCGAAACGGGATAGAGCAGACGTGAGCCAACACGCCGCACAACGTAGCGCAGGCACAGGAATCCGGAGCAAGTCATACACCACTTAGGCAAGGGTCACTGAGCGATAGTGTGCCAGGCCCTAAGGGTATCGAGGCAGGTAAGCTTACACTTTAACCAATAGGAAATAACCGGCAACGTGGATAGGTGCCGGTAGGAAATCGAACGGGTGAACCGAGACGTGGATTAGAAGGTCAATTTGACCGCCGGGAAGCGTTGGGCAGGCAGAGAGCGCTTGCCTCTGGGGCGACCTGGCGAGCGTCCGCAGGGTTTTGGCACGCTCGCGGGGCTGCCCAGGTGCAGGAGCAGGTGCGAAAAGCCACGCCGGACCCGTGCGGGCGTGCGGCGCTCGGCAGGCAGTGGTGGTTGCCAGGGTAAGCGCACGTCAACGGCCGCATCACGCGCCAAACGGAGCTGCACGTAGGCCAGAATGAGCAGCCAGGTCCACCGGTCGGCAGCACTCGGTGAGCGGAGGCGGGGCGTCGTCCATCGCAGCGTCTGCTTGAAAAAGCGGAAGGTGTGCTCAATCGAGAAACGAGCGATGTAGGCGTGCCAGACCTCGGACAAATCAGGAGGAGTGGGTCCAGACCACCAAAACCAGAGCGGGGTTGGAGCCTTCGTGGGGCGCGGCAGGCGTTCGACCTCGAGCCGGATGAGCGTTCCACGGATGACCGGCCGGGGCTGGCGTGTCCCCCGCGTCGCATGGTTTTGCGGGTTCGCATGCAGCCCGGTCCAGGTCTGCAGGAAGATCTGCCCGTAGGCAGGATCGGTCACGGTCCACGTGTCCGTCGGCGCCGCCCACGTCGCCGGATCGTCACAGACAAACTTCGTCCCATGCCGCCGTGGTCGCCCCGTGTGGGGTTGAGCGGTGGGGTCGGCGTAGAAGGTGAAGATCGGCGTGCTGGCAGGCGGATCCATCTGCTCCAGCCAGGAGCGGATCTGCTCAGCGGCCACGACGTTGACGTTCTCCCCAGGGATGATGCGCTGGACACGCAGAGGCGCCGTCCAACTGGAGCAGCGCCGAGGAACCTGCACCAGCCAGGAGTAGTTCCAACCCGCCACAATGGGTTGCCCGTGGGAATGCCGGTAGGGGTGGTGATAGTAGCCTCGATCGGGGCTGGTTTCGGCATCACAGCGGGGCCAGACACTCGCGTCAACGGCAAACCAGCTGGTCTGCGGTTCCAGTGGGTACGAAGCGACCAGCCGTTCGAGCCGCACCCGATCCATGGTCCCAGCGTTGAGGGCATCGTAGAGACTGCCCCACCCGCGTTGGCACATCGGAGTCAGACTCAGGTGCGCGGGCGTCTCCAAGGTCGGCGCGCTCAGGACGGCGTCGACCGCCTCAAAGAGGGCATCGCGCCGACAGCCAAAAAGCGTGTACACTTGATGTCGGAAGGCTCGAAGCACTTCCATTTCTGGTGTGTTCATGTCCAGAAGGATGCGCTCTCGAGCTCTTTCTGTCTACTCTACCTACGACGGCTGCCTGCTATTGGTTAAAAGGCAAGCTTATGTATATCAATTATATATTCATAGTGTAGACCCTAGGCGACCCTATGAACCCTAGTATCGCTCCCTTGCTTTAGCAACCATCTGGACCAATGCCGCAATGGCAGCACACTTGCAAGGATGGCCCCTGTGCTTCAGCGCGAGGTAGGTAGACAAAGCCACGCCGGTAGTGATCTCTCAAAATGATGCGTGGTTCGAGTTCACGGAGTGAAGGCGTGCAGAGCACGTCATATCTTCGGCATTCTAGCATGCATGGTGCGTGGGCGAGGGCGTGAAAGGGCCGCAGTTATTATAGACGTGAGGACCCGTCAGGAGACCCGTCAGGAACAGTATTGCTGCTACGAGGATGACAATGAAGATGATAGCGGCTGCTTCACGAGTCCAGATGGGAAATCTCGTACTCCAGTCCTCCTCTACTACGACCAACTCTGCCAGTAAGGTAGCAAAATTTCGCCATTGGTGGACCTCCTACGGCAGGGGGCGCTTCAAGATATATTCTCTGGCAGTTCCGGAAGTGCTTCCAAACGCAAACGTTGTGGTGGTCCCTGTGAATCCTACAAGTTCCCAGCCATCATTACCCATCTGATTGAGCAATCCTATAAATGAAGGAACTCCTACGCTTTGATCATTGATGGTCCATTGGGTAGTCGGCGGTGTATCAATCCGTATGACCTGCATGTACTCCCATTTCTGCATGGCTTTCCTCCCTACCGTCTCGTCTCTGTCTGCCTGGCCACCATTCTACTCTCGCCCCAAACAGGAAACAAGAGACGGCATAGCACCGCACATATGGCGACAACAGTAATCAGAACGCCAAATGGATACGAGATCGATACGGTCCAATAGCGGGCCGCTGAGACGCCTCTGGTAGCGGCCAACGGCCGCGGACGAGCAACGGCATTCGCGAACAGAGTCTCCCCAAAAACCGCACGGACACCCATGCAGGTAGCAATAGGAGGTATGCAAATTGGTGTCCGCTTGTGCGTACATATGAGGTATTTGCCACTAAACCAACATGGCCGCAGCGATCAGGGCAGCGGAGTTCGTTTCACGCTTCTAAGCGGCCCAGCGACGATTACTGCGAGGTCGCAACGCACGAGCCCTAGCAGTTCACACAGAGGACATTGTGTCTTTGGGCAAAGAAAAACGCTGAATTATCGGAGGTAATCTCAAGGCGAGCGGGATTCGAACCCTCACTCCAGTCACCCGGAAGCCCGGACGCTGTAGCGGCGCCACTGTGCGAGTTCGGCCGCGAGCACGGTGCTGAGCGGCTGGTTGCCACTCGGCACCGGCAACGTTTGCGAGGATCTGCCACTGCTCAAACGGTAGTTATGGCTTATCCTTCGGATCGGCATCTGCTGGTGGATTGGCATCGGCGCGGTCGGGCTGATTGAGCGTCTCACCGAAATCACGGCTCTGTGGAGCCATGCTGGCACTGAACCTCATAGTGCTCTGCGCGACCCTGCGGAACATTGCCGGGGTAGCACGCGCCGCGTACGCTTGAACATTGCCGGGGGCGAAACCCAGACCCTCCGAGGCGGCCCATGCATCCTGATCCGCTCCCAGATAGACGAATGTCCAGTTACCTGCCGCTTCGCGACTCTTGATCCTATCGCTCACCTGCTGCTTGGTAAAGCGGCGAGAAGAGTTCTCCAGTCCGTCGGTCATGACGATGACCAGCGCCCGGTCGGTGCCGTAGGGGTGGTCTTCCCGGTGGATAGCGCTGGTGAGCTCGTCCAGGCTCACGCCTAGCGCATCGTAGAGCGCGGTATTGCCGCCAGGCCGGTAATTCGACGCGTCCAGCTGAGGTACCTCGGCGAGAGGCACATCGGTAAAGAGTGTCTTCACCTGGGTATCGAAGGTCACGGCGGTGAGCCGGTACGTACTCTGTGTGTCCTCACGTAGCGTAGACACATAACTGTTAAAGCCGCCGCGTACATCAGTGGCCTTCGGCTCCATTGAGCCCGACGAGTCGATGACGAACAACACATGGACGGGAGTGCCTGAAATGGCCGGCTCCGGCGTCTCCTTTGGCCAGGTACTCGGATCAAGAGAGTCATAGGTAGACACGGCTGTCTCCTTTCCGGGAGGTCGACGCTGTTCGGTGATGAGCATCATATCACGCCCGCTTGAACCTGGTATGGCTTCCTAGTGCTCATTCACGAAAGGCTGTTGACGATGTGGTATCGTGGAGTGCATGAAAGCACCTCTGTTTATCCGCCCGCTCGACGACGACGAGCGCCGACACATCCAAGCGGGCTTGCACTCCTCCGA
>JBKQTH010000051.1:0-53035 GCA_052143275.1 Ktedonobacterales bacterium | reverse complement strand
GGTGCCAAGACTCGGCATCACCGGCGAGGTGCCGAAAAATGACTTTGACGGCCACAGAGCGACGGGGACGTTCCTGGCGGGCCAGGAAGACCGCTCCCATGCTGCCGATGCTCAAGAGATCTTCCAGTATACAGGAACCCACCTGGGTGCCGTTCAAGACGTCCGGGTTCCAGTCCATGCTTGCCACCTGCGTACTCATGTGCAACTGTCTACGACCGGCGCCGCTGTAGTA
The DNA here is from genome assembly GCA_052143275.1 of Ktedonobacterales bacterium. Taxonomy (GTDB): domain Bacteria; phylum Chloroflexota; class Ktedonobacteria; order Ktedonobacterales; family JADMIN01; genus JAJPKE01. The sequence goes on along the minus strand of JBKQTH010000051.1, from coordinate 52,803 downwards.
TCTCGAGTCCGCGCACGATTCCCCAGGCCAGCAACCCATAGACGATGATGGCGAGCAGCGCAGCCAGGTCGAGCACATTGCCCTGGCTCTGTGCATTGGAAAACACGCCCTCGAAGAGCGCGACGAATGGGTTGGTCACCCCATAGATCAAGGTGGTGAAGCCGGCAGCAGGATTGGCGGCCAACAGCTTCAAGACCAGACGAATGACGAGCAAGGTGTCGATGATGCCGGCGACAAGGTAGACGATCTGCGGCATGCGATAGGAAGTCCAGACCTGGCTACCTGCCGACTGTGACTGGAGCGGTGTGGGGCGCTCGACGCGCTCCACCTGGTACACTGGTTCGACGGGTTGGATGGCTGGGCCACGCTGGATGGGTTGGCGATATTCCATGGGTTCCATAGTGCTACTCCTCTTCGTAGTCCGCTCGCACAGACGAGCGGGCGCTCCTTCACAAGGGTACCTGGGTCTTATTACGTCCTGGCTGACGCCGACCCGCCCCGAACCAGGCGTACAATAAACAGGAGGATGACGGCTCCTATGAACGCGATTATCAGGCTGCCCCAGTTAAATCCTGTGAACGAAAAGGTGCCGGGGAGCACAAGCGTCAGGAGGAAACTGCCGACGACTGCGCCAATGATCCCGACGATGATGTCGCCGATGATCCCCAGTCCCGTGCCCCGTACGATCAAACTGGCTAGCAAGCCAGCAATACCGCCGATAATGATCCACGCCAAAATGTTCATTGGTCTGTCCTCTCACTTGGTGCCATCCGTAGGCTCGCGCGGACGGAATGCATACGACTCTTGATGTCGGCTTGGTGGGCACCCCGTGCCCTGGGTTGACACACTCCACGGTTTGCACGAACTCGCCCGAAAGCGCACCATCAGCCCGCTGGTCTACATCGGCACGTGTCACCCAGCGGTGAGTGCTGCACCCAACGCCGCTGCTAGTAGGCCAGCACTGCCATAGCGCTGGTGGGGTTGTGGATCCAACGCGCGTAGAATGGTCGCATCCACGTTCTTAGCCATCAGACGCGTCGGCAATTGCACGAGCTGCGACGGACGTATGGGGCGCTCGTGTTGTATACGGCCATATAAGAGGTTGGCATACTGTTCCCGAGTCAGCTGGATTGGATCGGGATCATCGTCATGGCAATAGGGCTTGTGCCCGGTGACCAATTCATAGAGAACTAGAGCAAGACCAAAGACATCGGTGCGCGCATCGACCGCGTGTCCCATCAGGTGTTCAGGAGCGCAATAGTCAGGAGTCGCAAAGAGCAAGGAGGTTTGCTCTTCCTCGTATTCCATCTCACGGATGAGAATTCCCGTCTTGAGCCTGGACTCTGCCCGGGAGGTGGACTTCGAGATGCCAAAGTCCGCGAGATAGGCTAGTCCACTATGATCAAGCAGAATATTGGTGGGCTTGATGTCTCGGTGAACAACTCCCTGGCTGTGGGCACAGTCCAACGCGGCAGCAAGCTGCTCAATTAGGCGGACGGTGACGGAGAGGGGAGGCATACCATTCTGGCGCACCTGCTGCTGCAAGGTAGTTGGGTACAAGGGCATCGAGAAAAAGAACCGATCGCGGTAGAGACCGCAATCCAGTATTGGCACGATGTGGGGATGCTGCAGGGCCTGCATCCGTAGCGTTTCCAGGCGAAAGCGCTCAAGCATCACCGGGTCAGCGCTGAATTCTCTAGGGAGGACCTTCAACGCGATCTGTCGGTCCAGCTTCCTATCAAAGGCGCGATAGACCTGGGCCATGCCTCCGTGTGCCAGAGGCTGGAGATTCTGATACCGACGGCGCCATGTTGTCGGGCGAACGGGCGGCGAGCTCTGAGAAACCGACGTGTCTGGGCGTGGTCCAGAGGAATACCGACGATAGCGCATCGGTAGTGTGTTTGACCCACTCCACCATGAGGAATGAAGTTGCTGGGGGTCTGACATGCGGTGTATCTCCCTGCTGGTCTTAGGCAGCAGATAAGACAACAGAGCGCTGGCGCTGAGTGGTCCATCGCTACGGTAGCTCGTGCCGATTCCTCATCTACGCAGCATACGATATCGGCTGCCAAGAACAGGAAAGCACAGGAGCACTATGCTCCCCATCAGGAGCATAGTACGCTCGGTGTACCAGTTCGAGTGCAACCCTGGACAAAACTCTGGACAATTCCAGCAGTGAGCATAATTCGTGGTGCAACATCGCCAAACTCTCCTACAGCAAGAGGCTTCTCGCCAACAAGTCAGCTGGTAGTTAGGGATGGAGTTGCTGCATTTTCTTGCTCCAAAGAGGCACCCAGATACACCAGCGCTGGATTGTTCGACGGCCTGGGATACGCTGCATGAAGAGGGCGACAGCTACGAGTTGCGCCGCAAGTTGCTCTTGGCCTTTGACGTGCGGGTGATTGTCTGGAGAGTCGGCCACTCGCCACGGTGGGTAGTACTTCGCAGTATGGAGGAACTAGTACAAGGGGCGCTTTCTGGCGACTTTCAGGCGCATTTACTGTATGATGGTGACCAAGACCTCGCGCCAGCGGTCTTGGGCGACTTAGCGGCAGCGCTCAAGCGCGAGATACGGTGGCGGTCCAAACGGAGCGGGCAGCGCCTGGGGCGGAAAAGTGCGGTGGAGTGCGAGCAGGGGCGCCTGTTCGATGATATAGCTTTACGAGCTATATCAAACCATATATAGTAGTGTCAAGCACATTTCTGGAAACTAATAGCTTGTTACAGCACAAGCTCTTCGGAATAGGTATGCCCCATGCCGATTCCGGCCGGTACATCCGGTACTACTCCAAATGATTAATGGGAGAACGGTGATGGATGTCGTAGCCCTCGCCCCAGCATTCGAGGCCCCGTCTCCGACTATTTTGGTAGTTGAAGATGACCTTATACTGGGACGTCTGTTACAAAACACCCTGGAAACCGAAGGGTACTCGGTGGTGGTGGTGCCAAGCGGCGAGGAGGCACTGCGCTTTGCGCTACGCGAGGTTCCACAGCTCCTGCTACTGGATATTATGCTCCCTGGTATCGATGGATTTGAAGTCGTCGAGCAGCTTCGCAATACTGCGAAGACTGCTCACATTCCAGTGGTAATGCTAAGCGCCAGGCACGACACCGCTGATAAGGTTCGTGCCTTTGCCTATGATGTAGACGACTACCTAACTAAACCGTTCCATACCGAAGAACTGATTGCCCGAATTCGCACCCAGCTGCGCCATGTCCGCGAAAGCCTGCTCTCCCCGCTCACCGGTCTTCCTTCTGGATTACGCATTGAACGCGCCATCGAACACCAACTTAGGTCGTCGGCTCCATGGTCGATACTCTATCTCGACATCAACACGTTTAAAGCTTACAACGACGTGTATGGGTTTCTACGCGGTAACGAATTGATTCGTCTGCTTGCTAGAGTAGTCACTGACTGTGTACGTGAAGAAGGCAACATCAGCGACTTCGTCGGTCACATCGGCGGCGATGACTTTCTCATTATTACTACTCCTGATAAAGTGGACCGCCTCTGTCGCGCGCTCATTGATTCGTGGGAAACCGAAAGCAGAGCACTCTTTACTCCTGAGGATCGCAAACGCGGTACCCTGATCGCACGTGACCGCCAGGGACAGATACAGACGCACCCTCTAAGCGGCATCTCTATCGGAGTCGTGACCAACGTTCACCGGTCTATCATTAGCATGGAAGAAGTCAGCCGGATTGCCGCTCAGGTCAAATCGAAGGCGAAATCTAGCTCGGGCAGCGGCTACTATGTGGACCGGCGCGCCAGTGACAACTAGGTGGACCCGGGTCATGCCCTCCTCGTAGTTAAGAGCTGTTTTTCAGACCAGGCGCTGGTAGAGAGTATAATATAGGTCTGGGGTTAGATAGGCATCAAACACCTCTAGGCACTTGGTGGGCACAGGTATGCTCTGTAAGAGTCTAAAGCGCCACATGAAAGACAGGATGGTCAATGGCAGAGTATAGGCAACGGAATCAGTCACCGTTCGAAATCTCAAAAGCCGGTGATGGACTCATAGATCAAGTTGATCAAGTAGATGAGCTTGAACGCCATGCGACTCGCGAGAATGCCAAGCGGGTAATCCGGGAGAGCGGCATTGGCGAGATGCTGCAGACGTTAAATCGGCAAGCGCTCCAGGGACGCGGGTGGTTCGAGGAATACGATTCCGGTATATTGTTTAAGTGGGGCGCCGGCTTTACCCGGCGCCACATCTGGGTTGACGTTCATGGTGACCAACTGCGCTTTCGCCTACGCCACCATCTCAAATGCAAAGCGGCGATTCCTGTCTGTGACGGCGAGTATCACACATTCACTCCCCAGATGTGGCATGTGCGCGGAGCGGTACTGCACGAATTGAATCGCAACTATGAACGTCCCGTCGCTGAAACATCGGAGGATTAGCCGCCATGCCGCGACCAATCACGTCTGAAGATCTGTACTCCATCAAGCTGGCGGAGGATCCACAGATCTCGCCGAATGGAACTCAGGTAGCTTATGTATTGATGGAGATTGACCGCGAGACCTACCAATACCATCGCTCAATCTGGATGGAGCCGACTGCCGGCGGCCCACCAAGTTCGTTTACCAGTGGCCGTCAGGATAGCCGGCCACGCTGGTCTCCCGACGGAAGCTACCTAGCCTTTCTGCGCGCGCCGACCCCTGGAACCAGGCCGACTTCCGAGGCGGAATTGGCACTCGGGGTAGGGAAGCCCCAGATCTATGTCATCTCCGCCAGCGGTGGCGAAGCGCGACAACTTACCTTTATGCGCCATGGCGCCGGCACACCGGTCTGGTCGCCGGATGGCTCGACCATTCTCTTTGCTGCTCCGACCGGCGAGGCGGAGGATCCCGAGGTTGAGCTCGCCGCTCTTCAGGACAGAACCTTACCACGGGTACACACGATAACAGAGATGACCTATCGCTTCGATGGCAAAGGATTCATCTATGACTTGCGCTCGCACCTCTTTACCATTCCACTCTCCGGTGGGGCGCCACGACAACTAACCGATGGAGACTGGAATGACGGCGGTGCGGCCTGGTCACCCGACGGCCGCCGAATTGCTTTCACCGCGGATCGCAGTGATCAGCGTTGGCAATGGCCAGCCGATGCGGTTTGGCTGCTCGATCTCAGTTCTGGCTCGTGTGAACGGCTTACCGACGAGACGCTGGGATGCGCGTCTCCCACCTGGTCACCTGACGGCAAAATGATTGCATATCTCGCTTCGCCGCGACGTCATGGCAACGGCCACACCGATCTGCATACCATTGCGGCACAACCAGGCAGCAACAAGCGCCAACACACCGCTGATTTCGTAGCCACCTGCCAGGATACCTGCATGGACGATTGTCGCACCGCACACAGTGATGCTCATCTGGTCTGGTCTAGCGATGGCGAGATCTACTTTCTCGGATCTTTACGAGGCGATACCCATGTGTATGCCCTACAGCCCGAAGCCGCTCTGCCGCCGCGCACCGTCAGTGCCGGGAACTGCCGCGTCTACGGTTTCTCGCTCGATGCCTCTGGCGGAGTAATGGCACTTGGCATCAGCACACCAGCTATACCAGGCGATCTTTATGTAGCACCAGCCCGCGGAGGGAAGCCCACCTCCAGCCTCGGTGCGGAGGCCAATCGGCTCACGGCAATCAACGCCCCAATGCTGGAGGAGATCGAGCTTGCCGTACCTCGAGAATTCAGTTTCCATGGTGCTGACGGTTGGGAATTGCAGGGATGGGTGATGAGGCCCGCACAGGCTGGCCCTACCGAGCCTTTACCCACTATCTTGCAGATTCATGGAGGACCAACAGGGATGTATGGTAATAGCTTCTTCCATGAGTTCCAGCTCCTGGCGGCTCAGGGCTATGAGATTGTGTACAGTAATCCACGCGGAAGCACCGGATATGGTCGTGACTTCTCAGGCGCGGTTCAACTGGACTGGGGCGGCAAAGACTACGAGGATATCCTGGCGGGGCTGGACGCTGCTATTGCCGAAGAAGCTATCGACTCGAGCCGGCTGGGCGTAGCCGGCGGCAGCTATGGCGGATACATGACCAACTGGATAGTCGGCCACACCGATCGCTTCAAGGCCGCGGTGACCATGCGGAGTGTAGTCAACTTCGCCTCCTTCTTCGGCACCAGCGATATTGGCTGGCAATTGGCAGTTGACGACGTCGGCGCGACTCCCTGGGAAAACCTGGAAGAACTCATGAAGCACTCGCCAGTTACCTATGTCGCCGATATCCATACACCGCTCCTTATTTTGCATAGTGAGAATGACCTGCGCTGCCCCATCAGCGAGGCTGAGCAGTTGTTTATCTCGCTGAAGTACCTGGATCGCGAAACCAAATTCATCCGTTTCGAGGGGCAGACACATGACCTATCGCGAAACGGCCATCCCCGCTCACGCGTCATACGCTTAAATGAGATTGTCGGCTGGTTCAACCAGTATCTACGACTCTAGTCTAAGAGCGAGGTGAGCAGTTGCACCCCAGGTTCTCGCTCTGGCGCATCTTACTTGGCGCAATCGCCACACTGGTCGGGCTCGAGGCAGCCATCTCCGCTGTATTGCTGCTACTTCGCGCAACGCGGCGGAGACACCGCCGTCCCAGCACGGGATTTCCTTATTTGCGTCTGCCGGATGTACGGGTCGGGCCAAATCAGCTCAAGATCTTCAGTTATGGACGCGATCTCTATGATGCCATGCTGGGCGCGATAGATGCGGCTCAGGACCGGATATACATTGAATCGTTTATCTGGAAGGGTGACGCTATCGGTCAGGAGTTCAAAAAACATCTGATCCGGAAGGCAAGTGAGGGAATTCCGGTATATGTGCTCATGGACAGCTTTGGCAACCTCGTGGTGCCACGCGAGTTCAAGTCCTTTCCTGAGCCTATTCATGAGCTCCGGTATCAAGCAATAGTTCGTCCTCAGCATCTTTTTGACCCACGTCGCTATGCACTGGATCACCGTAAGTTGCTGGTAGTAGATGGTCGGGTGGCATTCATTGGAGGCTATAACATTGGCAGCCTGTATGCGACTGAGTGGCGTGACACTCATTTGCGCATAGTCGGCCCTGACGCTGCCGACCTCGGCCAGTCATTCGAAGACTTTTGGAATCGCACCGCATCAAGACGCGAGCGAATTCCTCACCGCTTCCAGCGCCATTTTGACTCTCTCATTCATCTGCATGGCAACAGCGCGCTCCGTCTTACTTTCCCCATTCGGGACATGTATATCGAGGCGATTGACTGCGCCGAACACCACATTTATGTTACCAATGCGTATTTCGTTCCAGATCACGACTTTCTGGATGCACTCAAGGCAGCAGTGATACGGGGGGTCGATGTGCAAGTTTTAGTGCCGTGGAGATCGAATCACGTCATAGCCGACTGGCTGGCCCGCGGCTACTTTACCGACTGTCTGAGAGCAGGTATTCACATATTTTGCTACCAAGATGCAATGATCCATGCTAAGACCGCTACCATCGACGGCCAATGGTCAACCATAGGCACCGCTAACCTCGACCGGCTTAGCTCAGTTGGTAACTACGAGATTAACATCGAGATCTATAGTAAAGAGCTCGCCTGCCAGATGGAAGCGCTCTTTGAATGCGATAAAACCAACGCCAAAGAGTTGTCTCTTGAAGGCTGGGCGAAGCGCTCCTGGTTAGTTATCCTAAGTGAGCGTATCCTCGCTCCACTGCGGCTGATCAGCTGAGTAAATCTAGCAGAAAACCAGGGACTCGCAGGCGATGGCTGGCAGGCCTGGCGCGGGTTTTGACGCTTGTGTCCGCGTGGTACTACACTAAGTTCTAGATGTTCGCAGTGTCCAGAGGAATGTGTAACCCGGCAGCAAAGGTGAGGATGGCAGATCATGGCACAGTCAGAGGATACCATTACGCAAGAGGCGCTGGCGGAGCTGCATAGTGGAGAGCGGGCACTGGCGGAGGGCCGCCTGGAGCAAGCCGCCGAGGCTCTCGTCATCGCAGAGTCCGCTTTCAAACAGAGAGGCGACTACGAGCACGCTGCCAGGAGCCGTACCGCGCTGGCGGAGGTGCAGCGGCGAAACGGAGCAGTCGACCAGGCGGTAGCGAGTTACGGGCAGGCAATTGAACTGCATAAGGCAGCCAATGCGCCGGCAGGGGAGGCGGCAGCTACCCTGGCTCTGGGGCACATCGAACGGCAACGCGGCCAAATCGAGCTGGCATGGGAGCACTATTTCCTGGCTTCGCGCCTATTCGACAAGGTGGCGAGCGCTAGTGGTCGCGCCAGCTCCGCCCTGGCTCTGGGTCATATCGAACGGCAGCGCGGGCGACTGAAGCAGGCGACCGACTATTACACACGAGCGCGCACCTTCTACGCTGATGCCGGTGATCGCTATGGGGAAGCCGATGCTGAACGCGGGATGGCGGACATGCTTTTAGCTCGTGGTCGCGTTAAAGAAGCCGCCGCGTCCTACCGGCAGGCGCTGGACCTCTATCGAAGCGCCCGCGACCGCTTTGGCGAGGTAGATACCCTGGTTGGTCAAGGTCGATTGGCGGTGGCCGAAGTAAACATGGATGAGGCTGGCACCCTTTTTGGCGAAGCCATTCAGCTGGCAACCACTATAGAATATGAACTAGGAATCGCGGATGGGACCCTGGGACTGGCCGAGATAGCCTTGCATCGGGGCGAACTCGATCAAGCGCTGGCAAATGGCCAGCGCGCCGAGGGCGAGTACAGCGCTGGTGGAAGTGCCTTGGGGACGGCGGAATCCAATCGAGTGCTGGGCGCGGTACAGATGCGTCGTGGCCAGTTGACTCAGGCAATTGCTCTGTTTGACCGCGCTGCACGAGCCCTAAAGCTCGTGAAGGCCCAGGTTCCGTATGCGCATGCAGTGATAGGATCGGCGGAGGCGCAGCGCCGCAAAGGTGCGCCACGCAAGGCAGAGGATCTGTTTGCAGAGGCTCGCGGCACTGCCGCTCAGGCCGAACAGCCGGCGATTGAGGCAGCGGCAATGCTTGGCCTGGGCCAGCTAGCCCGATTGCGCGGTCAGGCTAACGCGGCGACTCCACTTCTGGAGGAGGCGTCACAAAGTCTGGAGCGCCACTTGCGCTTTGCCCTGGCGTCACAGGCAACCATAGAACGTGGACGCCTGGCCCTGGTTCAAGGCGACCTCGAGGAAGCCATATCACTGGCAGCTCGGGCACACGAACTTGCGGCTCGAGGAATACAGCAGTCCGGCGAACCAGGGCCAATGAGTGCCGCCGCTCTTCTACAGGAAGCAATTGACCTTGCTCTTAATCAACTTGACGCCGCCCGCGGCCACGCACAGGAGGCTATAGAATCCGCCCCCAGAGAGAACGACGTGCTACCGGTGATCGAGGCGCTACTGGGACAGTCTGAGACCGCGCTGCATGCCGAGAATCTGGACTCGGCAGTAGCAGGATATGACCGTGCCCAGCAACTGGCAAGCGAGTTGGCGCAGGAGCAAGCAGTGGCGAGCCTAGGTCTCGCACGTGTACTGCTGCGGCGTGGACTTCTCGAGGAAGCTATCAATGCGCATGTAGATGTGTTGCCCAGGTTGCGCGTTACTGAGGATGTCGCTGCTCAAGCGCTAACATATCTTGGGCTCGCTGAGGGCTACCGCCTGAATAGCGCTACCGAACTTGCCGAGGACGCTGTTGCCGAGGCCAACCGTCTCTATCGCGGAATGGGCGATGTACTGGGCGAGGCTGAAGCCACCCAAAGCGAAGCCCGTCTACTCCTCGACAACGGCGATCTAGAGAGGGCAGTGAATCGAATTGCCCGCGCGCTGGAACTGGTGGAAGGTGTGGGCAATAGACTCGGAGATCTCGCTACCCGAGCCGGCTTCTTTGACGGTTATGCCGCTTTCTACTCTGAAGGCATGCTTGCGGCTGCACGAGCTCGGAATGCAGAACTGGCGAACCAGCTTGCTCTACGTTATAAAGCGCAGGCGGGAAAGGCAGGGCGAGCCACCGCGGTACAGCGTCTGCGTGAGTACGAGCAGGCAGTCACCGTCAGAAGCCCGGATCTATCCAAAGAAGACATCGAACGCAACCGGGCAACCGCCGCTGTCTTAGCCACCTTGCGTAGAGTCCTGGCTAAGTGAGAACAGGTCGATCTCTGCCGCCTGGGCGCCGGCGCCAGCTAGCCCCTTATGGGCTGGTAATGACCAGGCGGGTGAGGGTCATTTGCACCCCGAGATCCTCTATAGCGATATGCATGGGCCAGAGGGGTGTCGTGCTATTCAGATTGGATAGGCAGTTGGCATCAATACAGAACCCTACATTGTCGCGTTGTACCTGGACGGCAAAGGTCAGCGTAGCGTACGTTATCGCAGCATCTTGCGTAGATATCGGCTGGCCGCCTGGCTCGGCGTGCGTGAGATAGAGTTCCGAAAAGCCATGGTGGATTTTCGTCTGGATGCTGTCGATATCCCCTATAAACTGGAGCTGCCCACCACCGTTCAACCCTTCGATGCCATAGGCAGGAGACCCCTGTGTGTTGGGTACATTCTGCACCGTCAGATCAGCTTCAATCGTGTAGTCAGGTGACGTCACATAGTACGGCACCATGAGCGGTTCGGTCCCACCCCCGTCATTCTCGACATATCCGTCGACCAGATGCCAGTGCGCCGGCATGGTCCAGCCATTTGCCCCATGCGTCCAGTCCGCTTGATAGACTACTTCTGGCTTGGGGGTCGCCTGGTTCCCAGTGGACGTAGTCGTTGGCGCAGGAGAAGAATGGGATGCGCCCCCACTGGTCGACGGGCGAGAGGCGGTATACAGCACGAGGGACAGCAAGATAGCCGCAATGACAAGTAGTGGAAGGCTCACTACCAGGATTCGTGTGCGCAAACTCCTGCCAGCTTCTGGGCTTGAATTACCGCTCGGGCCGGCTACTCCACTTGGCTTATCTCTCGTATTGCCGTCGAAGCCGCTTGCCACTGCGGGTCTCCTCCATTTCAATACTGGTAGCCACCGCTCAAGGGTATCCGTTACATGCGTAGAGTCTAGATTGCAATTATAGCGATTCTTCATGTATGACGCCTGGGGCGCCGTGATTTAACGGAGAACGGGCTTCCCTCTTTCGCGGCCATGCTATGTGTTGGTATACTGAGCAGGATGTACCCGCAGCAACACCGAGCGTGATGAGCGCTGATACTTGGCCAAAGGTGCCTAGCTGGGGTGCCGGTATCGCCCATGTGGGGCGATGATGGAGGAAGCGAGGCATGCGAACTCACCTGCAGATCGCAATCGACGGCCCGGCCGGTGTTGGCAAGAGCACCATTGGTGAGCGTCTTGCCCGCCAACTGGGCTATCTTTATGTAGATACTGGGGCGTTTTACCGAACTCTGACCTATGCAGCACTCCAGAACAAGATTCCGCCCGATGACGCGCTGGCGCTCGGGGAATTGGCACGCGCCATACACATCGAGATCGGGGCGCCGGCGACACCGGACGGACGGCAGTATACCGTACTGTTAGACGGCAAAGATATTACTCCCGAACTGCGAACGCCTTCAGTAGAAGGGGCAGTATCAGGTGTGTCGAGCCATGAACCTGTACGCACAACACTCATTGAGCATATGCGAAAGATGGCAGACGAGAAGGGGGTGGTGATGGTTGGGCGGGACATAGGCACGGTGGTGCTGCCGGAGGCCGACCTGAAGATATTCCTCACGACCTCCATTTTGGAGCGGGCCAAGCGTAGGCACGGCGACCTGGTAGCGATACATGGATCAAATAGCCCCTCGCTTGCAACTGTTGAGCGTGAGATCGCGCAACGTGATGCGATCGATGCTCCTCACACACGAGTTGCCGGCGACGCCGTCATTTTGAATAACGACCATCTTGAGGCCGACGATGTGGTACGGATCATCCTAGAGATCATGGCCAAGCGGCGAAACCAGGGGCAAGATAGATGACGACGCTAAACACCAGTCGGGCGGCGAACGCGGCCGCGGCCAAACCTGAGCCCAGGGTAGCAGAAGCATCCCCATTAGTCTACGGCCTCACCAGATTAGTCGTAGGACTGATCAGTCCTTTCATCGTCAATTTGCGCACCGAAGGGATAGAGAATATCCCAAAGAGTGGCCCGGTGATTCTGGCAATGAACCACATCCATTGGCTGGATATTCCACTCGCGTCATTGCGTGTCCCCAGAGTCGCGCACTACATGGCAAAAATTGAACTCTTTGGAGTACCATTGTTTGGCAGCTTTATACGGATGGATGGTGCCTTCCCGGTACGCCGTGGTGAAGGTGATCGTGAGGCCATTCGCATCGGTGAGCGCCTGCTGGCCGCAGGTGAAATCGTAGTAATCTTTCCCGAGGGACACCGCAGCGGCAACGGTATGCTGCAACAGGCCCACCCCGGTGCCGGATACCTCGCCACGCGAACTGGAGCCCCAGTGGTCGCGGTGGCGATTTCCGGCACCCAGATGGCATTCAAAAAGTTTCGCCCCACCGTTACGATTCGCTACAGCCAGCCGTTTGTGGTTCAACAGGTGGGCGATAAGCGGACCCGAGACAGCGTGGCGCAAGCGACCGATCAGGTCATGTACCAGATAGCTGCGCTGCTTCCCAGAGAATTCCGCGGTGCGTACGGCGACATAGTCGCTATGGGACCCCCCATGCTACCGCCGGCCGACCAATGAATCGGTAAATCAATGGGCCGGCGTTGTCGACCAACGAGGGTCATCGGGCGTCAGGGCAAAGACCAGGGTGCTGCGAATTGTACCATCCTCGGCAATGCTATCGTTGCGTAGCAGCGCTTCCTGCACGAAGCCCAGACGCCGCGCCACGGCAGCGCTCCGAAGATTCCGGGCATCGCAGCGAATCACGATACGATTTGCCGCCAGCGAGTCAAAGGCGTAATCAGTAAGCAGCCTAACCGCTTCAGTGACGTAGCCTCTGCCCTCGGCGGACTTGCGCACCCAGTAGCCAATCTCGAAGAAGCGCAGCTGCCACTGCCGCGGATGTAGCCCGGTACCGCCGATATAACGACCGGTTTCGGAATCGAACAGTCCCAGCATGAGGTTTTCACGAACTAACCACTGCGACATAGCTCTCCGAATAAATATCCGGCTCTCCTCTACCGTCTGATGCTCGTCAGCAAACGGCAGCCAGGGACGCACGTGCTCACGCGACTCGGCAACAGCTTCCTGCAGAGCATCGGCATCGCTCTCGCGGTAGGGTCGAACCAGGACGCGCTCCCCGCGTAACTCCTCGAAGAGAGGCAGTAGTATAGGAATGGTCGGCTCCAGCATATGGTATGCGCATCCTCTCTGGTACCCTTCATTATCCTCACGGAGAAGGCCGTGTTGCACATGGTCTCATGGTATCACATGGAACGCCAGCCATTCGTGGTCATTTCCCAGCGTCTCAGCCGGCTCGTGTAGCTAGCGAGCTATACAAGCTGGTATAATAGGCTATTGTGAGCAAAGCCCACGCGAACGAGTAGCTTGCGGGGCCCCGGTCCAGAGACTAACTATTCGGATGGAGGGTATGTATACGATGGGCAAGCTCATCGAGAAGTTACAGCAGGTTGGTCAAACTACCACAAGCCGTCTTGGATTCATGGGTCGAGCCGCTGCCTCGGCCCGCAAACCCCGCCCGGCTGCGGTCTTTGTCATGCAGACCGCTGGAGATGTCGCCAGCGCTGAGGCCGTAGCCAAGGCAGGAGTAGACGGCATTCTCATCAGTGGATGGGTTCCCAATGCCGATATAAGCCGGCTGAAAGCCGCGCTTGAGAGCAGCGCTACTCTCTGGGGAGTTGAGTATACGGGCGGTCCCGCGGCCGAGAGCGCCCTTCACGCAGCAGCGGATGCGGGAGCCGGATTCATGCTGGTGCGTCCTACGACACCCGCCGCCACCGTTTTCGATGAGGTCGAGCACATTGATCTGGTGGTGACTGTAGAAACCCCCAGGGACGACTTGGGCCTACTGTTACTGCGGGCCGAAAATGTTCTGCCAGCGCAGGCAGCCTTGGTTCCGCTTCCCCAAGATTCGAAGCCGCTGGATAAGCTGACTATTAGCGAATTTGTCAGGCTTCGCTGGGTATTCGAGACGCTACGCTTCCCCGCGCTGGTCATGGTCAACGAGGCGCCGGAGGCTGATACAGTCAAAGCATTGGTGCGCCTTGGCGCGGATGGCATCATTCTCTCAGGAGCGGGTAGCAAGCCCGAGACACTGGCGAACAAAGTACAGGCACTCATCGAGGTGTTGGAAGCCATACCGGTCCAGCGACCAAGACGCTCATCGGTGACCATCGGCGGTTTTAGCGTAGGCGCCGTCGAGTCAGTGACGCCGTCTCGACCAGGACGTCCAGCGCCAGAGCCTGATGAAGAGTAGTAGACCGGCATAATTCTCTGCTACCAGTACTGCCTCACACACCGCCATTGTAGAGTATGGTACACTCGCCGTGATGGAGTATGCCTAAGATGCGACGACCTTCTACTCGACTCTCTCGCGACTAGCCAGAGCCGCTGCATACAGTAGACAACCTGGGAGGCAATAAACGATGGGAAAGCCTGGGTGGGAGGACGAGACCTGGACTCCAGGCCAGTCCTCACGGGGAAGCCGCGCAGATAATCCAGATCGTAGCGAGCGAAATCCCGGCCGACCGTACGACCGCGAACGGACTGGACGGGGCGATCCTGATCCTCGCAGCTACGAGCGGACCGAGCGCCAGCGCCCCGCGAGGCGTGAGGACGAGTGGCGGGGCTCATCCAGTGGGCGCTCCGGCGGCGCCGGAGCCCGCCGCCCGGGTGACGAACGGGGCTCATCCAGCGACTTCGACCGCAGTGGCAGAAATCGCTCTCATGGCCGCGAGGATTATGCTGATTACGATAGCCACAGCGGCCGCGGAAGTCGCGACTACCGAGGCGGCGGAGGTCGTGATCCGCGCCGACCTGGATATGATGCCAAAGACGAGCGCATAGACGAACGCGGACTAAGAGGTCAACGCCCACCCACGCGCGGCACTCCGGACATGTGGTCGCCACCACGTGGATCATCCGCTGCCCGCAATCGTCCTCCGGATGGCCGGCTTCCTGGGGCAGAAAACAACCCTGGCGTCAGGCCCAACCGCCCACGGCCCGGCTCAAGCGTGGCCACAGAGATGTCCGGGTATGGCGCCGGAGGACGCCAGAGTCTCGATGAGCTTCGAGCCAGACGGCTACGGCAGCAGGGAGTGGAAACAGACCTAGCTGAAGAGAGTAGCGGCTTCAGCGCTGGCAAAGCTTTTCTGGTGATTCTGCTGATGTTGCTGCTTGGGTCCGGCGGCGCATACGCCTATTTTAAGGTTACCACTCCAGCGGTTCATTCCGACGGCGGTACACCATCTTCGGGCCCTGGTGCCATATCTGGCGGGTTCGTACCGTATCTACCTGCCGCCGAAAGCCGAAGCTAAGTAGGAAAGTTCGAAGTCAGCGCTATACATACTTAATATGCCTTAACGAACAAGTAGCAAGTAAGCTGCAACGACAACTCAAGGCAGATCAAGGAGCAGGAGAAGAGAGACTCATGGCCAACCAGGAAACATCACCGCTTGAGGAACGGCTGCGAACCGACATCAAGGACGCTCAACGCCAGCGGGACCAGGTACGGCTGGATACTCTGCGGGGAGCCCTAAATGCCTTCCACCTGGAAGAGGTAGCGCGCACCGATGAGAAGCATGCTAGCTTTCGAGTACCTCTCTTGGAGCAGGATCGTATCGGCATTATCGAAAAGCTGGTAAAGCAGCGTGATGAGGCCGCGCAGTTCTATCGGAGTGGCGGCCGGACCGAGAGTGCTTTGCAAGAAGAGCGTGAGGCCAGCCTACTTAAAGAGTACCTACCGGCTCAAATGTCGGATGACGAGTTGCGCCAGGCTGTACGTGCCATAATTGCCCACGAAGGCAACGACTTTCGCAAGGTCATGCCAGTTGCCTCGCGAGATACCAAAGGCCGTGCCGATGGACGTCGTGTGCAGCAGATCGTGCGGGAGCTTACGGCATCTTGACAGTCCCGAGCCATCGCACGTATACTTTACACCAATTAGAAGATTCAACTTATAGACCACGGCAATGAGCGGGAAAAGTAAGCGGAATCGCTGCAGTCAAAGCGAACCGGGATGGTGGGAGCCGGCACTGGAGCAGCGCTGAATGGTCCTCGTGAGCCGCGACCTAAGCGTGGCAGGGTGATGTACGTAGGGTCTGCCGGGTGCCTCCCGTTATCGAGGCCAGACATCTTCTGCTCCACTAACGGTGGAAGCCGAACGTGCCTTGAGGAGCCGAATCTTGAATGTAGGCATTTAGAGTCGGCTCGAAAGTGGGTGGTACCACGGGGGTTGTTACATCAGCTCCTCGTCCCAGGTGGACGAGGAGCTTTTTTTATTGCCGGATCCCCGGCGTAGGTCCGCTTAGTCCATAGCTAACGACATTTGGGTTGATCTCCTATGGAGGGTCAGACATTGAGCACACCAACAAGACAGCGAAAATCGACGTCGCACATGGCACCGCCTGCTACTGCGGCCCTGGAAAGTACCCCAGCCAAGCGCGGCCGTGAGCGAGTGTTCTCCGGCATTCAGCCGACCGGCACGCCACACCTTGGCAACTACCTTGGCGCCATACGGTACTGGGTGGCGGAACAGGATCTCTACGACAACATCTACTGCATAGTGAATCTGCATGCCATCACCAAACCACAAGACCCTGAGGAGCTGCGCCAAAATACCCGGCAGCTTGCTGGGATTCTCTTTGCTTGTGGGCTTGATCCAAGTCGAAGCTCGGTATTTGTGCAATCTCAGATTGCGGCACATACCGAGCTTGCCTGGATACTAAACTGCTTCACTCCGGTAGGATGGCTGAACCGTATGACCCAATTCAAGACCAAAGCCGGAGACGACCGTGAGACCGCCACTACCGGCCTCTTCGACTACCCGGTCCTGATGGCCGCGGATATCCTGATATACCAGACGGACGCCGTACCGGTAGGTGACGACCAGCGCCAACACGTTGAACTAACGCGTGACATTGCCGATAGCTTCAATTTCCGCTTCGGCCCTACACTGGTTCCACCCCGGCCGTTAATTCGCGAGGTAGGCGCGCGCATCATGGCCTTGGACGATCCCGAGAGAAAAATGAGTAAGAGCGATGCCGAAGGCTCCTATATAGCGCTGCTCGATCCGCCCGACGTCGTGCGCCGGAAGATTGCCCGCGCGACCACCGATGGAGAGCGGACGATCGTCTTCGATGAGAGCCGGGCAGCGATTTTTAATCTGCTGACGATCTATCAAATGCTCAGCGGCGAGAGCCGCCAGCACGTCGAGGCTGAGTTCGAGGGCAAAGGCTACAAGGAGTTCAAGGCGATGCTAAGCGACCTGATAATCGCTACGCTTGAACCGATCCAGGAACGCTACGCCGAGACAGTAGCCGACCCAGACAAGCTGGACGCACTGCTACGACAAGGAGCTGACCAAGTACGCCCTATAGCCGAAGCGACCTTGCGTCTGGTCAAAGACAGGGTGGGTATTGTGTAAGGCTATACTGGCACCCCGGTAATCGACGCCGATCGATAATGTTATGAAAGG
The DNA here is from genome assembly GCA_052143275.1 of Ktedonobacterales bacterium. Classification (GTDB taxonomy): domain Bacteria; phylum Chloroflexota; class Ktedonobacteria; order Ktedonobacterales; family JADMIN01; genus JAJPKE01. The sequence continues at coordinate 35,227 of JBKQTH010000051.1, read as the reverse complement.
CAAACCTATGGCCACATCGGTACCCGCAGCGCAAACCGCAACGCTCCCCGGGAATGAGCGTCACACGACGCTCGTACCAATGTGGCGCGAGTTGCCTGCGGATTTGGAAACACCAGTATCCAGTTACCTTAAGCTTGCACATGGACGAGTCAGCTTCTTGCTGGAAAGCGTGGAAGGTGGCGAGCATGCCGCTCGTTACTCGTTCGTCGGCAGCGATCCCTATCTCATTCTACGTGTATGCCAGGGACGGGCGAAGTATCGCTGGCTTCGAGGCGAACACGCCGGCACCACCATACATACCAGCTGCGAAGATGCCCTGGAAGCTGTGCGTGCTGAACTAGCGCGAAGACCTCTCGAGCGTACTCCTGGCCTGCCGCGCTTCTCCGGCGGAGCGGTTGGCTATCTAGGCTATGAGACGGCAGCGTGTTTCGAGCCGACCGTCCCGATTCCGGGGGACGATCCCTTGGGACTGCCGGAGGCAACCTTCGCCTTTTACGATACTTTGCTGGTTTTTGACCATCTGAGATACCGTATCCAGCTCCTTACCCATGCTGATTGCCCACCCGACGCCGCCGGACGGAAGGTCGCACTGGCCGAAGCCGAATTGCGGCTTGACAGCATGCAACGTCGTCTTGAACGGAGGATTCCCCGGAAGACATCTTGGGCCGGTGACAAGCGAAGAGACTCTCCATCGTCTCCACAGCAGGTTGCACACTCTGCTTTAGAATCTCGTGATGCTTATATAGATGCCGTCCGGCGTTGTCAGGAATACATCAGGGCTGGTGACTGCTACCAGGTCGTGCTGTCACGCCGAGTTGCCCGTCCGGTTCAAGTTTCACCGTTTGAGACGTATCGCGAACTCCGCTCGATTAATCCCTCACCTTACATGTTCTATCTCGCCGAGGGGGATTTCGCGCTTGCTGGCGCCTCACCCGAGATGCTGGTGCGAGTCACCAATGGCGAAGTCTCGGTCCATCCTATCGCCGGCACGCGCCGCCGAGATGCTGATCCTGCCGTGGATGCTGAGCTGGCTGTAGAGTTGCTGGCTGATGAGAAGGAGCGCGCCGAACACGTCATGCTGTTGGACCTGGGTCGAAATGATATCGGTCGTGTCAGCCAGCCGGGCAGTGTTCGAGTGACCCAATTTCTCGAGGTCGAGCGCTATTCCCATGTGATGCACCTGGTTTCGCATGTCAGCGGACACCTACGAGCCGACCAGACTCCCTATGATGCGCTGAGAGCGGGATTTCCGGCCGGCACACTCTCCGGTGCGCCAAAGGTTAGGGCGATGCAGATCATCGCTGAACTCGAGGCACAGCGCCGTGGAGTCTATGGCGGCGCACTCGGCTACCTGGGCTTCGACGGCAATCTAGATATGTGCATCATTATCCGAACGCTCCTACTAAAAGACGGCATGGCATATGCGCAGGCCGGAAGCGGCATCGTTGCCGACTCTGATCCCGGGACCGAGTTCATGGAGACCGAGAATAAGCTTGGCGCGGTGCTCCAGGCGTTGAAGGAGGCAGAGGCAAGATGCTGCTCTTGATAGATAACTATGACAGCTTCAGCTACAACCTCTACCAATACCTGGCCGAGCTAGGCGCGGATGTGCTGATCTATCGCAACGATGCGATCACGCCTGCGGAGGTCGAGTCGCTGGCACCGTCCCACATTGTCATCTCTCCTGGCCCCGGCACACCAGCTTGGGCCGGAGCCTCAAATGCCATAATCAGGCAATTGGGGCCAAGAATCCCTACATTAGGCGTATGCCTTGGTCACCAGTGCATCGGCACAGTGTTTGGAGGGCAAGTCGTGCGCGCGCCTCTGCCAGTTCATGGAAAGGTCGCCCGGATAGTCCATCGACAGCGCGGCGTCTTTCACGGATTGCCCAGTCCATTCGAGGGAACGCGTTATCATAGCCTGATTGTTGAACGGGACTCACTGCCTCGAGCACTGGAAGTTACAGCCGAAACTGAAGACGGCTTGATCATGGCGCTGCAGCATCAGGAATACCCAATTGCCGGTGTGCAATTTCACCCAGAATCAATCCTGACACAACATGGCAAAGCTCTACTGCGAAACTTTCTTAACTCGAAAAGGAGCGTACTGTGATGATTCGTGAGGCAATTGCGGAGCTCGTAGCCGGCGCAGCACTTAGCGAATATGAAGCGGTCGGAGCGATGGAGGAGATAATGACGGGAGCCGCTACACCTGCACAGGTCGGCTCATTTCTAACCGCTCTGCGAATCAAAGGTGAAACGGTTGACGAGGTGGCGGGTCTGGCCCAGGTAATGCGCGATCAAGCGCTACATGTGTCCCTTCCAGAGCACATTAAGGCGGTAGACACCTGCGGCACTGGAGGGGACTCCTCGGGCACCTTCAATGTCTCGACCGCAGCTGGACTTTTGGTAGCCGGACTAGGGCAACCGGTAGCCAAGCATGGTAATCGCGCTGCTTCTAGTCGCTGCGGCAGCGCCGATGTCCTCGAGGCGCTCGGCGTCAGACTGGAACTAGGTCCCGAACAGGTAGCTGCTTGTATTGCAGAGGTAGGCTTCGGATTCATGTTTGCGCCGACCTACCACCCGGCGATGCGCCACGTTGGCCCGGCACGGCGTGAGATTGGAATTCGTACTGTATTCAATATACTAGGCCCGCTCACCAGCCCTGCCGCAGTAAAATATCAGGTGCTCGGCGTGGCGGAGGCCAGGCTTCTGCCCCTCATCGGCGAAGTGCTGCTCCGGCTTGGCTGCCGGCGGGCCCTTGTCGTCCACAGCAAGGATGGGCTGGATGAACTATCTATCAGTGCCCCGACAATGGTATGTGAGGCAGACGGTACTACCGGCGAGGTGCACAGTTACCTAGTCACGCCAGCCAACCTCGGCCTGGCCGAGCAGCCGCGCGAGGCCGTACTTGGCGGCAACGCGGAGGAAAATGCTCTAGCTATGCGAAAGCTACTCGGGGGCGAGCAATCGGGCGCGCTTGCCGACATGGTGGCTCTGAACGCGGGTGCGGCGCTTTATGTCACCGGTCGCGTCCCTGAGCTACGTCATGGCGTAGACATGGCGCGCCAACATTTACTCTCCGGCAAGGCTCGTACCACTCTCGATGCCTTAGTTGACATGTCTCGTTCGTTTGCCCCGGCAAGCGTGTAGTCTGCAAGTATCTCGTATAGAGATACAGAAAGGACAGCAGCTATGGCTGAGACATTTCTCGAACGCATAGTTATAGCCACTAGGCAGCGTATTGCGATCCACCAGGCTCAGGTGGGGTTGGACCTTCTGGAAACGCGAGCCGCCAAGGCGCACCCTCCACAAGACTTCGCTGAAGCACTGCGCCCCCGCAGGCTTGGCGCCGGCAGGCTGATCGGCGAAGTGAAGCGGGCCTCACCGTCTAAGGGTTTGCTAGCCAAATCGCTGGATCCAGTGGCGCAGGCGCTTGCCTATCAAGCCGGCAGAGCGGCGGCGATCAGCGTGCTAACCGAGCCCAACTTCTTCCTAGGCTCTCTAGAAGACCTCGAAGCCGTGCGCGCTGCCGTGGGCATACCGGTACTCTGCAAGGACTTCATCATTGACGACTACCAAGTATATGAAGCGCGTGCTGCAGGCGCCGACGCAATCTTACTCATCAGCGGCCTGCTGGATCCGGATCAACTAGAGAAGTTATTCCAGCTAGCCCACCGATTGGGAATGGAATCCCTGATTGAAACCCACAGCGCCGAAGAGCTCGCAAGCGCTCTGCGGCTCAAAGCGCCGGTGATCGGAATCAACAGCCGTGACCTCAAGACATTTGCGGTAGATAACGAGTTGTTGCGTCGCCTGGGGCACCGGGTGCCGTCAAGCAGGATTCTGGTCGCTGAGAGCGGCATTACCAATCGCATGCAGGCGACTCAGGCGCGCGCCTGGGGAGCCGACGCAATTCTAGTCGGCGAGGCGCTCATGAGAGCTCCGGATGCCACAGGTATGGCTCGTACACTTGCCACCGCTGCCGGAGGCGCTCCGGCCAGCCTGTTCGGCCGGCCGGGGAGCCCAAGCAAGCCCAGAAGACCGTTCGTCAAGCTCTGCGGCCTTACGCTTTCCGAACACGGCTCACTGGCCTCCGAGTTGGGCGCCGACGCCATCGGCCTCATCTTTGCTCCAAGTCGCCGGCAGGTCGGTTACCGGCAGGCCCGCCAGGTGATTCAGGCGGCCAGTGGAACGCTGGCAGTAGGCGTTTTTGTCAATAGGTCTCCCGCTACGGTGGCCGCTATCTCGGAGAGCCTTGGTTTGGGGGCGGTACAGCTGAGTGGCGATGAGTCGCCGGATATGTGCGCCGAGGTTGCCGCCCTAACCAATGTACCAGTCATTAGGGCACTGCGGCTGGAGAGCCAAACCGCTCCGGAGGCGCTCGATGCCTACGCGTTGGCTGGTGCCGCACTGCTCCTCGATACGCCATCTACCAACGGCAGCTATGGTGGAACCGGCCAGGTTGGAGACTGGCGTCAAGGACGCATTCTGGCCGAGCGCTGGCCTATCATTCTCTCTGGAGGCTTAACACCGGAAAATGTGGCTGCCGCTCTGGTGGCGGTAGAGCCAACCGGTGTGGATGTGAGCAGCGGCATCGAGACCGGCGGCAGCAAAGACCGCGAGAAGATGCGAGCCTTTCTCAGAGCGGCGCGCGGCGGCGGGCTTCACCTCCCACCGCCACCGGAGTCACTGCTTGGGGATATTCACGAGATGCCTACAGCCGCGGAGGCGAGCTCCCAATGATTACCGAGAATCAATCCCATCACTATCAGCACGGTATCTACCCCGATATCCATGGACGCTTCGGCGATTTCGGGGGACGTTTTGTCCCCGAGAGCCTGATGGCAGCGCTGATCGAACTGGAAGAGGCCTACGCCTCGGCCCGCGCTGATGCCGGATTTAAGGCCACGCTTGCCGGTTTGGAATCTACCTATAGCGGGCGCCCAACACCGCTTTATTTTGCCGAGCGTCTATCAAAGCGAGCCGGCGCTCGCCTCTACCTCAAACGTGAAGACCTGGCGCACACCGGCGCCCACAAGATCAATAATGCTCTTGGTCAGGGACTGCTGGCGGAGCGCATGGGAAAGCGCCGCGTCATCGCCGAAACCGGAGCCGGGCAGCATGGCGTGGCCGCCGCCACCGTCTGCGCCAAGCTGGGACTTGAGTGCGTGGTCTATATGGGAGAGGAAGACATACGCAGGCAGTCGCACAATGTCTTCCGCATGAAGCTGCTAGGTGCAAGCGTGCGTTCGGTGAATACCGGAAGCCGGACCCTCAAAGATGCTATCAACGAGGCAATGCGAGATTGGGTAACCAACGTAGAAAACACATACTATCTCATCGGCTCAGCAGTTGGCCCACACCCCTATCCGCGTATGGTTCGTGACTTTCAGTCAGTGATTGGGCAAGAAGCCCGTGCCCAGGCACTGGAAATCTTCGGGTGCTTGCCTGATATCGTCGTAGCCTGTGTGGGCGGCGGCAGCAATGCCATCGGGCTATTTTATCCTTTCGCCGGAGATGAGTCAGTTAGGCTAATTGGCGTTGAAGCCGGAGGTAGCGGTATAGCGACCGGCAGGCACGCCGCGACTCTGGTAGCCGGCCGTCCAGGTGTTCTACATGGCGCGCTCTCTTACCTGTTACAGGACGAAGATGGTCAGGTAAACCTGACTCACAGCATTTCCGCCGGACTCGACTACCCTGGTGTAGGGCCGGAGCACAGCTATCTTCGCGCCAGCGGACGCGCGACCTATGTGGCCGAAGACGATTCGTCCGCCTTGCGCGCCTTCCAGCTGCTTTGCCGGGAGGAAGGGATTATCCCTGCGCTGGAGCCAGCACATGCTCTCGCACATGTGTTGGCCATGGGTGAGCATGGCGAGTTGCGACCGGATCAAATCGTCGTAATCGGTCTGTCGGGACGTGGAGATAAAGACATTGATACGGTGGCGAAGGCTCTGCATGTAACTCTGGAGTGAACTGGGAGTGAACTGGGAGTGAGCTGGGAGTGAGCTGGGAGTAACCGAGGATCTTCCGTTGGAGTAGCCGCGAGGAGAGGAACTGAGGAATGTATCATGAATCCTGACTCGAGTCGTTCAAGCATATCACCGGTATCTCCGATCGCTGCGGCATTCGCTCGTGCGCGCGAAAATGGCCAGGTAGCGCTGATTCCATATGTGATGGCAGGATATCCGGATACTGCAACCAGCGAGGCGCTGGCAGTTGCACTCTGCCAGGCGGGCGCCGCAATACTGGAACTTGGTGTACCATTCTCTGATCCATTGGCGGACGGTGCGACTATTCAGCGCGCCAGCCAGAAAGCGCTGGAGAACGGAATGTCCGTAGCATCTGCGCTGGAACTGGCACAGCGCATAACTGAGACTGTGACCACACCTCTGGTGCTGATGGGCTACTATAATCCTATATATAGCTTTGGACTCGAGCGCTTCTGTAATCGTGCCAAGAGATCGGGCGTGGCGGGGCTCATTGTGCCGGACTTGCCGCCGGAAGAGGCGGAACCGCTGTATCAGTTCGCCACTGCAGATGGCATTGAAGTGATCTTCCTGGTGACACCTTCCAGCCCCGAGGAACGCATTGCTCAGGTGGCCGGAATCTCCGCGCGGACTGGTGGCGGATTCCTGTACTGTGTGTCAATAAGCGGCGTAACCGGAGCACGCGAGAGTTTGCCGGCACAGCTGCCGGAATTTATCGGGAAGGTACGTGCCCATACTCAAATGCCGCTGGCGGTCGGCTTTGGCGTGGCTCATCCGCAGCATGTCGCCGACATCGGTAAATTCGCCGACGGAGCAGTCGTCGCCAGCGCGCTGCTCAACGCTATAGACAGTGCGTCGGAGAATGAAAAAGTCGCTTCCGGTATGGCGTTCCTTCGGTCACTGCTGGCCGCATCGTGATCCAAGCTCGGACTCAGTATTTTTGGTAAAAAAGCACCAAGTCTGAGCTTGGCGGCACAAGCCTTGCAGCACATTCAGGCATGTGATCCTAGTCGCATCGATGGGGAGACAGGTAGTCGAAAAATCGAACTTGTCTCCCTGATTTTTTCGTACCCTCATGTCTCCTGACTTCCTGTCTTCATATGCCTGCCGCGCGTAACGGATGAGTGGCACGCGCTAGGTTTTCGGGATCCGGATCGAATTTCCTCTGTCAAAGGTTGCTCACTCGTGGTAGACTTGTCGCACACACTGCACGTGTAATGTCCAAGGGGGGCAGAGTAGGCACTGTCTTGCTAGTATAGCGTCTATTATGTGAAGTGGGGACATTGAGGAGACTTTTTCATGAAACTATCATCCCAACCCAGATCACTCAGCGGTATTTTACCTTGTTTTCGAGCAGGCGCTTGCATCCTTGTGGCCCTGCTTATGCTTGGGTTCTCTGCCTGTGGATCATCTTCCAGCGCGGGCACTACCACTCCAGTTGCGGCGGTGCCGACTTCGACCGTTACCTGCCCAACTGACTCTTCTGCCTGGCACCTGGTAACTCCGGGGACGTTGACTATCGCCAGCGACACGACCTACGCTCCGGCCGAGTACGCCGACCCTAACAACCCTCAACACTTCATTGGCTATGACATGGACCTGGTACGCGAGATCGCGCGCCGCATGTGTCTCGCGCCGGATATCGTGAAGGCCACCTTTGACGCCATTATTCCAAGTATCTCGGGCGGTGCACTGGGCCAGCAGCGCTACGACATGTCCATCTCTTCGTTTACCATCACGCCCGACCGGGCGAAGGTGGTCAACTTCATCCCCTACTTCCAGGCCGGTGAATCCATCCTGACGCTTACCGCCAATCCGGGCAACATCAAGTCGATCAGCGATATGTGCGGCAAGACCATTGCCGTGCAGAACGGCACTGTCGAAAAGGACGAAGTGGAAGACGCCAACGGCACCGGCGACGGCCAGTCCGGCCAGGCCCCGGTCTGCAAGCAGTCAGGCAAGCCCATCGACATTCTGAGCTATGATGACCAGACGGTGGTGGTCCAGCAGGTGCTGAATGGACGTGCCGACGCCTCGTATCAGGACCAGCCGGTGACCGACTACTACGCCTCATTGCACCAGGGCAAGCTCATCGACAGCGGCATTACCGTTCAGCCCTCTCCTGAAGGTATCGTGGTACGCAAAGACAATCCTGCGCTGCAGGCTGCCATTCAGAACGCGCTCGATGAGATGCGAAGTGACGGTACCTACCTGCGCATCCTAACCGCCTGGGGCCAGCAGAAGCTGGCGTACCCGCCGCTCTCCTAGGGCGGTCATCGGCGACGTTTTTGGCCGGGTACCTGTAGATAACACAGCGTAGCGCATGGTGAAATCAGCACTTGGAGCGATTGAAGACTGGCGTCTTCAATCGCTCCAAGTTGATCTATTCTCTATTCGATGAAAGATAGTGTCCTCGCTTGCTGTCACCACGAAGTGGATGGGCGCGGCATAGTAGAGGAGGCCAACTGGGAGGTCTCACGTTGTTAAATCCCATCCTCCACTTCTTGCAGCAGGTAGTTACCCTGCGTGGAACCTACAACTGGTCCTATGTTTGGGACTATTTTTTTGCATCGGATATCCTGCAGGGCGTGGTGATTACCATAGTGCTCTCGGTCATCGCACAGTTTCTCGGGTCAGTCATTGGCTTGTTGCTCTATTTTCTACGCCGCTCCAAACAGGGTTGGATTCGAGCGCTGGCCATTGCTTATATTACGGTGTTTCGCGGCACTCCGCTCCTGGTGCAGATCCTTTTCCTCTATGCATTTCTACCCTACGTCGGTCTCGCGCGCCCACTGATCGCTACTAACCTCTTCGCACACCTGGGCTTTACCAACCAGATTCCACTGGATGCTTTTCTCTCCGGCTGCGTGGCCCTGGCGCTCAACGAGGGCGCCTATATGGCAGAGATCGTACGGGCAGGCATTGATTCGATCGACGTCGGACAACTCGAAGCCGCCAGATCGCTGGGCATGACGTATGCTCTGGCAATGCGTCGCATCGTCCTGCCTCAGGCGCTGCGCGTCATAGTGCCCCCGCTCGGCAATGAGTTCAACAGCATGCTCAAGAGCTCTTCTCTGGTTTCGGTTATCTCGGTTGGGGAGCTCTTGGAATCCGCTCAGTCCCGAGCAGCCGCGCTGGCGTCGCCCCTGGAGTTGTTGACGATCGCGGGTATCTGGTATCTCATTCTCACCAGCATCTGGGCACTCATACAGGCAAGTATTGAGCGGAGGCTCAACGCCTCGAATATCGAGCCGGGGTCACGCAAGGGATTGCGATGGCGGACCACATGGCGGAATCGTGCTTTCGGCTGGAAACTGCCACATAGCGGCAGTATCGGCGGCGCAGAGGGGGTTCCAGAAGTGCTTGGAGAAAGGAGATAAACGATGACAGTATCAGATAATGGAATGGAGGAGCCAGCGGCTTGGAGTAATGGCTCTCCCAGCGATATATACGGCAACCGGGCGCTGCCGATGGTGGACGCCCGCGACGTTCATAAGAATTTCCACAACAATGAGGTACTGCGCGGGGTGACGATGCAGGTAGCCAGGCGGGAGGTAGTAGTCATAATAGGGCCGAGCGGCTCCGGCAAGACCACCTTCCTGCGGTGCATAAATCACCTGGAGAAGATCAACCGGGGACGTATCTATATCGAAGGGCAGCTGGTTGGCTACCGCGAGACGCCAAACGGAGGCATCGCCGAGGATAGCGAGAAAAATGTGGCCCAGATGCGCTCCGAGATCGGTATGGTCTTCCAGCGTTTCAATCTCTTTCCCCACATGACAGCTCTCGAAAACATCATCGAGGCGCCCATCCAGGTAAAGCACCAATCCCACGAGCAGGCCAGAGCACGGGCCATGGAACTGCTTCGCAAGGTGGGTCTGGAAGCCAAGGCCGACGCCTATCCAGCGCGGCTCTCCGGCGGACAGCAACAGCGCGTGGCCATTGCCCGCGCTCTGGCAATGGACCCCAAGCTCATGCTCTTTGATGAGGCCACCTCGGCTCTTGACCCGGAGCTGGTAGGCGACGTCCTCAAAGTCATGCGCCAGCTGGCCGAGGAAGGCATGACCATGGTAGTGGTCACCCATGAAATGGGCTTCGCACGGGAGGTCGCCGACCGCGTCCTCTTTATGGACGGTGGCACCATTCTGGAGCAAGGTTCTCCCGACCAGGTATTCTCCGCGCCACAGCACGAGCGAACCAAGACGTTCTTGGGACAAATACTCTAAAGCTCTAAAGCTCTAAAGCTCTAAAGCTCTAAAACGCCGGCTCTCTACTCACTTCAGTCCGCGGTCCTTGGGAGGACCGCCTCTAGGCTCGTACCGCAAAATAGACACTGTCGGGATGTGGTACCACGATGGCCGCGGTGGATTGCTCCGGCACCATCTGATAGGAGTCGGTAAGCGTCACCCCTATCGCCTCAGGCACTCCAAGCAGGCGGAATACCCGCTCGTGGTCGGCCAATTCCGGTATGGCAGCATATCCCCAGCTGTAGCGCCGCCCCATCTCGCCAGTGAGCCCCAGATCTTGGTCTACTATTTTGTTTACATAATCGGCCATTGCTTCGGCCATCTGCACGCTAAGGCCATGCAGGAAGTAGCTTTCGGTGTATTCAGCCTCTGTCTGCAGACGCCCGGTCTCACGGGAGGCGGCCGCGCCCATCGTCACCACCTGGAAAGCGACGACTGCCGGCTGGTCGTCGTTCGTCACAAAGTAGTCGGCCAGGCAGAGCCGCTCGCCTTCCGCCTGGCGAGGGAAGAGGAACCGCTCTACTATGCGCTTATGATCAGCTGGATCGAGAATCAGCAGGTTATCGCCCTCGCTACGGCAAGGGAAATACCCATACACCGCCTTTGGGTGCAGCCAGCGACGCTGTCTTGCCTCGCGCAGCATACGCTCGAGGCGTGGCCCGAATTCTTCCCGTACCAGCCGCTGGTACTCCTCGCCGTGAGCAACTCCGCCCCAACGGCCGCGGTAGAGCGCGTTGAGATCAAGATAGGTAGCCACATCTTCGATAGCCACGCGATCGAGTAGTCGTGGACCATAGAAGGGCGGGGTGACCACCGGCGCTGGCGCAAGCTTTGGACGCTGCAGAGGTGGCGGAGAAGCGCCGGTGGCTCGTGAGGCCGAGACCCGCGCTTCGGCCTCACGAGCGGCTAACGCCTCCTGCTGCACTTTCTCCACCAGGGCACCGCGCCGCGGGGGATCCATCAACTGATCCATGATCTCCAGCCCCTCGAAAGCGTCGCGTGCGTAGAAGACGCCAGACTCATAGGGAGCCTCATGACCCTCTTCGCCCACGAAGCTGATGCGGCGTCCATAGGCCCGGTTAATGGCTGCTCCTCCTACGATGACGGGAATCTTCAGGCTCCGCCGGTCAAGATCCTTAATGCAGAGGGGCATCTGCTTAGAGGTGCTCACTAAGAGAGCCGAGAGGCCAATGGCGTCGGCATTTACCTCTATAGCTTTGTCGATGATGGTATTGAGAGGCACCTGTTTGCCCAGATCATAGACGGTATAGCCGTTATTGGAGAGTATAGTATTTACCAGGTTTTTGCCGATGTCATGAACATCACCAAAAACAGTGGCCAGAACGATACGCCCTTTGGTATAGCCTTCGCTTCGCTCCAGGTAGCGCTCCAAGTGCGCCACCGACTTCTTCATGACCTCGGCTGACTGAAGCACAAAAGGCAGAATCAACTCGCCGGCGCCGAATTTGTCGCCAACGTCCTTCATCGCCGGCAACAGGACGCTGTTCAATACTTCTACGGCGCAGGCTGAAAGGTGCGAGTCGGTTGTCCAGCCGTCCAGCGGTTCGCCAGGAAGCGGAACTCCCGAGACACGCGCCTCCGGGTTGGCTCCATCGGCTGATTGGCCATCGGCACGATAAGCTACGGCGGCGTCGATCAGCGATTCGATGCCCTCTTTCTTACGGTGCAGAATCTGGTAGTGAATGCGCTGGTCCACCGTCATGCCTTCGGTAGGATTAGCTAGCTCTACTTTCTTTGCGGCGGCATTATGTGATTCGTAGTAAGCTATGAAAGCGGGCAACGCCTCCTCCGAAGCATTCAGCAGAAGGTCATCACAGAGCTTACGCTCTTCCGCCGGGATTTCGGCGTAGGGGGTAATATGCACCGGATTGACAATGGCAGCGTCTAATCCGGCCTGGACTGCATGGTGCAGGAAGACACTGTTGAGGGCAGCACGTGCGTGCTCAGCCACCCCAAATGAGACGTTGCTTACACCCAGGATGGTCAGCGCTCCAGGAAGCTCTGCCTTTATCCGCCGTATTCCCTCCAGAGTCTGGAGTGCGCTATCTCGCAACTCCTCCTGACCGGTAGTGACTGGAAAGGTCAGCGCGTCGAAGAGCAGAGACTCGGGTTCAATACCAAATTCAGCACCAGCAATCTCGTAGATGCGCTTGGCGATCGCCAGCTTACGCTCGGCGGTCTTTGCCATACCTTCTTCGTCAATCGTGAGCGCGACTACCGCCGCACCATGCTCACGAGCCAGCGGCAAGACGGAATCCACACGCTGGCGGCCATTTTCCAGGTTGATCGAGTTTATAACGGCACGTCCTGGGTAGACCTCTAACGCGGCCTGAATGACTGACGGTTCGGTAGAATCTACTACCAGAGGCGCTTCTATGCCCATTTCAAGCTTCTTAATCGCGAGCCGCATCTGCTCCGCCTCATCGGACCGCTCAGTTAGCGCCACCTGCACATCCAGCACATGAGCGCCACCCTCCACCTGGTCGCGGGCAACCTGAAGCAAAGTGTCATAGCCATCGACAAGTAGCGCTTGCTTCACCTTGCGGCTTCCCTGTGCGTTGACTCGCTCGCCAACCAGTAGCGGCGCGGGAACCTGCTTCAGCGAGCTAGCTCGAACCGCTGAGGCCACCAGTAAGCTCGTGCGATTACGTGTTGCCGGGTCAAAGTGAAGAAGGCGCTCAATCGGTCTTCGTCTCCGGCGAGTTTCGAGAGAGGCCACCTGCTCGGCAAGTGCCTCAATGTGTTCGGGGGTCGTGCCGCAGCAGCCGCCTACGATATTGACGCCAAACTCGCCGACAAACTCAGCAAGCGCTTCTGCCATCGGTCCTGGTTGCATGGGATATACCGCCTTACCGCCAATATTGAGCGGTAAGCCGGCATTAGGAATAGTGGAGATCGGCAGCGGCAGATTTTCGGTGAGATAGCGTACCGGCTCACGCATATGGTCAGGGCCAGTCGAACAGTTGAGGCCGGCAATATCTACCCCAAGATGCGCCAGGATAGCCGATGAGGCGGAAATATCGGTACCCAGCAGCATGCGCCCGCTGGTATCCAAAGTTACCTGCGCTTGAATGGGCAGGCTGCGTCCCAAAGAAACAAAGGCACGGCGAATGCCGGTAATCGCTGCTCGCACTTCTAGGATGTCCTGGCTAGTTTCGATGAGCAGTAGATCTACGCCACCCTCCATAAGACCCAGTGCCTGCTCGCAGTAGATCTCCGCAAGCTGCTGATACGTTATCTGGCTCAGCGAAGGATCGTCCCCGGAGGGCAGCATACCAGTGGGCCCCATCGAGCCGGCGACGAAGCGTGGACGCTCCGGCGTACTGAACTGTGCCGCCGCCTCGCAGGCCAGACGAGCGGCGGTACAATTGATCTCATGGGCGCGGTAGCCAAGCTGGTAGTCATCCAGCTTGAGACGGGTACCAGTGAAGGTGTCGGTCTCTATGACGTCCGCTCCCGCCGCGAGATATGCCCGGTGGATATCGAGAATGGCGTCAGGCCGAGTAAGCACAAGTATCTCCGGACAGCCGTTATAGGCTTCACCGCCATAGTCATCGGCACTAAGTCCCAGATTTTGAATCATCGTGCCCATCGCGCCATCAAAAACCATGATGCGTGTTCGCACAGCTTCCAGATATTGGCCCACCATCGCACTTCTTACCTCTCCCATGTCTCTATGCCCGCGCAACCTCGCAGCATCGTGATTTCAAGAGCGTTTACCGCGTAGCGTCGGCAAAAGCCGCCATCAGCTCGCGGCAGAAGTCAGGTATGTCTTCTACAACTCGCCCCCAGATGACATTGCCGGAGCGAAATGCCGGCTCATCAGCCCAGATAGCTCCGGCATTCTCCATATCGTCTTTGATGCCACGCGAACCTGTGACCCTCATGCCATCTACAATCCCTGCCGAAGCCGCCACCCAACCAGCATGACAAATGACACCAATCGGCTTACCCGCTGCATGGCACTCACGCACCAGTCGGAGCACATTAGGATCGCGACGTAGCTTGTCTGGTGCCCATCCTCCAGGAATTACCAATCCCGCCAGTTCCTCTGAGTTGACCTGGCTGGCGAGAACATCCGGCGTTGCCGTCAAGCAATGCTTGGCCGTGACTGTCTCAGGAGCTATACCAATGATCAGCGCCTGTGCACCCTCCTCGCGCAGTCGCATCACCGGCACCCAGAACTCCAGATCCTCGAAGCCGCTAGCCACAAAAACTCCAATTTTCTTTCCGCTCAGCATCATCGACATCCGCCACTTTCATTGCTCATCACGAAGAGCAGGCACCTCGTCTTGCGGGTGCATGCGGCGCAATGATAAAGCACTAGTCTAGTTAAGAGTAGTATATCACTGCCATTGCGGCCCGGAAGCCGGCTCAGGCCAAGCATTGCCGATCCGCTAGCCATAGGCAAGTCCGCTGGGCAAGCTACCCACAAGGCTTGTCCCCGGCGGAGCGCTTTGTTCGGTAAAGGTCCAGACGGGAGTAGCGCTCGGCTGGTATGTGAATATGGCTAGCTGACCATCGCTGGTGACTGCACAAATAGTCTCCATTTGTCCAGCGTTGCCTGCTCCGCCGGCGCCCGGAGTGGTAAAGGCCGAGGGAGCGCTGGCAATCTGTGTGGCGCCTGGCTGCCCAGACTCTGCGCTCACATCAACGACCGTCCAGCCGCTGTTCTGGTACGTATACTGGTAGAGGTGCCCATCACTGCCCGTTTCATACACTTGAAAGAGGTCACTAGTACCCGACGGCACATAAAGCGCTCCCGGTGAGCCTATTAGTGTCACATTGCTTGTTCCCACCGCTGGCCCACTGCTCACGTCAGCTGATACATCGGTCAAATCCCAAGTTCCGCCACTTGACGCGCCCTGAACCCAGTTATAGTTATAGAGGTGGCCGTCACTACCCGTCACGAATATGCTACGCCGCGGAACCGACTCTCCGCTGGGAGTAAACGCATAGCCACTTGCCGTTCCGGTCGGCCGGACACCGGCCGGCAAAGCCGTCTGGCTTGACGCCGTGACATCTTCGATACTCCAAATCACGCCGTCCGTGCTTGAGTACTCGTAAAGGTGGCCGTCATTTCCTATGATGTAGACCGCCTGATATTCGGTGTTGTCCTCTACCCAACCAAAGGCACTGGGCGGACCACTCCAGGCCACCGGTGGAGCACCGCTGATATCCACCGGCGCTGCCCAAGTCGCCGTCTCTACCCAGTCGTAGTAATACAAGTGACCGTCATTTCCAAGCAAGAATACAGAGTGGTGCAGCAGCGAGTCTGCAGGGTTGGTATAGGTAAATGCGCTGGGCGAGCCAGTCCAGGTTACTCCGGCCGGTGGCGGCGAAATTGAGCTGGTATTATCCAGGTGCCAGCCATCCGAGACACGCCACCAGTACTCGTAAAGCTGGCCGTCATTTCCAATAACGAAGACGCTCTCATGCGTCGTACCCGCCAACTGGTAGACATTCGTGCTGGGCACGCCGGTCAGTGGAACCAGGGCGGGAGTGGGAGTGATAGACGCTCGCACATCGAGCGCCGGCTGCCACCCGATGCCTGACACCCATTGGTAGTCATAGAGATCTTGATCAGCACCGATGGCAAACGCATCCTGTGCCAGTACCGCTGCCGGAAGTCCGGCATTCCCGGTGGAGGTGTTCTCACTGAAGTGAATCCAGCCGCGTACGATACGCCCGGTAACTCCACTGACGTTGTCAGTAATATGCCAACCGGTCGCAACTTGAGTGATCGGCAATGCCATGTAGTAGAGCGAGTCGCTGAAGTTCTGCTGCATCATATATACCTGGGTGCTGGTAACCGCAGTTATGACGGCAACATGACCATCGGAGCCAGGAATGAGGCCGGAAGTCCAGGATGTGCCGTCCTGCACGTCCTGAAAGACCAGCAAGTCACCAGGAGTAGGAGCAAAAGAGCTGGTACCCTGGTCGCCATCGCTAGAGAGTTCAGTGTCGGGATAGACCCGGGCCGAACCGGGATGAAATGCGCCGCTGCTATCGTAGTAGTCGAAATAAGTTTCGGCGTTGCCGTCAAGCGGCCCATGTCCCCACTGTTCGGCTAGAAAGCGATTTGCCAGTTCGGTGCATTGAAAGCTGTAGCCCGGGTAACCCTCCGGCTGGCCATTTACATAGACAAAATTGCTGCAGACTGAAGCGCCTGGCAATGGATAAGGCGCCCAGCGTGGATCGGTTGGCAAAGCCTGCTGCCTGCCCCAGTTCGATGTATCCGCCGGCGCTTCGGCAGCGGCCGCTACCAGCTGGGGGCAGGTGACCGGCTGTGACACCACATAAGGTGAGACTGGTGCAGTGCTGATCAGCGAAGTGACTCCACTCGACGCCGGGCGGTAGGTAGCCAGCACTTCTTCGAACTCGCTGGCATGTGAGAAGGCGTCGGCGCCACACCACTGCCCCACGACATAATCGTTGCCGGCGAGAAAAATGCGGATCAAGCATGGACCGAGGCCCTGAGCGGAAGGAGCCGAGCTGTCGGCGATGAATGCGGGAAAGCTGCCGACGTGCGAAGGAGCGGTTCCACGGGCGGCAAACGCCTCCACGGCCGAGGTGCCTTCGGTCACATTTATGTTGATCTGATCACTTGAGCGCTTGGTGTCCACCAGCGTGACGGCCGCGGTATGAGGCAGCTGGCGGAGTCCATACTGCTGCTCTACCATCCAGTCAGCTGGAACGGTAATACTGAACTCAAGCGCTGGATTGACGTAGAGCCCTCCAGGTGCAAAAGCTGGACGGGTAGGGGTTGCGGTGGTTCGAGTATTCGCCAAGGCCTGAAGTGAGCAGCCGCCCAGTACCAGCGCAAGCGCAGCAAAGAGTAGTGCGGCAACCCCGGTAGGTAACAGGCTGGCGTACATCCGGCTACATGTCAACATGCCTGGAGCCTCCTTTGTCTCAGGTTCGCTTTCCGGAAGGGATGGGTGAAGACCGGGAAGACCTAGTAAAAGAGTGAAGCAAGTCAACTCAGTAACTTGCGGAAAACTGGAAATCGACGGTCAGCGGCGAGCGACTACCGGGAAGCTGAAGCGTAACACTCGCCTGCCAATGTCCCGCCATAGTGAGTTCGGATTGGCCGCTATAGGATCCAGGCGCCTCCTTGCCGATTTCTTTCAGGTGGACTGTCTGTGTCCCCATATCCATATCCAGGCTACTGGTCTCGACCAGAACATTGGCGCCAGAAACCGGTTGCCCGGTTGCACTTTTAAGTGTAACGGTAAAGGTATTGTTGCCAAAGATGTCCGGCGAGACATTCATGGTCACTGAATAGTTTCTCGCGGTCTCCGTTCCGACATAGGGGCCATTCGATCGGCCTCCGGAAGTCGCGACAGTGAGGTTAGGCAGCAGCGAGATAGCGAAGATACCAAGTAGTACCAAGGCGAGCAATAGCGCGCCACCAAGCAGCGCCTCACGCCTCAACCAGTCTCGCAGCCGTTCCTCCAGGTCGCGTGCCGGCGGCGCCAGCTCTGGCTGCTCCGGCTGCCCGCCCGCCGGGATCTCGGTTGGCTTATCACCATTAGCGTTATCTGTGGCGTTCCCCGTAGCATTCCCAGAATGTAACTGTGTCGCCGCTCCAACCAAGGTATGGTTATGCATCTGCTCTCCAGTAGACTGGTGTATCAGCGGCAGCTCCTGAGCGTTCAGCGTGTCTACCAGACGTGGACCGAGTATGAGGGCCCGATAAGCACTGACAGCCAGGAGAATCACCCATAACTCGCTCGTCACTGCCAGGGTGCGCCCATAGGTGGTAGTGAGGAGTTCAGTCCAGGGAATGGGTTGGATAGTAGCGCTTAACAGACCAGCCACTATCATCAATATTCCCCCTGCGGCCACAATTCTGGTGAACTCTGGCAGACCCTGCGCCAATATACGAGCGCGCGAGCGCGGCCTCATGGTGCTTGTGACTGGTAGGAACACGTAGCCCACATACAACAGTCCACCCAACGATACCGCCACCGAGACGGAGAACAACCAATCGGCGACAACGGTATAGCTGGATTGCCACGAGAAGGCGCCGGCATCCATTGGTAACACGAATGTGAGCAACAGCAGGAAGCCAAGCAAGCATAACATACGTGAGTACTTATCTCGGCGGAGGAATCCAGTGGCCAGCTTGCGGGGCAGCTGGTACAAGTCTAGAAATTGACGCGTCAACATGCGTCCCCAATTCGATATGGGCGCCTGAGTATCCAGCGGAGTTCGGATGGCGGTACTGGTCTCGCCACCTGAAGTTGTAGCTGCCGATGTCGCATTTGCAGTGGTGATGAGGGTTACTACCAAAGCCGAGACCACGATGATTTGCCGTATATACCATAGGGGGGCCAAGCGACTGTCGAGAATGATCGTACTCATCCATGTCGGCGGGGAAGGTGCTACTATCCACCCACCTACCATCAGCGCAGGCTCTGCCAGGGCCAGGCCAACATCGGCAACAAGTATTAGTCCAAGCGCATAAGGCGCCAAGTGGCGAAACCGGCGGACAGCAGCACTTTCGGCGGCATCCAGATCAGGATCCATAGTCGAAGGATCTGGTGGGAGTACCCAGGTTTCCCAGATCATTCCACCAATCCAAAACGTCGTCGACAATACTGCAAGGCAGGTAAAGATAGCCAGAAAGAAAAACGGGATGGTAACGCTATTCATGAATTCAAGTCTGTCTCCACCAACCTGTTGCCAAGGCCGGCAATGGCTGCATGTCAGCTGCTTGCTGTGTATAGGGTAGCCACAGTATAGAGCGCTTCGCCGCCATCACCCGACCCAGTGTCACTCGACCCGATGGCAATGGCAAATCCACTGGTAAGGTTGGTAGACAGTGGGCCGCTGGCAATCTCCTGGCCATTAACAATGACCGTCAAGGTTCCGCCGCCATTCGCGGCTATCTGGTAGCGGATTCCAAGAGTATTGGCAACGTAGCTGTCAGTGTGCCAGGCATCCGTCGAATCACTGTCCAGTGCATCGCTACACCCGCCGATAGTTCCAGGTAGGCAAGCCGAACAATCTGAGCTTGTATCCGGGCAGATGGCGAAATCTCCAGTGTCGTCAAATTGAACCGAGAATCCGTCACCGCCGGAATCAGTGACCTGAATCAGCGGGCTCAGTGGCAGCTGCAACCGGCTTTCTGGCGCAAGAGCCAGATTCAACTGGAATCCCTGGCTGACCAGATCAGCAGTGGTACTGGGAGTGAAGACACATAAATCCGAGCTATTGGAACTGGCGGTAACGTCAAGCCCATTGGGCCCTCGGTAACAACCACTGTCTCCCTTCCAATCCGAGGCATCTCGGAGATTACTATCATAGGTCTTGCTCCAATTTCCAGGTGCGCTGCCGGAAGACGCACGGGACGTGAGCAGCGGGCCCACGACCGCCGCCAGAATCGCAACCAGGACCATGACTATGAGAACAATGCCGGTGACTTTGGTATAGCGTCCCGGCCATATACCATGCATAGCTTCCGGCAGCGGACCCTCCTCAGAAGTTACTGGAGCCGGAAGATATGGGCTCGAGGGCATGTTTGGAGGAGGATACATCATCAAGCATTGCTCCCTACAGGCGATGCCGTAGCACTGGGCATCATGCTGCCTGCGCCGCCACCCAAGGCAACAGCAGTTGACGAAGGAGTTGGGCCGCGCACCAGTCGTCCGGTGACCATGACCAGTACCGAAAGGATAGCAGCATAGTAGATAAAGAATACGAAACTACCGCGATCAAGGGGGAGCTGTCCAATATAGACTGGATGCTGTAGCCAGCTGCTGACCGGACCGGGCAAAGCGGTAAACAGAGCCAATCCGTTGAAGAGACCGTGCTGGAAGAGCGCATAGACCAGACATCCGAATCCACGCCACCAGCGTAGCCGGACACCTTTGCCGTTGATAAGGTAGTACCATCCAAGCCCGGCCATACCGGCACCGACACCATGCAGCAGGCTGGAGCCAATGCGTTCAATGGCCACGACTACCCAGTCGGCCTGTCCCTGGCCAATATAAATCGAAACCGATTCAAAGATAGCAAAGCCACAACCAGCGGCCAGACCCATGAGGAATGCCCCAGCTGGTGTACGAAGCCGACGGATGCACAACACTACGCCAAGTGGCTTTACTCCCTCCTCAACCAGAGGCGCCAGCACTGAGAGCAACAGCAACGCGCCAATAATCTGGATATTGTCTGGAGTGGTGGGAGAGATGGGATTACCAGATGACGTACTACGAGGCTCAAGGGCATACTCAAAGAGACCAACTACTACTTCGCCCAGCGTATTTAGGATCAGTGCAATCAAAATGGCCAAAGTCGAGCCATATATGAATGACATCCAGACGTGCCGCCGGGAGGTAGGATTTCTCAGGCGCCAGGTCGCGAACGAAAGAACGGTGAGCGCAGGCATTGCGGCGCTGAGTACCTCCAATGGAAACGCGAGAAAAGCCGGACCTGGTGTCTTGGAGAAATGCCAGAGCACAATCGCCGCCGCATAGACCAGTGCCGTCAGACCAAGGAATAAGATCGGACTTGGCAAAGCGAAGCGAGGAGACGGCCTGCGCTGAATGCCCCGTATGCCGTAGTAGATAGCGAATCCACCACCTACGACTGGTGCAAACAGGAAGCTGACGAACGTGTCAACGCTGGTTAAACTGTTACTTCCCTGCAGGATAGAAATAAAGGTCAAGATTGAGATGAGCAGGCCACAGATGATAGAAAGCCCGCCCGCGACTGTTACCGTCCAGGAGATGACTAATGCATAGGTTTCTCCAGGCGCCCGCCGTGGGGGCCTGACTATGACCGGATAGTAACCTAGCCAGGGATTGGCATAGGGATATGGGTAACCATATGGAGGATACGTCATCGGGGCCCCATACAGCCCATACAGCCCATAGGGCTGGTAACCGGGATACGGGTAGCCGGCAGCTGGATTTACTGCTCCCTGCGGATATGCAGGATACCCGGGAGCCGCCGGCGGGACGATGCCAGCAGGCCTGCTGGCGGCAGGCGGTGTACCAGCATTTCCGGCATCAGTCTGCGGTCGATCCTGCCCCTCTGCACTTGGATACGCGTACCCAGATGGCTGAGCATAGTTAGGAGGATAGCTATAAGGATATGCGGGCGAGGATGGGTATGAAGGATAAGTCGGCTGGTTAGTATATGCTGGGTAACCTGGATAGGGTGGATAACCCGGATAGGGCGGATAAGCGGGATAGGGTGGACGAGCCGGATAACCAGTGGGGCCAGGTTGTGGTGCGGCGACGTCGCTGGCGGCAGGTGACGCATCCGGCGCTAGATTGCTTGGTTGTGGAGGATTGGCTGGCTGATTCGACCTCCGCAACGATGCGCCGCAGGTGCGACACCGCTCACTCCCAGGCTCTACCGAACTTCCACAGTGCGGGCAATACTGATTCTCCAATAGTTGCCTCTCACTTCAGTCTTCTTGCGGCAGAGACATTACGAATACCATTTCGGCAAGAAAACATACGAGACTCCTGACTTAAGACCGAACGTGAGTATAGCAGAAGAGTTGCCACTGCGCATCACCATATTTCTAACTAAGAAGTGTACCAGATACTACGGTCTCGACTGCTGATGGGTTGTACAGGCTGCATGCTGGCTGCGAAACTTAGAAAGGAGCTTTTGTGGTATTCGGTGCCGGCAATATCATAGGGTCGACGGTATTCGGACCCAGTATCTCTTCCAGTCGCTGCATCAACTCGGGACAGAATTTAACACCTGGGAGTGCCTTTCCCGGCGCCAGTTTTGCCTCCCACTTGCTGTTGTGCACAATCAGCTCAAAGCGGTCCTCGCCTGGATACTTCAAGAGAGTGGTCATTAACTGGTCGACACGGGCAATCTCGAGCACCTCCTTCTCGTGTTCGCGGGCAATACGAATGCGTAAGAGATACTCGCGATGGTTGAGCTCTTCGTCGGTTGGGACGAACTCCTCTACCGACTCACAAACGATCTGAGGTCCCTCGTCCCGTAGCTTCACTGTTCCAGTAACCAGGAGAATGGCATCCTCGTGCAAGTGCTCGCTAATCATCTTGTATGCCCTGGGGAACACGATCACTTCAATTGACCCGCGCATATCTTCTAATTGCAGGACCGCCATTGGATCACCTGGCTTGGTGATGATGCGGCGCACTGCGGTCACGCGTCCGCCGACAACCACCTTCTGACCCGCCCATTCTTCGTTTAGATCAGAGGTATAGACGCTCACCCGGCGTTTCAGAATATCGGCAACATGGGCCAGCGGATGTGCCGAGAGGTAGAGATTGAGCAGTTCCTTCTCCCAGGCAAGTAGTTGCTGCTGGGGATATTCCGGCACGTCGGAGAGCATAAAGTCATCGTAGCCCTTATCGGCCATATTGCCAAAGAGACTGTTCTGGCCAATTTCACGCATCTTCCGTTGTTGCTGGCCAAGAGTCAGAGCGCGATCCAGGCTATCGAGCAGCTGGCTGCGTTTGCCGAATGTAGCAAGCGCACCAGCTTTAATGAGATACTCAGCGGCCCCTCGAGTTAGATTCCTGCCATCAGTACGCGCAAAGAGATCGACCAGAGATTTAAAAGGGCCGTCCTGGCGACGTGACTCGAGTATCTCGTCGATTGGACGGGCGCCAACATTCTTTATCGCAACTAGACCAAAGCGCACTCCCCAGCGTGGCTGACCATCCGCACCCACTACCTGCTCCACTGAGAAGCCGGAGTCACTCGCGTTGATGTCTGGAGGCAACACCGGCACGCCCATACGGTGGCACTCTTCCACCGCGGCAATGACCTTCTTGGCGTCACTGGCCTCAGTGGTCAACGTCGCCGCCATGAATTCGGCGGTATAGTTCGCTTTGAGATACGCGGTCTGGTAGGCGACCCAGGCGTAGGCGCAGGCGTGTGATTTATTAAATCCATAGCCTCCAAAAGGCTCGATAAAGGTGAAGATGGCCTTGGCGACCTTCTCGTCGATGCCGCGCTCAGCGCAGCCGGCTACAAACTTCTCGCGATACTTGACCATCTCCTCGCGAATCTTCTTGGACATCGCCTTACGGAACTTGTCGACTTCGCCCCAGGTAAAACCAGCAAGCTGCACGGCAATGAGCAACACCTGGTCCTGGTATACGATAACGCCATACGATTCTCGCAAGAGCGGCTCTAACATGGGGTGCAGATACTTGATCTTGATCTCACCATGTTTGGCTTTGATAAACTGAGGTATTGATTCCATTGGGCCAGGACGATAAAGCGCCACCATGGCCATTACGTCTTCGATGCAGGTAGGCTTCAGCTCTCTGATATAGGTGCGCATCTTTTCGGATTCAAGCTGAAAGATGCCAGTGGTTTCGCCCTGGCCTAACAGCTCGTATGTCTTAACGTCGTCGACCGGAAGTCGCTCCAAATCAAGATCTATCCCACGAGTTTGCTTGACGAACTTTTGACAGTTCATCAAGATTGTCAGGTTGGAGAGGCCCAGGAAATCGAACTTGATAAGCCCAAGTGCTTCAATATGCTCCTGCTCATACTGGGAGACAAGCCACGTATTAGTCGGATCCCGGGCATCACGAAGCTGTAACGGGATGACCTCTTCGAGCGGGGTCCGTGAAATCACGACACCTGCCGCATGGATGCCAGTGCTCCGGACCGTACCCTCCAACCCCTTGGCCATATCTACCAGGCTCTGGATAGCTGGGCTGGCGCTATATAGCTGCTTAAGCTCCTTTACAGTTTCGAGCGAGCCCGCGATGGTCACCTTGGGGCCATTGGGAACGAGGCGCGCGACCTGATCCGCCTCGGGCTGCATTTTCATGACCCGGCCGACGTCGCGGACCGAAGCTTTGGCAGCCATGGTATTGAACGTAACAATCTGGCCGACTTTATCCCAGCCATACTTGTCGGCCACATAGCGGATAACCTCTTCACGCCGGTCGTCGGGAAAATCCATGTCGATGTCGGGCAATCCCTTACGGTCGGGATTGAGAAAACGTTCGAAGGGTAGATTGTAAAGAATAGGGTCGACATTGGAGATTCCAAGAACGTACGAGATTAGACTACCGGCCGCTGAGCCACGGGCGACGCAGCGCATTCCGTGACTTCGTGCGTAGTTGGTGTAATCCCAGACTATCAAGAAGTATGAGACCAGGCCCTTAGAACTGAGAATGCCGAATTCATAGTCAAGCTTTTGCTGGAGCACCTCACTAATGCCGCCAAAGCGCTCTTGGATACCCAGCAGGCAAAGATGGTAGAGATACTCATCCTGCGTATGAAACTCAGGCGGAATGGTATAGTGCGGCAGCAGGTTAGCACCAAACTCGATCTCAACATTGCAGGCCTCGGCGACACGCACAGTGTTGGCCAGGGCCTCGGGCAGTTCGGGGAAAAGGCGGGCCATTTCCTCCGGAGTCTTCAGATAGTATTCTTGGCTATCAAACTTCATACGCTTGGGCTCATCTAGTGTCTTGCCCGTCTGCACGCAGAGCAGCACATCCTGGGCGTCGGCATCGCTAGCGGCGACATAATGCAGATCATTGGTGGCAAGTAGAGGAACCCCAGTCTCGCGGTGCAGATCATACAGCAACGCATTCAACTTGATCTGCGGCGACTCGGGGGCTTCATGGTTCTGAATCTCTATATAAAAGTTGTCTCTGCCAAATACTTCCTGATACCAGCGTGCTGCCTTACGTGCCCCAGCAAAATCCTCTTTGAGCAGTAGCTCAGGAATCTCCCCAGAGAGGCAACCAGAGGTAACAATCAAACCCTGCGAGTGCTCCTCCAGTACCTTCTTGTCAATCCGCGGGCGATAGTGGAAGCCACGCGTGTGAGCAATGGTGGTAAGCTTGAGCAAATTCTGGTATCCTGCCCGGTCCTTGGCCAGCAGCAGCAGGTGGTTATACTCATACCGGCCGGCGCTCTCGTCTAAAGAGGGTGCCAGATACGCTTCCACCCCCAGAATCGGCTTGATGCCGGCATCCTTGCAGGCTTTATAGAACTCTAGGCAACCATACATGGCACCGTGATCTGTCAAAGCCAAGGCATCCATGCCTCCCGCCTGTGTCGCAGCGATCAGCTTCTTCAACTTCGATTGCCCATCCAGCAGACTGTACTCGGAATGCACATGTAGGTGGGTGAATTCGGACACAGTGGTACCATTCCTCTCCGGCAGCGACTATGGCCGGACCCTGCGGGAGCCTGGCCGGCCGGGAGATCACTCAGCAAATTGGGCAAGTAAAGAGCAGTCCCCAAAGCGCGAAAAGAGCTGCACGTCTGAGCGTAACACCTGGAGTAGCGAACTGCCAGAGGCCAATTTGGGCTGCCGGTGCGCCACGCATATGGTTAACAGATGCTT
Source organism: Ktedonobacterales bacterium (assembly GCA_052143275.1). Classification (GTDB taxonomy): domain Bacteria; phylum Chloroflexota; class Ktedonobacteria; order Ktedonobacterales; family JADMIN01; genus JAJPKE01. The sequence goes on along the minus strand of JBKQTH010000051.1, from coordinate 9,642 downwards.
AACTGGTTAAATGGTCGCACTGGGCACTACCGGCTCAGCGCGGAGAATACCTCCCGGCCATGATGTTGGACTGCAGCTACTAACCCGCCTTCCGCTGTCAGTGCTTGTATCATCGGCGTTGGCACCTGTGCCTGGAACTGGCGTCCACCGGCGACATCACGTACCACACCAGTCGCCAAATCGATTTCCAGCTCTGCACCCTCCCCAGCCACCTGGTAGAAAGCATCATCCGTCACCACAAGATAGGGCAGTGCCTCGTTGACGAGATTACGCTTATGTATAAAGGCATAGCTGCGGGCAATCACCGCCTGAATACCTGCTCCCTGTAGCGCCCAGACGGCCATCTCACGCGAGCTGCCACAGCCCCACCCGTCACCGGCAACCACTATGGTTGCGCCGGCGTGCGCTCGTTCGCGAAACTCCGGCCGCACGTAATAGAAGCACTTTTCTCCAAGCGCCGGCAGCTCGGTGAGATGGCAGAATTCACCTGGAATGATGGCATCGGTATCCACCGAGTCACCAAAACGCTGTACCTGTCCATGTATTGTTCCGCCAGCTGTGCCCGCGGTTTTGCCCTGGCTACTCCTACGGCGTACGACGTGCATATCCGGCTCACTGATGCTAATCTCCGGCACTCGATGGGTGACCTTGCGCTGGAGAATGTCAGCCAAGCGGTCACGATCCACCTGCTCGAGGAGAGATCGTGGGTCTCGCACCTGCATGTCCAACGCACTGGCAGCTACCGTCGCAGCGCTGGCAAGCCAGGCCAGCGACCCCTCGCCCATACGATTCTCGAAATTGCGGTTCTGCGAGCTAAGCCAGACCTCACCCTTGCCCGCCTTGCGGCTGGCAATACCCAGACACATGGAACAGTTCGGCGGATCTACCGTAAAACCAGCCTGCTCGTAGATGGCCCATAGCCCTTGCTCTTTGAAATGATTGGCAATCCAGAGATCTCCCGGTACCACTAGTCGTCTGCCACTTTCCACCGGCGTAGGACTGGCCCCCGATTTCAATGCCGCCTCGAGTACCAGGGCCGCTAACGCCAACTCTTCTTCAGTGGTAGTGCAGGCGCCGATGAAGGTACCATCGAGATGCTGGCCTGTCAGCTCGGTAACTGCGTAGACGTTATCAGGAGCAAAGGGCTTGGCTACCTGAGGCACAAGTTTGTCAAGACGTATGGGATATGTGGCAATAAAGGGTGCCTCTTCGTCGGCGCGGAAATAGAGAGCCTCAGTGTTATAGCCATGCCGGCGTCGCGCTAACCACTCGGCTACTGGCTCGTTGGCCTCAAATATGCCATTTAGCCCCCCAAATTCGGCCGTCATGTTGCAGATGGTAAATCGCATGTCAGTGGTAAACGACTTCGCCGCGTCGCCTCGGAACTCGACACTACGCTCCATTGCCACTGTGTTTCGGCCAAGTGCGCCAAGCGTACGGAGTATGATATCCTTGCCACCAATGCCGAAGGTAGGTGTGCCGTTGTATTCGACGGAGATTGCCTCCGGAACTTCAAGCCAGGTTTCACCAAGAACCATTGCCGCGGTAACATCCGCACCGCCTAGACCAACAGCGAAAGCTCCCATTCCGCCATGGGAGCTGGTGTGTGAATCCGCTCCAAGTACAACCTCGCCTGGCTGCACCAGCTCGCGATAGAATTTAGTATGCATGATGGTGACATTGGCATCATAGAAGTGCTTGAGTCCACTCTCCCGAGCAAAAGAGCGCGAAAGGTCGGCGAGCTTGCGAGTACGCGCGTCCCGAGCTAAGGTCACCGGATCAACCGTATGATCAAGGGCCAAATAAAACCGGTCAGGATTATTTATGGCTGGCCGGCCAAGCAACGTATAGGTACGATCCATGCCGTTCCAGGCCAGCTCACTGGCTATCGTCCAGTCGACTTTAATTCGGAGGACATCACCGGTCTCAACCCAGGGACGGGGCAGGCTTACGGCATGCTGCGCCAGAATTTTCTGGGTTAACGTCATTGGCTTCTTGGTCTGCTGCTTTGCCATAATTGGTAACTTGCCTTTCGCGCCCTACTTCATCGAAGGCAACTGACTCTTAGGCGACTGATCCCTTTTAGACCGGTTAGACCTACAAGAGTTCGGCCACCCGCAGGAAGTTGTAGATCATCAGCGTGGACTGTTCTCGGTAAGTGGCGTAACTGCTGTGCCAACCGCGGCTAAGATCGGCGATGGCGTCTGATCCCAAAACCTCATCAAGCTCACTAGTCTCTTCGTGCAGCCACAGCTCGAATATCTCAGGAAGAACTTCAACATGGTACTGCAATCCATACGCTCTTCCAGCATAGCTGAATGCCTGATTGGGTGTCGCCAGGCTGGTAGCCAGTAGCACTGCGCTTTCCGGCAGAGCAAAGGCATCCACATGCCATTGAAAGACCAATTGAGGATTAGGTAGGCCACGGAATAAAGGATCATTCGCTCCGGCTTCGGTAAGCTGTACCTCCGAGAAGCCCACCTCGGCAACATGGTGGCGCCCCACACGCGCGCCCAATGAGTGCGCCAGCAATTGGCCGCCAAGACAGATGCCCAGACAGGGTATGTCCTTACTGATGGCCTTCTGGATCAAAAGCTCTTCCGATGCAAAGTACGGATACTGTTCATAGTTACCTACATGCTGTGGCCCTCCAAGGATAACTAGAGCGGCGCTATCCTCGACCTCCGGAATCTTGCCCTGTGGCACATTCACCACATCATAGTCGATGCCCTGACTTTGCATAATCTGGCCAACCAGGCCGGCCGGAGCGTCGGGTGCATTTTCAATTACCAGAACCGGCCTCATCCTGCGCTCCTCTTGCGGAAAGCTAACCAAGATCATTCAAGCCGCCGGTGAGAGCGCTGGTCACACTGGCGTCATGACCGTTCACGGCCAGCTGCCCCATCGATGGCGATTGCTCTCTGGACGGCACCAACCCTGCTCGCTTGACCGCACTGGCGATGAAAGCTCTGAATAAAGGATGCGGGCGAGTTGGCCGGCTCTTGAACTCTGGATGGAACTGGGTACCGACAAACCATGGGTGATTTTTAAGCTCGATAATCTCGATAAGGCTGCCGTCGGCTGATTGGCCACACAGCGACATCCCCGCCGCTTCCATTGCCTTGCGATAGCTATTATTGAACTCGTAGCGATGGCGGTGCCGCTCGAAGACGATAGGTTTGCCGTATGCAGCTTCTACCTTGCTGCCAGTTGTGAGGCAGCAAACCCACTGTCCGAGTCTCATAGTACCGCCTTTTTCAGCGATAATCCGCTGATTCGGCATAAGATCAATGACTTTGTTTTGCGACTCTGGATCGAACTCGGAGCTGTTGGCATCTTCGAGATCAAGAACATGACGGGCAAATTCGATCACTGCGACCTGCATCCCCAGGCAGAGGCCCAAATATGGAATATCCCTTTCACGGGCCAGTTCCGCCGCTTTGACCTTCCCCTCGATACCACGATGCCCAAAGCCACCTGGGACAATGATACCGTCCACCGAGGCCAGCAATGGCTCGTAGTCAGCCCAAGCCGACTCAAGCGTCTCCGAATTGACCCATTCGATCTGGACATCTACCCCATTGGCCCAAGCCGCATGGTTGACTGCCTCAACCACCGAGAGATAGGCATCGTGTAGAGCCACATATTTCCCAACTAACGCTATTCGTACCACCGGCTTCTCAGCCTCAATGCGATTGACCAGTGCTTTCCACTCGGTGAGATCTGCCGGATGCTGTTGCCGGATATGGAGGGTCTCCACCAGAAACTCTCCGAGTCCCGAATCTTCCAGCATCAAAGGCACTTCGTAAATGCTGTTTGCGGTTACCAATGGAATGACTGCTCGCTGCTCAATATTACAGAAAAGGGCGATTTTCTCGCGTATGTCGTCGCTCACCGGATAATCCGAGCGGCACAGAATGACATCCGGCTGAATCCCGGCACGCAGCAGCTCTTTGACGCTATGTTGAGTTGGCTTGGTCTTGAGCTCATTGGTGGCGCCTATATAGGGAAGCAATGTTACGTGCAGAAACAATACGTCGTCACGCCCAACGTCCTTGCGCATCTGGCGTATGGCCTCCAGAAACGGCTCTCCTTCAATGTCACCGACCGTACCGCCAACTTCACAGATCACCACATCGGCGCTGCTGGTGCGGGCCATGGTGTGAATGCGGTCCTTGATCTGGTTGGTGATGTGAGGGATCACCTGGATTGTGCCTCCAAGATACTCGCCCCTACGCTCTTTGCCGATCACTTCCGCATAGACCTGGCCGGTCGTAACGTTACTGGCCTGGGTGGCTGCCTCATCGGTAAAGCGCTCGTAGTGCCCCAGGTCTAGGTCGGTCTCTGCTCCATCATCGGTTACAAAGACTTCGCCGTGCTGATATGGCGACATGGTGCCTGGATCAACGTTGATATAGGGATCAAGCTTCATAATGACTACCGAAACTCCCCGACTCTTTAGCAGCCGGCCAATCGAAGCCACGGCGATCCCTTTGCCGACAGACGATGCGACACCACCAGTTACGAACAAGTACTTAGTCATGTCTTACCCTCCCAATTGCGCATTAACACTGCTTATGCCGTACCAGAACTTGTCGCATACCATACACATGAACTGTCTACCGTTTCGGACCTTTCTCCGTAAACGAGGAAGGGGCCAGACCCATCGCTTCAGGTCTAGCCCCTTCATTTCGTCTATTGTCCCCGATATCCCAGGATTAATACCTGGGTTTCCGCAGGTAGGGTAGCTTTGGTGATTATCGCCTTGGATAGCGGCTCGGTCATCTCCACTCCCATTTCGTGACAGAATTTATCCAGCGGGTCCAGCGCTACTTCTCCTGGACGATAACTTGGTGTCGCATAGTGCATAGGAACGATAATACTTGGTTCAATCTGCGCAACCACTTCGGCGGCTCGCTCGGCGTTCAACGCATTGCCACCGCCGACCGGCACCAGCAGTACGTCAGCGCCTGCCAATGCTTCTTGCGCATTGTCATCGAGAAGGGTACCCAGATCACCAAGATGGCAGAATTGGACGTCGTCCATGGTGATGAGGTAGGCAGTATTGCGACCTAGACGCTTGCCGCGTTCTTCATCGTGATAGGTCTGTACACCGGTAATAAGTATCTGCGAAATCTCATACTCCCCAGGTCCAGATACCACACGCGGCTCGCCGCCAATGCCTTTGACATAGTTATGCCCGATATGCTGGTGACTGAGGGTGACAATGTCGGCGGTGATGCGACCGAGCGAGTACCCGGTTGAAGGAGCGGGAGGGTCAGTAATAAGTGTGGCATCTTTGCCACGTAGGCGGAAGCATGAATGCCCCAGCCAGGTTAATTCCATGAGATTTGGTCCTCTGCTGGCCGTAACAAAAATCAGGCGAGGAACCGGCAGCTGTACGCTACTGTGCCCCGCCCTAGCGGATAGTGTATCACACATTAAGAGTGTCTTACAAGGTCTTAACATGGCCATGATCTACACCTTGCAGAGCAAGCCGTGAGAGCGGCACGAAGTCCTCACACGCAGAGACGGCTGCACCCGGCGACGGTTCCAAGTGCAGAGAAAGGGACGACCTCGGTCTCGGTGAGCGATAATCATCAAGGCCTACGCTTCGGCGCCAATGTCGACCCTACTGCAAGCGACCCTGCCTGGCCGCCAGCCCCAGGCCATTCGTCGACTGTATAACCTCATGGGCCTGATCACCGAGGGCCCCATGCACGGCTTCCTAACAGGTCGTCCAGGCGCGCCGCCCGGCGCTCTAACAATCGATTTCATTGGACAGAAGTCTGTGATCAATATCAGGCTCAGCGCGAACAGCAAGCTGCCTGACTATTGCCATAGTGTGAATCATGCGATATAATTCTGTGCAGTTGGGAGCACAGAACTACCCTGTTGAGAGCACCAGTTCAACCACAAAATATTTCATCGCTCGCATGATGCAAACCCGGAATTTTTCGGAGACATCCGGCCCCGTAGCTTAATGGACAAAGCACCGGTCTTCTAAACCGGTCATCCGAGTTCGATTCTCGGCGGGGCCGCCACTGATTTCAAGGCTATTTGCGTACCCACTACCTAGGTCGTTTACCCCCACTAGAGACCTTTTGACAGCAGTTTTGACAGCAGTTCGTATCACAACGTCAGATCTCACCGGGGTTTCATCAAGGCGCCTTCGTTCTGCATTCTCCTCGTAGCCAAGGTCAGGTGAGGGAAGTAGAAGTCGTCCTATGGCTGTGGCAGCGTCTTGCTGCATATCTGGCAGAACATGGGCATAGATGTCCAACGTGATGGTAATGGAGGCATGGCCGAGCATCTCGCTCACCACTTTGGGATTGACGCGTGCAGATAGAAGTAGAGTTGCTGCTGTATGGCGCAGATCATGGAAGCGGATATGTGGTAAGCCTGCTTTCTTCAGTACTCTCATGAGACTGCGATAGACGTTGCGAGCCATGAGTGGTCTGCCAGTTTGGGTGCAAAACACGAGGTCGTGATCCTCCCAGATTGGCCCCAGTCGCTGTCGCTCTGCCAGTTGCTGGATCTGATGACGTCGCAAAATCTCAACAGCTCGCTCAGGGAGGGCGATCTGCCTTCTGCTACGCTTTGTCTTGGGCTCTTTCCAGACCCATTGTCCTTCAATTTGCTTGAGTTGCATCCGTACATGCACCACAGCAGTCGGTTGGGCATCCAAGTCAAGATCAGACCAACGCAGTCCCAACAGTTCACTGAGCCGCATGCCAGTAGTCAGCGCGAGCACGTAGAGAGCTTCCATACGAGTTCTGGCAACAGTAGTTAATAAAAGGCGCGCCTGTACTGAGGAGAGCGGATGAATCTCGGTCTCGGCCATTCTGGGGACATTCACGAGCTTGCAGACGTTGCGAGCGACAAGTCCGAGGCGCTCTGCGTCTTTCAGCGCTTTGTGCAGCGTCGCATGCATATGACGCACCGTCGAACTCGAGAGCCCAGTCATCATCCGGTTCGCATAGAGCTTCTGCACCTGTTGAGCAGTGAGATCTCGCAAGCGTACATGGCCAACGGCGGGCACAATGTGCAACTCCACATACTCACGGTTCCGATTCCAGCTACTAAACTCCATGGTCGGTTTCATTGTCTCTAACCAGCTCTGCAGGTACTGCCCAACAGTTTGTCGATCCGTGACGAGGGGAACGCCCGCATCGATATCGCGCTGAGCAGCAGCCAGCTGGCGCTGGACCTCCTGGCGTGTCTTGCCATAGAAAGACTTGCGCCGGCCGTATCCTACACTCATCATTGCTACCCAGCGGCCATCGGTCCTCTTGAATATCGTTCCTTCGTTTTTCCCTCGATTTGCCATATCGTTACCTCCTCGCCCGCTCCTCTTCAGCAGCGGCAAGTTTTTGTTGTACATAGCCTTCAAGCACGCTAACCGGAATGCGACGAGAAGCCCCAATCTTGATAGATGGAACTTCGCCAGTCATGACCAGCTGCCACATCTTTGGACGCCCAACACTAAGCGAAGCGGCTGCTTCCTCCACAGTTATCAACAACTTAGAAACATTCTGTGCCTTGTACGGCGTTTCCGCTGCAGCCGGGGGCGCCGATACCTGGTGGGAATCGGCTAGTGCGCCCAGCTTCTGAAATGGTAATGGTCTGTACTCTGCCATATAGCTGCATTGTATAGCTTGTCAAACATATTGCTTGACATTTTCCTGACATTTTCCTCTCAGGTTCCTTATAAGGACAACAATCACCGCAAGGCCGCATAAATGTGGATGAGATAGTTAGAGAACCCAGGTAGGCTAGTACCACCTCTACTAAATGGGCAGCATCAATCGCTATAAGTATGCGCTTGACATAAGCGTATGACATTGCTATACTAAGCGAGCTATGTTTACTCCCATACATGTCACCACCAGAGATCTCCTGCGCAACTACAAGCGGGTGATCAATCGGGTCAAAACAACACGAGAACCCGCCGTCGTGGTCAGCCAGAAAAAGGCCCAGGTAGCCATTGTGAGCCTTACTGATCTCGACGCACTCCAAGACCTGCGCTACCGTGACTCCGGCACAGCATTGCGTGACATGGCGCACCGTGTCCGTGCTGTACTCAAGAATGAGCACCTGCCAGCTGATCTTTCTGTACATCATGACGCGTATCTTTGGGGCGACGACAATCCCCATTCGTAAGAAGCATGAAACGTGATGTCCGCACTATCATTGTCGATGCTGATGCCTTAATTGCTCTGTTTAACGAGGGAGACGTCCATGCTAAGCACTCGCTCGAACTGCTCGATCGTCTCATTGCGGATGGAGCTCACATACTGCACCCCACTACAGTCATCGTGGAAGCAGTGACGACCTTGCACCGGCGTCTAAACAATCCGAAGGCGGCAGGAGAACTGGTAAGAGTCGTTAAGGAAGCAAAGCTTGCTGTGGAACCGGTGAACGACGCTGTGCTGACTGAGGCTCTCGCGCTTTTCAATCCGCATGGGAGCAAGCAGAATACGCTGTTTGATGCGGTCGTTGCGGCAATGGCTCGACGTTTGCAAGCGGACGCGATCTTTTCCTTCGATAAGTGGTACGAGAAACAGGGATTTCAGCTTGTAACACGGGTCTATGGAGTCCAAACAGCATGATAAGGTCGATTGACCAATGGTCACAATATACTTTTGAGCAATGAATTCAGAGATCTTTGGTACTTATAGCATTACGCTTTGTCACCGCGACGCGCCTTTGAGGGTGCCACTAGAATACCGACAATCTTCTCAAACACGTGTATGCCATGAATAAAATCACTAGTTGCCCACGCCACGCTGATCATGCAGATACAGAAGAAAACATCAGAAGGTGCCTGTTCGCGGTCGAAGAGCAATGCCAAGAGTGCTGCCAAAGTTGCAATGCCGAGCGACTTGATAGTGGCAAAGAATACTTTGGTAAGATCAGTGAATCTGCCATGCTCTACTATAACGGTGAGACGGGGATTGGACGCATATACAAGAATAACAGACACGGCTGTTAGCACGAAACCTAGTAAAGTTGCCGACACAGTCAAAATAGCTGAGTAAAGACTTGCTCGATCACCAACAAGCACACTATTGACCCATCTATTGCCGTGTAGCCACAGCACCCATATTGTCATGGCCAGGCTGCTGATAATGAGTCCCTGTCTAAGCCACTGAATCACGCGGGTCATCACGGCCTCCGCTACTAAATGTGAGTCCAGTCGCCAGAACTAAACTCTGCTTCTTCCTCTCATACGCTGCTTCGATTGCCTCGTATACCGCATCGTCGGTTGGATTAGCCGACGAAGAGCCAGCCCGTGCAACACGCACCTTGTCAACAATCTGTGCCTTAAGCATGTCAATTAATTCCACATGCCCGCTCTCAGCATTTAACCCTCGGATCCTAGCTTCAACAACGCCATGGTGTGCATCAGGGTTCTTGAACAATGCCTGTATGTAGTTGACAAGAGACCGGGGGAGTTTCGTCCGGGATCGGGGTTCGCTGCGAAGGGTTAGATCCACAGTGTGGACGCCGCCGACACTAGCCGCCGTATCAAGCAAATTCTCAACAGTGCTTGAGCTAGCTGGTGACTTTGTTGCCATATTCTTCTTCTCCTGTGCCAAGGTGGCAACGTAGGAGGGATGGAGGCGCAAAGTCAGCACG
>JBKQTH010000050.1:0-13431 GCA_052143275.1 Ktedonobacterales bacterium | reverse complement strand
ATCGGCATTCCCCTAGGGATGTCAGTCGGCATTTATCTCTCCGAGTATGGCCGTGGTCGACTCGCTGCAGGGATCCGATTCCTTGTCGACACCCTGACCGGCCTCCCAACGATCATCTTCGGCCTGTTCGCGTATGCCTTGATCGATATACCCTTGCAGTCCTATACAGGTTGGGCCGGCGGCGCGGCGCTCAGCATCATTATGATCCCGACCGTAGCTCGAGCTACAGAGGAGGTCCTCAGGCTGGTGCCCAAGGAACTGCGCGAGGCTTCTATTGCCTTGGGGGCAACCGAGTCGCGGACGATTCTGCGGGTGGTCGTGCCTTCAGCTGTGAGTGGAATCGTCACGGGCATAATGCTAGCGATTGCGCGCGTCGCTGGTGAGACCGCTCCGCTCTTGATAGCAGCTGGAAGCAGTAACTTCTTCCCACGCACCCTTGTCGGGCCAATAGGGTCGCTTCCCGTACAGGTGTTCAATGACACGCTCTCTCCGTTCCCATCCGAGCAGAATAAGGCATTTGCCGGGGCACTGGTTTTGATGCTGCTGATTATCCTCACCTCGCTCTTGGTGCGCTGGGCAACTGGGGGGTTCAGACCACGTGGGCGGTGAGTTCACGAAACGTGGTACGTTTGTGCAGATGTGTTGACGGTACAAAACGGATAAGAAGGAGTGAATCGTGGCATTCACTGTCCAGAATCTGAATGCCTGGTATGGGCAGAACCAGGCACTTCACGATATTAACCTCGCATTCGAGCCCTTCAGTGTTACGGCGCTGATTGGTCCCTCAGGTTGCGGGAAGTCAACCTTTGTGCGTTGTCTCAATCGTTTACACGAAGAAGTTCCTGGTGCCCGCGTGAAAGGGATCGTGCTGGTAGATGGCGCGAACATCTACGCACCAAACATCCGTGCGATGTCTGTCCGTCGGCACATCGGTATGGTCTTCCAGCAGCCCAATCCTCTGCCTACCCGGAGTATTTTTGACAATGTCGCCATCGGGGCCAAGATTAATGGCATTGCCAGAGGTGGTGACGTAGCTCAGCTTGTCGAACAGAGTCTCCGCCAGGCAGCCCTCTGGGACGAAGTCAAGTACCGGCTGCAAACCTCTGCCTCATCGCTCTCTGGTGGCCAACAACAGCGACTCTGCATCGCTCGAGCACTGGCAGTGCAGCCGCAGATTCTGCTGATGGATGAGCCCTGCTCAGCACTGGATCCCATTGCCACACTACAAGTGGAAGAGTTGATCGCGCAGCTCAAAGCGCACTACACCATTGTCATTGTGACGCATAACATGCAGCAAGCGGGACGTGTTGCTGATCGAACTGCCTTTTTCCTTCAAGGGTACCTCATCGAAGAGGGGCCGACGGCAACGATTTATTCACGACCCCAGAAACAGGAAACCGAAGATTACATTACTGGGCGGTTTGGCTGAATCGTTTGTGTGTTGGACACCTTGGCGGTTAGAGGTCTCTTTCGCCCAATCGCTAGGAGCTAGACACCCACACACCACGATCCCGTCGCGTTCACGTTGCCAACGCCACCTAGATAGAAAGTACCTAGGTAGAAAGCTACGCTACAGCCATGCATCCAGCTAACCAACCGAGTATCAACCGTGAGTACGTGCAGTGGGATACAGAGGGATAAGTAATGGCACAGAATTCAATCGATCAACCACAGATACAAACGGGTGCTCTATCCACAGGTGCGGAAGGGGTAGCAGCGTATTCGATTCCATCGACATCTCAGATGGCCGAGGCATTAGGTACACTGCCAGTCAAGCTGCAGGTGGAGCAGTTGAATGTGTATTATGGTTCAAACCACGCACTCCACGATGTCAGCATAAACATTCCTGAACGTCAGGTCACCGCACTGATGGGTCCCTCCGGCTGTGGCAAATCAACCTTTCTGCGGGCTCTCAACCGCATGCATGATCTGACGCCGGGCGCCCGGGTCACCGGTTCTGCCAAGTGGAACGGCATAGATCTTTATGCGCCGGAGACAGACGTCGTCGATATCCGCCAGCGCATCGGCATGGTGTTCCAACGCCCGAACCCATTTCCCAGTTCTATATTCAATAACGTTGTCTACGGTTTACATATCCAGGGCCATCACAGCCGCCACGACATGCACGAGATCGTCGAGCGTAGCCTTCGTGGAGCCGCGCTCTGGGATGAGGTCAAAGACCGGCTCAATACGAGTGCGCAAGGTCTCTCCGGCGGCCAACAACAGCGCCTGTGTATTGCGCGTGCATTGGCGGTCGCGCCCGACGTCTTATTGATGGATGAGCCGGCCTCGGCTCTTGATCCAATTTCCACCCTCAAAATTGAAGAACTGGTTGACCAGCTGAAAAACTCGTACACGATCGTGATTGTCACCCACAATCTCCAGCAGGCAGCGCGAGTCTCCCAGTACACGGGCTTCTTTTTGAGTGGGAACCTCATCGAATTTGGAGCGACCAATCAACTATTTCTGCGGCCCCAGGATAAGCGCACCGAAGAATTCGTAACCGGCCGCTTTGGCTAATCTGATTTGATGAGACAGGCTTGGGGAGAGCAGAGTACAGAGAGAGAGAAATGAGATGCCGCGAGAGACCTTTCATCAGGAACTGCGGGAGATCGAAGAAGCCGTCATTCAGATGGCTTCGCTGGTTGAGAGTTCTATTGCCCGCGCCATGCAGGCGCTCTTACACCATGACACGATCCTGGCGGAGGACGTGCGCCGCGATGACGGCATGATCAATGAGCTGCAGCGCAGTATCCGCAACCGGTGCATCAGTGTGATCGCACGCCAGGCACCAGTGGCACGAGACCTTCGCGAGTTGACGACCGTTCAGTTGGTCATCAACGAACTCGAGCGAATGGGTGACCACTCGATGGCAATCGCCAGGCAGGTCCATCGTATTCCTGAGATCGAGCCGCTGCCGACGCTGGGTGACCTAGGCGAGATGGCCAAGCTGGTGCAGGCGCAAGTAAGAGCCGGCATACAGGCCTTTATCGACGTAAATGTGCAGGCCGCACGAGATGTCTGCGCCAAAGACGATGAAATCGATCATCTGCATAGCGCCATTTTTACCGATCTGCTCGACCGCATGACCAAGAACACGTCTATCATCCAACTGGCCACCAGTCTGTTGTTTGTCACGCATGATCTCGAGCGCATCGGAGATCGCGTGACCAATATTTGTGAGGATGTGATCTATATGGTCTCTGGAGAGATTGAAGAGCTTAACTGACCAGGCGGCAGTCTAGCGGACAAAGGGGAAGCAATTTGGAACGGACGATACTCGTAGTGGAAGATGACGGCGCTCTCCGTGACACTATTGCCTATAACCTACGCGGTGAGGGGTACGTTGTGCTAACCGCTGCCGATGGGATTTCGGCACTTGAAATTACCCATCAGAATCCCGTTTCTCTGGTAATGTTGGACCTCATGCTGCCGCGTCTGGATGGTCTGGACGTCTGCCGGCAGCTACGAACCCGGCCGGAGACGGCCAACACCCCAATTCTCATGCTGACAGCGCGTGGCGAAGAAACCGATAAGGTCATTGGACTGGAACTCGGTGCCGACGACTATGTCACCAAGCCATTTAGCTGGAAAGAATTGCGCGCCCGGGTGCGGGCCTTACTACGGCGCGGTGAGCATGTGCCCTCAAACGCAAGCGTCGTGGTTGAGAACTCCCCGGAAGACCGGAGGGTCTTGACCTCCGGAGATCTACACATCGACGTAGACCGGCGTGAGGTGATGCGTGGCGAGCGCGAGATTGAACTCCCTACCCGTCTCTTTGATCTCCTGGTCTACCTGGTGCGCAATAAAGGGCTAGTCCTGACGCGAGACCGCCTGCTGCAGCACGTCTGGGGATATGACTATGCTGGTGATACCCGCACGGTCGACGTGCATATGCGCTGGCTGCGCGAGAAGCTGGAAGACGATCCGGCCAATCCCCAGCTTCTGCTTACCGTACGCGGTGTAGGCTATCGCTACAAAGGTTAGGAGGCGATGATCAGGCGATCAGTTTTCTTCGTCCTCTTGGCCGGCGTCTTCGATCTGGGTTTGGGTGTGGCAATCCCCATTGTAGCTCAGACGAGTAAGGTCACCGTCAACCATGGTCTCCAAGTGGACCGGTCGTGACCAGATGTACTGGATATACTCGAGAGTCTTTTGAGCATAGACTATGTCGAGCTCCTGCCCCTCGTAGTGATGCTTTAAGAGTAATTCAGTATTTCCATTGAAATCAGCGTCTATCACTGTAATGTAAGGATACCCGAAGTTGGTGCGGCTGGCGATAAGGCCATCCCGTATCTTCTCCCAGTTCTTCTCGACGATAACCCACTCATCTCCCTCCTTCTGATAAAGATACAGGTCCAGATCCTCGACCAGCTCCTTCGTCAAGTAATTGCGAATCAGCGACACGTCGCTCTCGATCTCGCGCACCTCGAAGATCTTCTTGCGTCCCTCCCCCGGCGTACGCCTAAACTTGGCCTGCTCATCTTCGGTAGGATTGTTCCAGCGCTGCTCGATATCTTCGAGAATCCGGTAGCCGAGGTGGTAGGGATTCACGTGCATGCGTTGCGGTGCCAGTACCCCGGAATGCATTGCCGCGAAAGCGGTGTACTCGGCGTCGTTGAGATCCATCTCGCGCATGATTCGCGCGTGCCAGAAACTGTTGTGATGGGTCATACCGTTGGCGACATAGCGGTGAACTCGGTCCACAGTTATGTCGTACACGTCAGCCACTCCATGTTCGATACTCACCACTTCGTCGGTTGGATCTTCTGCCTTGAACCATTTGCGATTGGCAACGTAGCCACGCAACTTCTCTTGCTTGCGCGCCAAGCCGAATCCAATCTCGGTCTCGAAGATCTCGGCTGAGCGGCCGGCAATCTGCACATTTGGACCGTGCTTCCGGCTGAGAATACCAAAGTTCAGCAGCAAGATTTGCAGCGTCTCGGCGATCTTCGCGCTGAAGGTCGAGAGAATGACTCCATCTTTTAGAGAGGCGCAGCCGTCGCAATCGAAATAGGCTCGCAGGAAAGCGCTGACGACGGTCTTGGGTGACTGTAAGATACAGTCCGGAATATGCTTCTCTGGCGCTTTGGCCGCGAGGTCAATGCCCAGAGACACGAGCAAGTCGAGCACATTGGCCGAATAAAAGACCACACGCCAGCGCCCACCCGTACCGTTGATGGTCCGAGCGTCCCAGAATAGCTTCGGCTCGATGGCGAAGAGACTGGTGACCAGCGCCGCATAGCGGTCAGCCGCTTCACGATCACCACTGGTGAAGCCAATAGCGTTCTTGCTAGGATGGAGATTGCCGTCACCGATGAGGTTACCAAGGAACTCGGCTAACTCTTCGCTTACATGGTCCGGCGCTACGAGCGGGGTGCGATGCTGGTAGAGCGGTTTGCCCGCTGTGCCGCGCTGGTACCCCAGATCGGAAATGGCGGCGGCAATACCAGTGTCTCGGCCTGTCGTCTTGCCGCTCAGATGGCGATAAACCATGAAGATATTAGCTCCGGAGCTACGAGCAATATCGGCGGCAGTAGGAACCGCCAACGGCGCTGGAGTATTGAGCGGCACATACACATTGGACCAGATATTATCCCCAACGCTGAGCGGTATCCTCTGCCCGACGGTTATATCTTTCAGCGCCATCCACTGGTCAGGGCCTATACTCAGCTTGTGCTCTTCGGCGCCCTCAAGCGTGAGACCACGCCGGGTGCGCATTCGAATGGTCGGGGCATTGTGGCGAACATGACGATCGGTGATCCTGTCCAGCGAGCCCAGGCCGCTGCTCACGCCTACTTGTGTACCTGCCGCCAGCCGCTGGTGCAGTGCGTCATAGCGCAACAATCCGTTGTCGGTTAACACGAGGCTGCTGCCAAGCAGACAAGCCCACCCCTCGTTCAGTATCTTGGTCTGCATCTGGGGTACGATATAGACCATCTCCTCACGCACGATCATGAGGACATCTCGCTGCCAGTCTTCGAGATTTGGGGCATAGCGCGCCATGAAAAGAAGAATATCTTTCTCCGGCTCGGGCGGGAAGCGGCGATGCTTAGAGCGGAGTGAACGCTCGGCTTCTTCCTTAGCCTGGGCCGCTTTGCGCTCCGCCAGGCTCCAAAGATCATCGTACGCAGACTCGGGACGATGCTTCTCTTTCTTCTCCTTGCCCTGGTCATCCTGTCGGTCACTGGCGCGCTTGATATATAGATTCGGGTCGATATGTTCTTCGATGGCCAGCACTGCATCCAGGAAGCGCTCTACCGTGGCGGTGCCGTGGTCATATTCATACTTACGAATGCGATCGGCGTTGACGCTAACCTTGTCGATCATATTGGCGGGCGTAAAGTGGAAATAGGTATTGTTCTTGAAAAAATCGGTATGTCCCAGTACATGAGCCACGACCACCTTGTTTTGCAGCAAGTCATTCTGCTCCATCAGAAAGGCGTATGATGGGTTGGTATTCACTACCAGCTCATAGATCTTGCTGAGACCATAATCATACTCGGTCTTCATCCGGTAATAGGCTTTGCCTCGCGACCAGTGACTGAATCGACCCGGCAGCATATAAGCCCCGAACTCATACATAATGGTAGCCGGAACCAGCTCAAAATTGGTAGGATACGGATCCAATCCCTCGCGTCGCGCAATCTCCCAAATGCGCTCGATAGCAGTTTCGAGCTCCGCTATATACTGCTCGTCAGATATGCCTTCAGGCATAGAGGACCTCCATGGGATCAGGGCTGCACCGGAACCGGGTCACGGGTGGCGAAGAAGCGGCGCAACGCCGGATATACTTCCGACTTGTCGGAGATGGTTACCGCGATAAACTTCCTATCCTGTATCTTGCTGAAGGCCGACATCAGCGTGCTTGGCGAGCGATAGTGGCCTTCGCGTATCTCGCCATAGCCAAAGATGTTGCAGCGCTCCATGAGTTGCTGCACGAGTCCGACGCAGCGCTCATTATCCCAGGGCAAGTTGTCGCCGTCCGAGAAGTGGAAGGGATAGATATTCCAATCAGCGGGATTGAACCGCTCGGCAATGATCTGCAGCGCCAGCTCATAGGCTGAAGAGACCTGGG
The DNA here is from genome assembly GCA_052143275.1 of Ktedonobacterales bacterium. Classification (GTDB taxonomy): domain Bacteria; phylum Chloroflexota; class Ktedonobacteria; order Ktedonobacterales; family JADMIN01; genus JAJPKE01. Next base: position 6,353 of record JBKQTH010000050.1, on the reverse strand, counting down.
TGCCGCCGCTTTCACCGTGGGTAAAGAACTCTTCCTCGGTGACCTCTTTGGCCTCGGTGTGGTGGCTGATAAAGACGATCTTGACGTTATTGTATTTGGTGCGCAGGAAACGGACCATCCAGAAGTAGAAGCTACGGGCGATGTACTTCTCGAATTCACCCATGGATCCGCTTGTATCCATCATGGCCAGGATAACCGCATTCGACTGGTATTTGACCGTGTTCTCCCAGGTCTTGAAGCGGAGGTCGTTGTCCTTCAGTTCTCCAAAGTGTGGATTGCCCTTGGCGGCATTGCGCTTGATGTTCTCCCTGATCGTCCGCTTCTTGTCCAGATTCGCCAGCGGCCCAACCTTGCGAACGTCGTTGAAGCGTATGGTCTCACTCTCCATTTCGGCCATCTTCTTCTCTTCAAGGAAGGGTAGCCCCAGGTCTTCGAAGATCATCGCCGCCAGCTCATCTACCGTCACATCCGCTTCATAATAGTCTACGCCAGGCTCGTTACCGGCAGATCCACGCTTGCCTCGCCCTGGTCTTGGCTCCGACGCCACCACATCCCCGACCTTACTTTTGCCGTTGCCCTCGCCGGAGTGCTGCTGGCGTCCGGGATCATAGCGGAAGCGATACTCTTCCAACGAGCGAATCGGCACCTTGATGATCTTCTTGCCATCGGAGAGTATGATGCTTTCTTCGCTCACGATATCGGCCAGATTCTTCTTGATCGCCTCGCGTATCTTCTGTTTGTGCCGCTCCTGATCGATACTCCCTTTGCGATGGAGCGACCAGTCATGGTGCGATATAGTCGAGGTGTACATCTTCGTCGTCCCCCTGCAAAGGCTCGAAAGGCCATTATCGGTTCAGGAGTGAGCCGACATATTTAAGCAACTCGTTTGCGCAGACCGGGCAGTAGCCATGGTCGGAGATGAGACGGCTGATGACCTCATTTGACTTCTTCAACTGCTCGGCGTCGGGCGTCTTGGACGAGGTCGTGATTTTGACAACGTCGCGTAGATCGGCAAACAGCTTCTTTTCGATTGCCTCTTTTAGACGCTCATGGCTGGTATAGTCGAACGTTTGCCCACGGCGGGCCAGCGAAGAGATACGTATGAGGATTTCTTCTCGGAATGTCTTCTTGGCATTGTCTGTGATGCCGATCTGTTGCTCGATCGACTGCATCAGTTGCTCGTCCGGCTCCATGTCCTCTTCGGTGATTGGATCACGCACCTTGGTCTTGTTGCAATATGCCTCGACATTGTCGAGATAGTTGTTAAGTAAGGTACGCGCCGATTCCTCAAAGGAGTAGACGAAAGCCCGCTGGACCTCTTTTCTGGCCATATCGTCGTATTCTTTGCGCGCTTCGCTAATGAAATTGAGGTAGCGCTCGCGCTCGTCTCGGGTGATGCCGGTGTGCTGATCTAGACCATCTCGAAGCGCCCGCAATGCGTCAATGGGATTGATGCAGGTGATATTGTCACGGACCAGCGCACTGGAGAGCCGGTTGATGACGTACCGCGGCGAGATACCGTCCATGCCTTCACGAAGCGCCTCGTCTTGCAGATCCTTGATATCTTTCTGCTTGAACTCTTCCAGGTCCTCGCCATCGTAGAGCTTGAGCTTCTTCATTACACTCATACCGGCTTTCTTGGATGGCTCAAGCCGGGTGAGAATAGCAAACGTACTGGCGATCCGGAGCGTGTACGGAGCAATGTGTACATTTTGGAGAGCGCTCTGTGCCAGGAGTTTCTCGTAAATCTTGACTTCATCGCTCACCCGTAAATTGTAGGGAACCTTCACCAGGATGATGCGGTCCTGCAGTGCCTCCGACTTGCGGTTGCCGACAAAAGACTGGTACTCGTTCTCATTGGTGTGGCTAACGACTACCTCGTCGGCATAGATCAGCGAGAAGCGCCCGGTCTTGATATTCTGCTCCTGTGAGAGCGTCAACAGGACATACAGGAATTTCTCGTCAACTTTCAACATTTCTACGAATTCCATCAGACCTCGATTGGCGATGTTGAGCTCACCATCGAAGCGATAGGCTCGCGGATCACTCTCCACACCAACTTCGCCAATGGTGGAGAGATCAATACCTCCGACAAGTTCGCTGATATCCTGGCTCTTGGGGTCCGACGGCGTGAAGGTGCCGATACCCTGGCGATATTTCTCGCTGAAGACCAGGCGAACCACCGGTATCTTGGTAATATCGCCGTTATACTTGTTTTCCAGCAGCCAGCGGCACTGTGGACACAGGTCGCCTTCGATGTAGAGACCGTACTCTGTTTCCATCTCAGCGCGCAGATCAGTTGGAATCAGGTGCAGCGGCTCCTCATGCATTGGGCATTCCTTAATAGCGTAGGTAGCCCCGGCCTCGGTACGGGAGTAGGTCTCGAGCCCGCGCTTGAGCAATGAGACGATGCTCGATTTACCGCCGCCGACTGGACCCATGAGCAGGAGGATCCGCTTACGAACCTCCAAGCGCTGTGCCGCTGAATGAAAGTACTCTACAATCTGCTGAAGCGGCCTTTCGATGCCGTAGATCTCATCAGCAAAAAACCGGTATTTTTGATCTCCCAGTCGATTGGTATCGCTACCGGCGGCAAGGATCATGTTATAGAGACGAGCGTGAGAAAGCTCGGCGACAGCCGGATTGTGGCTGGCGATTTTGAAATAGTCCTCGAAGCTTCCTTCCCATGACAAAGCCCGTTCCTGGGCTCGATACTCTTCAAGACGCTTAACAAGATCCATATCTACTCTCTCCCTCTTCACCGTTTGCCAGGAGATCAAACTATGGTGTACCCCAAAGTATGTGTTGCTTGGCTTCGGCACGACTGGCAAACTGGCTCCGTTATGCCGTTCTCTCATCACCCGATAATTTTTTTTCTGTTTCTGATAAGAATGAACGGATAAGCATGTACGGAATGGACGACCTGGCGGCTCTTTAGAAGAGAAGCCGCATCTACTCAGCTGATGTTGCCGCTTCAAACCCATCTGGAAAATCGCTGGAGCAATGGTCAGTACACAACCGATGGAAATAGAAGATGAAATGTCCCATTCCACAGAAGAGAATTTCTGGCGCGCTCCTCGCGTAGGACCAGCGAGGCAGCTCATGCGCTCTATTGACTCCTGTTGCGCTGACCAGCGAGCGCAGGATGGGATGGTGTTCCCCTACTCGGCTCTACTATCTAGTTGTACCGGGCTTGCATCTCGTTTCCCACGACCACCCCCTTACGAAACAGCGGGCGCTAAACCTGAGTAGAGATGCAGTGCTGGAGGGGAGGAGATGACGTGGGCTCACGTGGCTCTCTTGAGGCATCACGGCCAACCGCAAGCGGACGTTGTTCCTCCGCCTACCTGGCGGAGTTGGGCGATAACATGAAAGGGCGATTTTTCAGCAAACGAAATACAAGACGCCCTGGTGTTGCCCATGTAATGATGTTTGCTTTGACTCTCTTCCGGCCACTGGACTGGGCATCGTTATGAGCGAGCCCTGCCAGGACAAGGCACATCACCTGCCACGCGAGATCATAACAGAAAAGAACTATTTTTAAAGAACGCTTCAATGCGTTCCTCACTATTAAGAGGCGCTCTAGCACACTGCATGCCAGCAGGCTAACCTCGCCTTACCGCGCTCTCGTATTGTGACATGGTAGCACGACAATAGGAATGATGCAAGGAGGGGTTCCCAAGAGAGTAGACTTTAGGGACCGCGATACGGCCGGCTTAATGAATGAGACTGTTGACGCCGTTTCCAATGAGCACTAGTAAGGCGGCGACGGCGGCCACAGTGGCGAAGAAAAAGAAGATACCAAAGACGGTCAGCCACAACCTGATCCTTCGTTCAGGTGGCCGGTTGGGCACCTTCTTGGGCAGTGCCGGAGCGGCCTGGAGGGAGCGGGACAGGCTACCTTCGACCACTTTGGTCTGTTGCCCGGAAGATACCGGCGCGGACTCGGGCTCATCTGGCGTAAACACGGCAAAAGCGCGCGCGGGCAGACTCAGGTGGGGATTTTCCGGCTGTTGTCCATGGTCGACCAGATAGCGATTGTGATAATAGGCGATAGCTCGCTCACCAGCAACTCGCAAGAATGTGTAATCGATGGTTCCAGCCACGGCTGCACCTAGGCCAGGAATTAACCTACCCACAAGTTTGCCCGCCTGCTCCTCGGTCAACTCTACGCTCAGGCGCATCATGATCTTGGGGAGCAACTCAGGCAGAAGATGCGCCAGGCCTTCACGTGTGAGCCAGTTGCCGACACCGCGCAGGCTATCAACACCTGCCGCCAGCGCCAGCACCTCAGCCAAATGGGCCTGCTCCACGACCATGGAGGTATCGTAACCATAAGACTGGGCGACATCAGAAGCCATTCGCACTGCATAGATTGCGATTAGCTGCACATCAGCTCCCGAGGCAACCAGGGCCCACAGGCCACCAGGAAGACCGGTTATGGCTCCGGTGAGAAAGGCTCGGTCGCGGTACACGCGCGCGAAGTGTTGGGCAACAGTGTCAAGCTGCGCCAACGGCAGTTTCTGTATATCCTCAAAGGTAGCTACCTCATGCTTGAGCGCTTTGTGCTGTTGCACCACGGCCGGATCACGTCGGGATGCCCAGGTGATCGCATGCTGGATACGGTCTGGGGTCTTGCCAGGTTGTAGAAGGGTTTCAAGCTCTGCCGGTAGTGTCGCCACAGTACCGCCACTTGAGCCAGCGGCAGCTATCTGCTGGTCGCCTGGATTGCCGGATGTCGACATGGGGATACACCCTTTCCGTAGCGAGCAAGTGATCGCTCGCCTCCATACTCCTGTTTTGACGATCCGTGCGAGACTATGCAGCGCCGGATGGGCTCGCAACCAGGGGGGTACTCAAGAAAGCTACCCTGGCCAGTATAAGGGAGACGCCCGCCTCCGGCAAGGGGTCTATGCCAGCAATCCGGAGCTATTATGGTACATAAGGCTTGTGTTCTTGACGCTAAAGCCCCAGCTGTCTATCATTCAACCGGCACATGCCCCGGTCTCACCGCTAATTTTTGGGAGTGTAGATGATGCCTAGAGAGAATGTGCAAGGCATGGGCGAGGATGCTCGACCTACCCATAAGGCAACGCCACGCACAAGGAGTAGCAAGGCAAGACTGGAGCAATCAAAGCAACCAAAGGCATCTTTGGATGCATCGCCGCAGACCTACTCTTCTTCCATTCCAAGGGTACCTTCCATCCTCTCCCCCGAAGAAGTTGCGGCACGCCGAAATCAAGGGCGTACCAACCTGCCGGGTCCGATTCCGGGACGGATTCAGGGTCGCACACGGGAACAAAGCGCGGCTCGTCCACTTGCACAGTTGCCGGGAACGCTCAAGCTACCGGCGATTCCCAGAGAAGCTCATCCAGACTCCAACACGAAGAACATGGCTAGTAGCATAAACAGGATGAATCCGTCATATCCAGAACCGGAGTCCAGGTACTGGCGCGATTGGGATGACGACGGGGACCCTGAAGACGGCTGGGATCAGTATGCCAAGAACACTCGCGGAGGCGAACTGCTGCCGGTCCCGGGTATCAATTCGGAGCCAGGCTATCCGGTTGTGACTCTTTCTCCAGACAGCGTCCCCGATCTGGCGGTATTTCAAACATTGCTGCGGGCCGGCAAGCCCCGCCGGCGCGTCAATACCCAGATGCTGGTGGAGCGGGCGCGCAGTCCCTGGTCCATTGCCCGTCTGATTCTAGCGGTGCTGGTTATGGTGGCGGCGCTGTTCGCGACGGTTAACGTCATGGGTGAGCCTTCACAACAGCTCATGCAGGCGGCGTTTGTCTCTAGCGCGGGTAGCTTATCCGCACCTTCGGTTGCCGAGCGGGTACAGCCTGAAACTCAGCTGCTAGACGAGCAGCTCTATGATAACCCGGCGCAGTTCGAGGCATGGGGTGATGCCGATTGCAGCGCTGCAACCGCCTCCGAGGTCTTGACTGCGTGGGGAGTTCCCGGAGCTACCATTGGCAAGCTTATCGACACCATGCAACCCGATATCTCGCTGGACGGCGGGCTCCTCACTATCACCGGCTACCAGCGTGGTGTCTCTCCCTTTGGCTATCAGGCCGACATCAGCGACCATCTCACCTATAATCAGATAGTGTATATTAGCCATACCCTTGGATTGCCGGTTATCGTGAATGTGCGCATCTCTTATGGGTATTTTCACTTCTTCTCCGGCGGCCACTTTCTGGTTATGACAAATGGTGACAGCCAGGGTCTAACCATCGTGGACTCGTCGGAGTATTACATAAAGTATCTGCCGCGTGACGTGTTTTACAGCATGTTCACCGGGATTACGGTGGTCATCGTACCTAAGGGATACTCTTATTCCATTCCCA
>JBKQTH010000049.1:0-6693 GCA_052143275.1 Ktedonobacterales bacterium | reverse complement strand
ACCATTGCCACCACAGCAGGTAGTGGCAATGGGCGGCAGTGCTGATCATCTGGTACGGCTCACCGCTCATCCCAAACGCTCGCTGCTTACCATTGCAGCGCTTGATCAGATGCTATTAGTCTTTCAGAAGAAAAAGGCATCTGAGCTAGCTGCTAAATTCGAGCTTCCAGTCGAACGTGTCCGTCTGCTTCCCGCTGGAGCGGCTATTCTCCAGGCACTTCTCCGTCACTATGGCGTCGCAGGGGCGCTGGTGAAAGAAAATGGTATTCGTGGCGCGATCGTCGTAAGCTACGCACGTGACGGCAACCGGTGGCGCCAGGGCCTCACCGCCGGTGTATAAACTCTCGTCTCCTGCCACATGTTTTGCACAGCTTCAGTTACGCGGTTGCGATTTACCCGACCACGTGGTATACTCTTTCGTTAGAGCAGCCCTTTAATACCGGCACTGAGAGGCCGGAAAGGAGTTAACCATGGCGCCTGTCTGCGACCAGTTACCTTCACTCCACTGGTGGAGATGGAGGTATTTTTTTGCCCGATTCACCATGATCGATTGGCTTGCTGATTGGCTACTTGTCACCAGAATGACAACCACGAAGGGGTGGCGGTAATGGGTACCATGAATACGGGGGATGCGGAGAATACGCCGGTGCGCCCCGACAACACCGGCGGCTCCGGCAAGGTCATCCTCACCGACGAAGAGATGAGGCGAGCCATCTCGCGCATAGCCCACGAAATCATCGAACGCAACGCCGGTGCTATGGACCTGCTGTTGGTGGGACTTCGCAGTCGCGGCGTACCGCTCTCCGAGCGACTCTCCGAACGGATCGCCGAGTTCGAGAATGTCGCGGTGCCGACCGCGGCGCTGGATATTCGTCGCTATCGCGACGATCTTCCTGAACGGAGCACCAGGCTGGCCCAGCCGAGCCCACCACTACCAGTCACTATAGACGGTTCGGTCATAGTACTGGTAGATGACGTTCTCTTCACGGGACGTACAGTGCGAGCTGCGCTGGAGGCGCTACTTGACTACGGCCGGCCGCGGAAGGTGCAGCTGGCCGTGCTGATAGACCGTGGTCACCGGGAGTTGCCCATACGCGCCGATTATGTCGGCAAGAACGTTCCTACCGCAATGAACGAAAGCGTGCGAGTACTGCTCCGCGAGACCGATGGACAAGATGCGGTTTTGCTGTTACGCCAGCCGGAGTAGAGTTCATGAGCCAAGATAAAGTTGCTGCGGCCGAGCGACCTATCGCTCGCCGGCACCTGCTGGATGTCGATGAGTGGTCTCCGGTGGAGATAGATTCGCTGCTCGAGCATGCCCAGCACATGCGTTCGCTCCTGGAACCCAAGCGAGGCGAACTGCGGGGCAGCCTACGTGGCCAGCTCATGGTGAATCTTTTCTATGAAAACAGCACTCGAACTCGCATCTCCTTTGAGCGAGCGGGTAAGCTGCTCGGCGCCGACGTTACCAATGTAACCGCCGCGGCGAGCAGTGTTACCAAGGGAGAGTCGCTCGTAGACACCGTTCGCACGCTGCAAGCCCTGGGAGCGGCCATAATCGTCATTCGCCACAGCAGCTCAGGTGTACCCGACCTGATTGCTCGCCAGTTCACCGGCCACGTGCTCAACGCCGGAGATGGCTGGCATGCTCATCCTAGCCAGGCATTGCTGGATCTCTTTACCCTAAATCGCCACCTGGGTCCGGTCTCCGGTCGCCGCATCGTGATAGTTGGTGATATCTTACACAGCCGGGTAGCCCGTTCCAATATCTGGTCGCTAACCGCCATGGGAGCTGAGGTGGTGCTCTGTGGACCGCCGACGTTACTGCCGCCGGCCGCGGTGGAACTGTACCGGAGTCGCCCGGTGCCGGGCACCGGCGCGCTGCGCCAGGTAACCGTGGAGCCACGCATCCAGCCGGCGCTTGAAGGGGCCAGCGCGGTGATGGCGCTGCGACTGCAGAGGGAACGCCAGCAAGCCGGGCTTCTGCCTTCGCAGCGAGAATACACCGCCTACTACGGGCTCACCCAGGCGCGGCTGGCCCTGGCACGGCCCGGAGCTCTGGTCATGCACCCGGGCCCGATGAATGAAGGGGTTGAGATCGATCCGGAGGTGGCGACCAGCGACCAGTCAGTTATTACCGACCAGGTGACCAATGGTGTGGCCATACGTATGGCCCTCTTGGATCGCCTGGCCGGCACCGGCGGAAGGTGAGGCTGGAACGACCATGGTAATCGAGGGAAAGCCGCGACAGGTAGTACTCCTTAGGGGTGCGCGAATTGTGGATCCCAGCCAGAACATCGATGGCCGGGGAGAATTGCTGATCGTGAACGGCAGGGTGGCGGCAATTGGCGACGAAGCCGAAGTTCGGTCTCAGCTCGCCGCCGAAAGCCTTACGCCAGAGATCCATGATCTGCCCAAGAGCTGGGTTCTGGCGCCGGGCCTGGTAGATCTACACACCCATTTGCGTGAACCGGGTTTCGAGAGCAAAGAAACTATCCTGACCGGAGGTCGGGCGGCGGCTCGCGGGGGCTTTACCAGCATCTGCTGCATGCCCAATACCGATCCTGTCATTGATTCACCATCGGTGATGGAGCGGGTTATGCAGCTGGCGAGATCGGCGCCGGTTCGAGTCTACCCGGTTGCTTCCATCACCAGAGGCCAGCTAGGTGCGCAGCTCTCCGACCTCCTGGAGCTGGCGGCAGCCGGAGCGGTGGCCTTCTCCGACGACGGTCATCCGGTAAGCGGTAGCAAGCTCATGCGTTCTGCGCTGGAATATGCTTCGACACTGGGACTGCCGTTGGTGGAGCACTGTCAGGACCTGGAGCTGGCCGGCAATGGGGTCATGAACGAGGGTCCGGTGGCCACGTTGCTGGGCCTAGCGGGCTGGCCTTCGGTGGCTGAAGAAGTGATGCTGGCGCGTGACCTGGCTCTGGTACACCTCACCGGCACCCGCTATCACGCTGCGCACCTGAGCACCGCGGCCGGGGTGGCGCTGATACGCGAGGCCAAGCGTCAGAGGCTGCCGGTCACCGCTGAAGTCACCCCCCATCACCTGCTGCTCACCGATTCCTGGGTTGCCGGCGAGCGTACTGGGCCGCTGGCCGATGCGTTGGCCCAGTTGGAATTGCCGCTGCCACCGGGACAGCGCTACGATACCAGCGCCAAAGTCAATCCGCCGCTGCGGTCGCCCGAGGATTGTCGGGCGTTGCTGGGAGGGCTGCGGGACGGCACCATCGACGCTGTCGCCACCGACCATGCGCCCCACACCGTGGTGGAGAAGGACTGCGAGTTTGATCAAGCCGCCTTCGGCATCTCCGGGCTGGAGACCGCGCTTTCGGCAATGCTGGCGCTGGTGCACACTGGTGAGCTTGGACTCTCGCCGCTGATCGCCGCGCTCAGCCTGCGACCGGCTCGCGCCTGGAATCTTGAGGCCGGAACGCTTCGTACCGGGGCAGCAGCCGACCTGGTAATCTTCGATCCTGATCAAGAGTGGGTAGTCGATACCGCGCACTTCGCCTCGCTGGGGCACAATACGCCGCTGGCCGGCGTCACGCTACGAGGGCGCGTACAAGAGACCTGGGTCGCCGGTAAACCGGTCTATACCCTGGCCAGTTGAGAGAAAGCACAGCAGATGTTGGAGTACGAGCAGAGAGATACACAGCCGGAGACTGGGAGCGGAACGCTGGCGGTTCTGGTATTGGAGGACGGCAGATGCTTCTACGGCCGGCCCTTTGGGGCGGCAGAGGCGCTAAGCCACGGCCGAAAGGGAGAGGTGGTTTTCGCGACCAGCATGACCGGCTACCAGGAGATCTGTACCGATCCATCCTACCGTGGTCAGATGGTGGTGCTGACCTATCCCCTCATCGGGAACTACGGCGTCGCCCCACAGGACGTGGAGTCTCGCCGGCCATGGCTCTCGGCCTTGATCGTACGCGAGTACTCGGCCGACTATAGCAACTGGCGCGCCTCCGAGTCCCTGGACACTTACCTGCGAGACGCCGGCATTCCCGGCCTCTGCGACCTGGATACTCGAGCGCTGACCCGCCACCTGCGCATACATGGCACCCTTCGTGGAGTCATACAGGCCTATAAACCCGGCGAGTCGCCCGATATCGCTGGGCTGGTCTACGCCGCCAGGCGAGTTCAGAGCGTCACCGAACTGGATGTGGTTGCTGAGGTTGCCGAGGACCATACCGGCCGCCTGCAGGCCTGGGCGCCGCCGGCCGCTCTGCCGGCAGATGCGCCCCGCGTCCTGCTCATCGACACCGGATATAAGCAGAATATCGCCCGCTGCCTCTCCGAACGCGGGCTGCAGGTCGTAATCACGCCGTACACCATAGACATGGCGGCCATTCGCCGGCTGGATCCGGCGGGTATCGTGCTCTCCAATGGGCCGGGCGATCCCGAGAGCGTCTCCCACCTCATCGAGCTGACCCGGGAGCTCATCCGCCCAGAGCGAACTATACCGCTACTGGGCATCTGCCTGGGGCACCAGGTTATCGGACTGGCGGCCGGCGCACGTACCAGCCGGCTACCATTCGGGCACCATGGCACCAATCACCCAGTGCGCGAGCTGCGCAGCGGTATCGTGACCATTACCTCTCAGAACCACAACTTCCAGGTAGATGCCAGCTCAGTGCCGGGTGAGAGCGGCTTCTATGTGAGCCATATCAATCTCTCGGACGGTAGTGTAGAGGGGCTGGCGCACGAAGAACTACCGATCTTCACCGTGCAGTACCATCCCGAAGCCGCACCTGGTCCCGAAGACAATCGAATGCTGTTCGATCGCTTTGCCGGCCTGATCTTTGATAAGCGAACGGTAGTTGCGCCTCCCGGAGCAACCAATCAAGAGGAGATATCAAGTCGTGCCGGTGCGTGAAGATGTGGAAACGGTGCTGGTGATTGGATCTGGACCAATCATCATTGGGCAGGCTGCCGAGTTCGATTACGCCGGCACGCAGGCCTGTAAAGCGCTTCGCGAAGAGGGCAGGCGCGTCGTCCTGGTCAATTCCAATCCAGCGACCATCATGACTGATGAGGGCGTCGCCGATGTGACCTACATCGAGCCGCTGACCGTTCCAGTGCTGCGCCGGGTGATCGAGCGCGAGGCACCGGACGGCCTGCTGGCTACCCTGGGTGGGCAGACCGGCCTCAATCTGGCGGTAGAGCTCTCAAACGCTGGAATCTTAGATGAGTACCATGTCAAGCTACTGGGCACGTCGCTCTCCACCATACGACAGGCGGAGGATCGAGAGCTCTTCAAGCAGCTGCTGCTCCAGCTGGGTATTGCGGTGCCGCCCAGCCAGACCGTGACCACGCTGGAGGCCGCGCTCGACTTCGCCGGGACCATTGGGTTGCCGGTAGTCGTTCGGCCGGCATTTACCCTTGGAGGCACCGGAGGCGGCGTGGCCCACAGCCGGGCCGAGTTGGCCCGCATCGCCGAATCAGGGCTCGCGGCCAGTCCCATAGGCCAGATATTGGTCGAGCAGTATCTTCGGGGATGGAAGGAGATCGAATACGAGGTTCTGCGGGATAGCTCGGATACCTGTATCACGGTCTGCAACATGGAGAACTTCGATCCGCTGGGTGTCCACACTGGAGACAGCATCGTGGTGGCTCCCAGCCAGACGCTCTCGGATCGCGAGTACCAGATGCTGCGCAGCGCCTCGCTCCGGATCATTCGCGCGTTGGGGGTGGAGGGCGGCTGCAATATCCAGTTCGCGCTTGACCCGCGTTCGCTAACGTTCTACGTGATCGAGGTCAATCCCCGAGTTAGCCGGAGCTCGGCGCTGGCCTCGAAGGCCACTGGTTATCCGATTGCGCGAGTGGCCGCCAAGATCGCCATCGGTCTGCGACTGGACGAGATCAGGAACGAAGTCACCGGCATGACAGTCGCCGCCTTTGAGCCGGCGCTGGATTACTGTGTGGTGAAGATTCCGCGCTGGCCCTTTGATAAGTTCCCACTGGCCGACCGCAGACTGGGAACCCAGATGAAAGCGACCGGCGAGGTGATGGCCATCGACCGTACCTTCGAGGCGGCGCTTCAGAAAGCGATGCGCTCGCTGGAGATACGCCCAGCGACCATGATGGCGTGGCTAGACCCTAGCGGTGCTTCCGAGGTCGAGATGGGCATGGGCCGCGAAATCTTTGAGCCGCACGACGAGCGGGATTCGCGGCTGGACGGCCGTCCAGACTTGCCCTGGGTAGCCAATGACGTACGGCTCTGGCAGCTCCTGGAAGCGCTTCGTGTCGACGACTCCGCTAAACGCCTCAACGCGCTGCAGAGTGAGACGGGTATCGACCGCTGGTTCCTGGCCAAGCTGCGCAATGTCGTCGAGATGGAGCGCAGCCTGGCTCATGGCTCGCTGACCAGGGACCGGCTACTGGCGGCCAAGCGCATGGGCTTCTCGGATCAGCGGATCGAAGAGCTCACTGGCACCCTACTCTCGGGTTCCCCCGGCCCCGGCTTCCCTGGAGCCGGCCGCAAAGGCATGAGCATTCGAGCGCTAAGACGCCGGTGGAGCATCTTGCCGACCTACAAGATGGTAGACACCTGCGCCGCCGAATTCCCGGCGCAGACCCCGTACTTCTACAGCACGTATGAAGAGGAGAACGAAGCCGAGCCATTGCCGGGGGCGAGGGCGGTCGTACTCGGCTCGGGTCCCATCCGCATCGGGCAGGGCATCGAATTCG
>JBKQTH010000048.1:0-6202 GCA_052143275.1 Ktedonobacterales bacterium | reverse complement strand
CGCCGCTCCTGGGCAAGATTTGTCCCTTCAGCCGACTCGTGCGCCGGAAGATAGCGGCGCCCAAGCTCAAAGAACCAAAGACCGCTGTCCTCATGCTTGCTGTTTTCATGTACCGTCTCCAGCAGACCTGACATCAGGGTCAGCCTTAAAGCTTCCAGTTCGGAGGACGGAGGATTGTGCAGGGTAATTGCCGGCAGTCGATCAGCGATTGCTCCGATCTGCAACCGTTCGAGCGCGCGTGAGCTAGCGGTGGTTTTCGGAAGGTCGGCGACTTCCGCCCTGCCGACTTTATCGCTCGTCCCTGTCACCGAAGCGCTTAGTAGCAGCTCATCGCCCGGGGCACCAACCACCAGCAACTTAGCCATCATTGCCCGGCTGGTCAGCGAGTAGGTAATGATCTCGGTTAGGCCGGCTCCCACCAGCATATCGCGAATGCGATCTTCCCGGGCAAACCAGTCAACCGCCAGCGGCTCGGGCAGCGGCCCAACTGGTATACGGGCGGGAATGCGGTCGAAACCGACAATACGAGCCACTTCTTCCACGACATCGGCGCTCTCCTCGACATCTCCGCGCCAGGTTGGCACAGTCACCAGGAGAGCCTCATCCGCGCCGTCACCGGCGTCGCGCACGCCGAACCCCAGCGACTGGAGGCTTTCAATGCACTCGTTACGCGAGACCGCAATACCAGTCAGCCATTTCACCTGGCCTGGCACAAAGATGATTTCACGAGGCTTAACCGGCTCTGGATAGAAGTCCAGACGGCCGGACGCCACCCTGCCTCCAGCAAGATCGGTAATGAGATGGGCTGCCCGGTCGATGGCGATTGCCGTAAGTTCAATATCGGGATTCTTCTCGAAACGACTTGAAGATTCGGTACGTAAACCCAGAGCTAGCGAGGTGCGCCGGACGTTGGTTGGAAGGAAGTGGGCCGCCTCGAGAATGAGGCTGGTAGTGGATGAGTCCACCTCCACCCGTTCACCGCCGAATACCCCGGCGATGACATTCGGACCGGCCGGATCGGTAATGAGGAGCATCTCCGTGCTCAGCTGCCTTGTGGTACCGTCCAGAGTGGTCAAAGTCTCATCAGGATTGGCACGGCGCACGATAATAGTATGGTTGGCCACCTTGTCATAGTCGAAGGCATGCAGAGGCTGGCCAAGCTCCAGCATTACATAGTTGGTGATATCCACCACATTGTTGATAGGTCGCATGCCCGCAAGCACCAGCCGTTCGGCCAGCCACTTGGGCGACGGCCCGATCTGTACCTTGCGCACTACCCGGGCGGTATATCGTGGGCAGAGATCAGGGTCATGTACCTCGAGCTTCATCAGCTTAGTGATGGGAGGTCCAGCTTCTTTCAGTGCAGTCTCCGGAAGATGCAGCTCTTTACCGGTGAAAGCCGATACTTCACGTGCCACTCCAGTCACACAGAAGAGATCACCGCGGTGAGCCTTGATGTCCAGGTTGATTACCGCCTCGCCTATGATCCTGGCCAGCGGCACGCCAAGCGGTGTATCCGGTGGGAGGATAAAGATACCCGAGTGGTCATCGCTCAGGCCCAATTCTCGTGGTGAGCAGAGCATACCCTCTGACGTCACTCCCATGGACTTCTTCTCAGCAATGGTGATATCTCCGACTATGGCGCCAATGGTTGCCAGAGGCACCCGGTCGTGAAGGTGAATGTTGGGCGCCCCACAGACCACGCTGAACTCTATACCGTCACCACTGGTGACACGAGTGGCACTCAGGTGATTAGAACCCTTGATAGGCTCCAGCCACACGATTTCGGCGGTGATGATGCCGGGCCACGTCTCCAGTTCGCCTGTCGTGAGATTGGGCTTGCCATACTCAACTCGATCTACCTCCAGTCCGGCCATGGTCAGCCGCTCGGCCAGTTCCTCAGGGGAAACTTCGATATCTACGTAGCTTTTCAGCCAGGAATAAGGTATCAACATAGCAATAGTTCCAGCTTCTTCTATATTTGCGGTACTTCGTTTACAGTGTGTCGGCGTTCAGTCTTGTCTCTCGTTGTTGCGAAATCAGCACCAGGTCGGCGATGACGCCAAAAGCGGTCTGGCCTGGTCCACCCTTGCCTTCGATGATGGTGAGATCCTGCATGGTATCGGTGTGGAATAGGAGCGCGGTCTCCATGCCGGAAAGATGAGCCAGCAGGTCATCCGCCGATAGTGCCTCCAACCGGACCGAACCGCGCACACTGTCGCCCTGGCGCCGGCAGT
Organism: Ktedonobacterales bacterium; assembly: GCA_052143275.1. GTDB lineage: Bacteria > Chloroflexota > Ktedonobacteria > Ktedonobacterales > JADMIN01 > JAJPKE01. The sequence continues at coordinate 3,965 of JBKQTH010000048.1, read as the reverse complement.
CCACTACCTGCTTCAAGGTTTGCCCTGGCAGTAGTGCCCGTTGCCTCTCCAGCATGGCCTCACTACCCAGTCCATGTCGCTCGATATCAGCCGGCCGTAGGCTCGCGCCCATCAATACATTAGCCAGGATGGTCGCCTTTATCGCGGAATCCCAGCCCTCAAGATCGCTTGCCGGATTGGCCTCAGCTATACCAAGCCTCTGGGCCGCTCCAAGAGCGGACTCCAACGTTTCACCCAACTCCATGAGGCCGAGCACATAGTTGCTGGTGCTGTTCAGGAGACCACGGAAGCCGAAAATGGTAGTAGCCGGCAACGATGACTCAACCATATCGAAGATAGGAGTTCCATCCAAGACGGTGGACTCGAAGCGAAGCGCCAGCCTCCGTTCGGTTGCCAGGGCCTGAAGTTCCGAGTACGCGTAGGCGATAGGACCCTTGTTGGCAGTGACCACGTGCCGGCCGGCGGCGAGGGCAGCTCGAATGTGGCCAATGGCTGGTTGACCATACTTGGGATCGAGCGTGGTCAACTCCAGCAGGATATCAGCAGGGCAGCTAGCGATGAATGCCAGAGATTCCTCGTCGAAATACTCCGCTCCATGAGGCAGATTGCCGCCAGGCCAGCCGCTGGCCGCCAATTCTCCTGGCGCAATGCCGCTGTGGGCGATCCAGCCGCCGGAACTGCGTGTCAGAGCGCCGCAAAAGGTAAACACCAGATCGTAGCGGCGCTGTAACTCCTCTGCTTTCTCCGCCAGCATGGTCGTCAGAGCGCGCCCCACATTGCCAAAGCCCAGGCTGGCAAGTCGAATATGCATAAAAGCTCCTTACTGGCTGGGAAAGGCAGGTACTAGGCGAACTGCCGCAGGAAACGTAGATCGTTACCGGAAAACAGGCGAAGATCATCTATACCGTAACGCAGCATGGCAATGCGTTCGATGCCCAGCCCAAAGGCGAAGCCACGATAGATAGCTGGGTCATAGCCAACTCCTCTCAGGACTCGTGGGTCGATCATGCCGGATCCGCCCATCTCCAGCCAGCCGCTGTACTTGCAGAGACGGCAACCGGCTCCGGAGCAGCTGAAGCAGTCCACGTCGAATTCAGCGCTGGGCTCGGTGAAGGGGAAGTAGCTTGGGCGGAAGCGCACTTTGCGATCTGTACCGAACATTTCATGGGCGAAGCGGGTGACGACTCCACGCAGGTCCGCCATCGTAGCAGATTCGTCGACGAGGATACCCTCCACCTGGTGGAATACCGCCTCATGGCTGGCATCCAGGGCTTCATTACGGTAAACTCTACCGGGCACGATGGCGCGGACTGGCGGCCGCATCTGCTCCATGATGCGTATCTGGCTATTCGAGGTCTGGGTACGAAGCAGCACCTGCCCAGGTATGATCCAAAAGGTGTCCTGCATATCTCGCGCCGGGTGATCGACAGGTATATTCAGCGCCTGGAAGTTGTAATAGTCGGTCTCGACCTCTTGCCCATCCAGAGTCTGGAAGCCCATCAGACGGAAGATGTGCGAGATCTCACGAATTGTCGCCGAGATGGGATGGAGATGGCCGCGCGGTCTTTGCCTGCCCGGAAGGGTCACATCCAGCCGTTCGCTCTCCAAAGCTGCTAGCCGCTCCTGTGAGCGCAGACTCTGACCCCGTTCCTCCAGCAACTGCTCCAGCTCAGCTTTAAGCATATTGGCTGCCTGGCCGATGGTTTTGCGTTGTTCGGGCGGCAGCTTGCCCAAACCCTTTAAGATCGCTGACAACTCGCCACGCTCGCGGCCTAAGTAGCGCGTCCGCCAATCTTCCAGATCCTCGGTGGTGTTACAGGACTGCAGGTCATCTATTGCCCGCCTGCGTAAATCATCCATGTCCAGCTCCTGCTTGCTCAACTCGGTAGTCATGTGCCGGACTCCTCATAAGAAACAAAGACGGCAACTTCCTCAAGGGACGAAGTTGCCGTTCACATGCTTCGTGGTACCACCCACGTTTCAGAGTCCACACTTCTCACGCACGACGAGATTGTGGGCTCTGCTCTTATACCCAGTTAACGGTGGGCATCCGTGGCGCCTACTGTACCCCACAGACAGTGGTCAGGTGTGGCCCTATCTGGTTTTCAGCCGCCGGCTCAGGAGTGAACTTCGGTGGTTTCGGCATGACCCAGGCTTCCAGTCGCTGACCCAGGTTCCCTGTCATGGTTCGCCGCCTACTCTCTCCTTCGTTGCCTATTCTTCGATTTCTTCGATTGGGTCGGATCGTGTCTCGGCGACACGGCGTTGTCGCGCTGCTTCAAAGAGTATCACACTTGCGGCTATCGCTGCATTAAGTGACTCGACTTTATTCCACATCGGGATACTCACTGCCTCTGTCATGAGCGCGTACGCCTCGGCCGAGGCGCCGTGCGCTTCATTCCCGATCAACAGGGCAGTACGACGAGTAAAGTCAAAGGTATCGTAGCTTCGCCTGGAGCTAGCTTCAGCCATCAATATCTGTTGCACCGCGGGCGAGCCGGCTGTTAGGTGCCTGACCGTCTCCCAATCGAGATTGGCACGCACCGGAAGACGAAAGTGCGACCCGCTACCCGCTCGCACGACCTTAGGCCCCAGTGGGTCGGCACAGCCTGGCGCCAGTAAGACCTCGTCTACGTCGGCGGCGAGCGCCGAACGCAGGATAGTTCCCAGATTGCCGGGATCGCCAATGGCATCGAGCACCAGTAAAATAGGACGCATCCGGCCACGCCGGCGGCTGCGCACCCGCTCGGGCGAAACCGCGGCTATCCCAACCGCGGCAACCACTCCAGGTGGTGTTCTAGTATCGCTGGCCCGTTCAATAGCTGCCGGAGTGGCTTCGTAGACCGCAACTCCGCTGGCTCGCGCCTCCATGAGGCGGGTAAGCAGTCTCTGACCATCCTTATCATGGCTAAAGCGGTCGGGGTCATAGACAATGAGCTCGGGAAGAACAGCGGCGTCCATGGCCGCTTCTAGGAGGTGCGTGCCCTCGATCAGCCAGGCCTGTTCGGCTTCGCGGCCTTTTGGAGAGTGTAAGGCATGTAGCCGGGAGATATGCTGGTTGGATGTGCTAGTAATCATTTCAACCGGCAAGTTGACCCCGTACGATTACCCGGAGCGATTGGCTTGCTACGCCTTCTGTGCGTGTAGGGCTGCCTGCGCCGTCTTGACCAGCTCGTTGAAAGCGGCAAGATCGGTTACTGCCAGATCGGCCATGATCTTACGATCTACGCTGACTTGAGCCAGGGTAAGGCCGCGTATCAGCTCGCTATACCGTATACCGCACATCCGTGAGGCGGCATTGATGCGGGTAACCCAGAGAGATCGCATATCCCGCTTTCGATTACGGCGGTCACGATACGCATACATCAGTGAGTGCATCATGGATTCACGGGCTGTCTTGATAAGACGGTGCCTCGCACCATAGTGACCTTCGGTGTGCTGCAGAACCTTCTTGTGCTTCTTGTGGGCGGTGACGCCCCTCTTTACACGTGGCATGCTGTTCCTCCACCCCGGATACGTGGGCGACCGGCAACCGGGGTTTCCCCACAAGCCCAGGGTAATTAGCTATAGGGCAGAAGTTGCTTCATTTTGCGAGAGTCGCCTTTGGCCATCAGGCTAGGCTGGCTAAGTGAGCGATTGCGGTTAGCGTCCTTCTTGCGGCGATATTTCGTGCGGGCGGACTTGAGGTGCATGTACCTTGCGCCGCCGGTCGCATAGACGCGCTTTGCGGTAGCCTTATGCGTCTTGAGCTTATACTTCTTCATAACGACTTCTTAAAAACTCCCCGGCCGTCTCTGGTTCTACCGGCGGGCGATCAGGCCGGCGACATGCTGTCTGTTACATATTCCGCCCGCAGCGCCACGCACCAGGTTAGTATAACATAGGCCGTTCCTACCCGCAAGCCATCCTTCTAGAGGTCCTCTTGCGATTGTCTTGCCGAGTCATCTCTCCAAGTCACCCTATTG
>JBKQTH010000047.1:0-4133 GCA_052143275.1 Ktedonobacterales bacterium | reverse complement strand
GCTTCCAATATGATCGCCCACGACGATCCAATCGTCACGCCCGATAATGAACTCGAGGGCACTCCGAACCTTGTTGCGCTCCACCCCTAGGTTGCTCAGCACCTTGGCTGCAGGAGTGTCGCCTTCGCGAACCAGACCCAGCAGCAAGTGCTCCGTGCCAATGTGCGTATGGTTGAAGCGCCGGGCCTCTGCCTGGGCCAGGCGCAACACCGTACGTACCTGCTCGCTATATGCATAGAATTGCGCTTGGTCACTGTCCCCGGCTAGGGCTGCGGCACTATCACCGCTCCCGTGGTGCAGGAAAGTCTCTTCCTGACGAGTCGCAGGGACGATCACCCTCTGGAAGCACCTTTTTAGTCTCTGATCGTTCTGGATATGGGTGCGATACGCATCGAATGTCGTAGCAACAATACAGTGCAAGTCACCTCGAGAGAGCGCGAACTTGAATATGCTGGTAGCATCTACTGCGTCTGCAGCGACCTCGGCTCCAAGCAATGTTTCTATCTCATCAATGAAGAAGATACAGTTCTGGCCGGAGCGCTGCTCGTCGATGATCTTGCCCAAACGTTCCATAGCGTCGCCGCCGGACGTGGTGCCGGCAATGAGCAGCCCCACACCGAGGGTGATGACACGTTTGTCCTGAAGCGTCTCTGGTACCTGACCAGCAGCGATGCGGTGTGCCAGCCCGGCGACGATGGCCATCCTACTGATCCCTGGCTCGCCAACCAGGGCGGCACTAATCTTCTGGCGTCGCGAGAGAATGTGAATAAGGCGCTCGATTTCTCTCTCGTAGTCGCTAAATGGATCAAGCGTACCCTGACGTGCCTGAGCGGTCAGGTCAGTGCCCACCTGGTCAATGGTCGGTGTCTTGGATGGCGTTTGCGCGGGGTCAGTGGGATTAGCGGGATCATTGGAGTCACTGGTGGTGCTATCACTCCTACGGGTGAGCATCTGGAGGGTCTGGTTCCTGACCTCCTCCAGGTTCACTCCCAGGCCCTGCAACGCGCCAACGGCGACTCCTTCCCCTTCGCGAATCAGTCCCAAAAGCAGATGCTCCGTGTCAACAGACGGGCTGTTCAGGAGCTGCGCCTCCTCCACCGCCAGGTCGATCACCTTCGTGGCGCGTGGCGTCAAGCCCATTTCGCCTGGCACGGTCCGGTCGCTCTGCCCAATGATAAAGTCGACCGCGCTCCGAACCCTAGTGAGCTCAACTCCGCATGCATGCAGCACCCTGGCCGCGACTCCGTCACCCTCACGGAGCAGGCCCAGAAGCACGTGCTCGGTGCCGATGTAGTTCAGGTTGAGGCGCTGCGCCTCTTCCAGGGCCAGGCTCAACACCGTACGAGCCGGCTCGGTCAATTTCTCGAATCGTTCGTTGTCGTCCATCCGATGAACCTGCTCCCTTCACCCGGCTTATCTGCTCAGAAAGCCCAACATAACTCTGTCGAAGTCAATAGTACCACGTAGGTAGAGTACGGTATGGACTTCAAGGTTCCGGGAAAGGTGTCCCCTTCGGGTGGTCACTCTGCTACCACTCGCTTTCTCATAAACACCGCCACTTCGCCCTGTTCCTGATCCTCATTCGTGTAATACGCGAGATCAATCCCCTCCAGGCGAAATCCCACGGCTAGGTAAAACTGAATCGCTGCGACATCCGTCGTTTGGGTCTCACAGACGATGCAGCGTACACCCTGTTCGCGAGCATGGGCCGTGAGCGTCTCCAGAAGAAGTCGTCCGATTCCTTGCCGGCGAAACTCAGGAGCAACATGCAGTTCTTGAAGACACAAGCTGGTGTTCCAGGCCTGTAGCTCCGCCAGGGCGAGACCCATGCAGATCTCGTTCACGAACGCCCCATACGAATGGCCGGTTGCCGCCATCTCGCCATACTGGCGAAGCGTGTTCGCATCCAGATGGTCATAACGCTTGACCTTTGGCTCTTCTAAAGGAATCAAGCGCAACTCGAAACGGAAGTGGTCGGGTTGCGCTTCGGTGCTCACTTGATACATCTTCTGCGTGGTGTATCCGACAATCAGCCGCTTCAGCGTGGCTTCGTCGATATCTGGTAAGGGTTTGATTTCTACCATTCTTCGGTTCAAGTGTCTCCTCTGTTTTTTGTCTACTCGTTCACGATTCCGCGCCTCCCGCGGCTTCAGATGGCGAATTCCGCGCGGAGCCCATGCATGCCCAAGGTAAGCGAGACTTCGCCGCCGTGGTGCAGGTCATGCTCGAGAACATGCCAGACCACCCAGGCGCGCGACAACTCGACTGCCGCGCCATCCACCTCGTCGGCGAAGGTCTGTTGCATATCGGCGGGACTCCAGCGAGCCAGACAATCAGCCAGGAATTGCCAGGTGCGGTCGAGGCCCTGGACCAGCTCGGCGGCTGTGGGGACTGGCGTCCCCAGCGCCAGCGCAACCTCGTTCCAGCTCGCATACACTGCCTTCACCTCCTCGCCGCCGTCCTCGCCTAGAAACTCTGTCAACCAGTAGACGCGGCACCCGATGATGTGCATGGCATTCTCGCCGATGGAGCGCAGGCCCGGCGCTGCACGTAGCGCAAGCTGCTCGGCGGTCAGCGGCGCGAGTGCCTCGGTGATGTGATCCTGATATTCGTTCCAGGAACTGTAAAATGTTGTGAGCGTGAAGTTGTCTTCAGCCATGAGCTTCATCTCCTTGTGGGGACTCAATGTGCAGCGGTGGGCGCAGACCCATGGGCCGCTACCATGCCAGTGAGCTAGCATAGCTAGCATAGAGAAGGACAGCCATAGGAGAGTCGGCACAGGCGCCGGCGGTCTCCTGTCTGGGAAAGAGATACACGCGTAGTCGGTTGTTCTGCGCGATCACCCCAGATTCGGAAGTCGGTGGGCATTTCTCGTGAACGGCCTGGTTCTCCGGATACGCTACGGCTCCCGAACGATGTAATGAGAGGCCCGTCGCGAGAGCGGCAGGCTCATTCTTGCCCGTTGCCTTACCAGATGAGGTGTGGGGAGAGATCAACGATTCCCATTTCCGTGCAGATTCCGTAACGATAAGGAGACGAAGATTCGCTATAATGGGCATCAGAGCGCTAGAGTGCATACCCAGAAGAGTGCATACCCAGAGCGAAGCCTGAGAGGAGAGCCCGCATGGCTAAACGTGTACCAGCTGCGGAGCCGCTTCCACCACTGCGCGGAGGGTGGCTAGCGGCCGCACGGGTAGGTTGGGTGGTCCTGGCTTTGGCGATGGTAGGCACCTTTGTCAGTCAAATTCCCGCCTACTACGAGCCCCAGAATGCCCCATCTCCAAGTATTCTCGCCGGGCTGACCGCCATCGGCTGGACCGCCTCGACCTACAGTACCTTTCACTTGGTACTGGACTGCCTCTCTGTCGCGATCTTCACCGTGGTGGGCTTGCTGATATTCTTGCGCAAGTCGGATGATCGTATGGCGCTGTTGGTCGCGTTCTTCCTCGTCATCGATGGGGTAAGCAACACCACAACGCAGCTTCCATTGCCCTCGGGGTCGCCAGTGGCCGGCCACATTGCCGATACCATCACTGGACTTCTCGCGTATATGCCCTTGGTTCTCTTCTTCTACCTGTTTCCCAGTGGGCGCTTTGTTCCCCGGTGGACGCGCTGGTTTGCTCTGGTCTGGGTAGTGTTCTCGGGCGCCTATGACTTTTGGCAGATGGTCACTCCCGAACCTCTTGGGGGGGTGATTGCCGCCACTCTCTGGGGAAGCTTCCTGGTGGCGCAGGCCTACCGGTACCTGCGCGTCTCCACACCCAGCCAGCGCCTCCAGACCAAGTGGGTCCTCTACGGGATCGCCGCCGCGGTCGCCGGCAACCTGGCACAGCTCCTGTTGAGTCCCAACGTATCGAGTGGGTACGGCCCTACCGTCTTAATCAGTCCCGTGCAGGATCCGCTGGGCTTGACTTTGCCACCGCTACTCCAGGGAATGGGCGGCGTCATCGTCCTATATGTCATTAGCTACCTAACGTTTCTGTTCATACCGGTTACGTTGGCCATCGCGGTACTGCGCTATCGCCTCTTCGACATCGACGCCATCGTCAACCGCACGCTGGTCTATGGCTCGCTCACCGCTATCCTGGGCGCCATCTACTTTGGTAGTGTCGTGCTACTGCAAGTCCTCTTGC
>JBKQTH010000046.1:0-40966 GCA_052143275.1 Ktedonobacterales bacterium | reverse complement strand
AACTCTTAAATCAACTCTTAACATGCGACTGGATGCCGCCCGGATGCCCACCAATGACACTAACCATACGATGGCGGAAGAATTACGCCGTCACTTTGGACGTGCGCTACGTTTGAATGAGCCGCTTACACGGCATGGCACCTTTGCGGTCGGAGGTCCGGCCGATGCCTGGATCAACATTGAGCAAGAGCGCGATCTGCTTCAACTGGTAGACGTGGCTATTGCCAACCACTGGCCTCTTGTCCTGGTGGGCAATGGAACCAACGTGCTCTACGCCGACGCCGGTGCGCGCGGCATTGTTGCTCGTATGGCTACAGCCCAGTGGTCACTGAAGTCATTGGACAGCCAACATTGTCTGCTTACCGCCAGTGCCGGCGTCAGCCTTCCCAAGCTGGTGAATGCGCTGGCCGAGCGTGGACTCGGCGGCCTTGAATGGGGAGCTGGAGTACCTGGAACTATTGGCGGGGCTGTGGTCAGCAATGCTGGCGCACACGGCGCCTGTATCGCCGACACACTGCAGAGTGTGCGCGTCCTCTTTGTCGCCGGCGATGTTGCAAGCGCGGGCCGGCCGGTCGTGCGCATGCTTCCGCTCGGCGAATTGGAATTTACCTACCGGAACAGTCGCTTCCGCGCCCACCGTCAGATTGGTTTCGACGATGGCGGCAAGCCGGTGAGTGCGAGGCGAGAGCTGATCGAGCCAGCTGAAATGATCTTGGAAGCCACCTTTCTGCTGCAGCGCCTCGACGCCAATGAGTTGCGAGCGCGTGTCCATGCCTATCGACAACATCGCAAGGAAACGCAACCAGCACAGGCCAGCGCAGGCTCAGTTTTCAAGAACCCTCCGGGCGACTATTCCGGCCGGTTGATTGAATCGGCTGGTCTCAAGGGTATAGCCCGTGGCAAGGCGGAGATTTCCGCCAAGCATGCCAACTTCATCATCAACACTGGTGGCGCCTCGGCCGCTGATGTCGTGGGCTTGATTGCGCTTGCCCGGGGTACTGTAAGAGAACGCTTTGGCGTTGAACTGGACCTCGAGGTTGAGTTGCGAGGTGAGTGGTAGCGTTGCCAGCGAGTGATCGCGGAAGAGTAGGACAGGAGAGTAGGCAGGAGTAGGCCATGGCAGAAGGTGAACAGGAGCTAAGAGAGCTGTTTCCCGAAGGACTACGCGGTAAGCATATCCACGCGGTCGGTGCCGGAGGCAGCGGCATATCAGCCGCGCTCTGGCTTGCCCACGAGCGCGGTGCCATCGTGTCTGGATGTGATGCTGCGAAGACCACTATGTCGCAGCTGCTGAATAGCCGGGGAATAGTCGTAAGCGAGGGTCACGAAACTTCGCATGTAGCCAATGTTGACCTGGTAGTGGTGTCACCCGCTGTGCTGTATCGCCAGCCTGATTTACCGGAACTGGCACTGCCTCGCAGTCGTGGTATCCCGGTGGTAAAGTGGCAAGCACTGCTCGGCCTCTTGATGCAGGGAAGTATCGGAGTCTCAGTTGCCGGCGTCCATGGCAAGGGGTCCACCACGGCGCTACTTGGCAGCCTTGCGGTCGCTGGTGGGCTTGATCCAACAGTCGAGGTCGGCGCAACCGTTGTCGAATGGGGAAGTAATATCCGCTTGGGACAGGGACCCATATTTATCAATGAGGCTGACGAGTTCGATCTAAACTTTCTCTATTATCACCCGCGTGTCGTTGTTCTGACCGCGGTTGAATACGACCACCCGGAGTTTTTCTCTTCTTATGAAGAGATACGCGACGCGTTTACTCGCTTCCTATCGGGAATGGATTTGGGCAAGCGCTCGTTAGATGGGCCGCCGCCCACTCTGGTGATAAATGCGGACAGCCCCGGCTGCCTGGATGTGCGAGCTCAGCTCGGTGACTGGCCGGGCAATGTGCGTACATTCGGCATCGAGAGCCATAGCGCGGATTGCCGGGCTACGGATCTTGCCACTGAGACCAATAGCTTTACCCTACTAATCAATAACCAGATACAGGGCACCGTCAGGCTGGCTACACCGGGGTCCCACTATGTGTACAATGCACTGGCCTCTGTTACCGCGGCTGATGTTCTCGGAGTCCCGCATGACCGGCTGGTGCCGGCGCTGGAGGCGTTTCGCGGGCTGCGTCGCCGCTTTGAGATCATCACCGATGGTTCAGTGACCTTCGTGGATGACTATGCCCACCACCCGCACGCCGTCTCCCTGACCATCGAGACGGCGCGGCAGCAGTTTCCCAACCGCCGCCTGATAGCGGTCTTCCAGCCGACGCTTTATACTCGCTTGCATCGCTTCCTCAAGCCGTTTTCTGAAGCGTTCGACCAGGCAGATGAAGTAGCCATTGTCGAGATACAGCCGTCGCGCGAGATTGATACCGGACTGATACACGGCACTGATCTGGTGCGGGAGATAGCTAAGCAACCTGCATTTTCTGGACGTGAAGAGGCAGTGTTCTACAGCGGCACGTACGGGGAGACAGCGGCATTACTGCGAGAGCGACAACAGGAAGGGGATGTATTAGTGGTCATGGGGTCCGGTCCGGTGAACCAGGTCATTGCCGGTATGCGGACGATGGATTAGGGTCTGTCGACTCTGGCGCAATTAATTATACTTCGCGCTTAGCTCACTATACTCAACCAACTTGCGCTTTAGCCGTACCGTGTCGGGGGCATCCGGCATACGGTCGATGTAGGTATTGATGTCGGCAGCGGCAAAGAGACTATCCCCGCTGGCCAGACGCAGCAGCCCACGGTCGCGTACTTCGGTAAGAAGATCGGGGCGCAGCAATATCAGCCGCTCGGAAACATCCAGGGCAGATACGGTATTGCCGCGGTGCAGATAAGCATACTTCAAATTGAGCAACATACGGGTAAGGTAGGCTCGAGTATCGACAGGCGCGAACCAGCGTGGTTCTAGATGCGGAACCGCCGTACCGGCTGACATCATTCTCAGCACGAAACGCTGGCAATGCGCGAAGTCCATCAGGATGCCACCAGCAAAGGGATCAATAAAAAGGTCTCCGGCTTCATCCGGACCCAGCGGCCACTTGGCGACAAAATGCGCCGGTAGCCCTACACCTTCCAGCGGCGCTCCCAGGCGGCGGGCAACCTCGATGTACACCAGGCAGAGGCTGATTGGCAGTCCAGTACGTCGCTTCAACACATCACAGAGAAAGCTATTGCGCGGGTCGTAATATTCCTCTTGATTCCCATGAAAGCCTTCCTGGTCGCCAAGTACCTTGCGAAGCGCCATCAGGACATGCTCAGCATGGTCAGGATCGCCGATAGTGTCGCGTGCAAGTATCTCATGCTCAGCCATACCAAGCTCACGCCGAACCAATCCTGCCAACTCATCAAGCTGGCGGAGTGATGAGAAGTGACTGGCCGTGGGATAGGCAATCTCAGCGATCAACAGCGCACCAGTAAGCAGATCAAGCCGATCGTCCGTCTGCGTCACGAAATTTGCGAAGCGCAGCAACGACTTGAGCTGGCAGCCAACGTTGCTCACATGATTCTCCAGGATTGTCTACATTTGTCTATGGTTCTTGGGTTCGAGTCACCCGAGTACATGAGCTATTTAGCTCCTAGCACATAATAGCATCAAGTATAAAGATAGGCCGAACGCCGGTTCATAACGTCTCCCTAGCTTCATGGTGTCAATCGGTTCAGATCCCTGGGGAAGAGTGTCACCAGCTTGATATTTGGTACACCGGTTAGCTGCATCAGTAGCCGTTCGAGACCAATAGCGAATCCGCCATGCGGAGGCATCCCATAGCGAAATGCCTCTAGGTAGTCGGCAAATGGCTCAACGGGCAATGCTCGCTCTGCGAGCACCGCCAAATAATCCGCGAGGCGGTGCAATCGCTGACCGCCGCTGACCAACTCAGTTCCCCGAAACAACAGATCAAAGGAATTGGAGTATTCCGGTTGGTTGGGATCAGGTGCAGTATAGAAAGCACGCTTACTGGTAGGATAACCGGTCACAAAGAGGAAATCGCTGCCATGCTCATGCCACGCCCAATCACCAAGCCAGCGCTCATCCTGCGGTGAGAGATCCGGTTCACCACGCACATCGGTCGCATGTAGGCGATATATCAGCTCCTGCGCTGCCCAGAAGGACACATGAGGTATCGGCTTCGGAACGAAGGGAAGGTCTATTTGCAGCAGATCCAGCTCAGCGCTGCACTGCACCGCCAGAGCAGCACAGATAGCGGCCAGTACATCCTGCAGTACCTCCATAATGGAAAAGTGGTCGGCGATAAACCCCATTTCCACGTCAAGGCTGACGAACTCATTGAGGTGGCGAGTAGTATCGTGAGGCTCAGCTCGGAAGGCTGGCCCCACCTCGAAGACCCGCTCAAAAACACCTACCATCATTTGTTTGTAGAGCTGTGGGCTCTGCGCCAGGTAGGCCGGTCTGCCGAAATAGTCCAGCTCAAAAACGTTGGAGCCGCTCTCGGTAGCGGCGGCCACAATCTTGGGAGACGCTATCTCAGTGAAACCCTGGGCCAGCAGGGTCACCCGGAAAGCTTCCATCGCCACTGACGCCAGACGAAGCGTCGCTCGACGGCTTGGATGCCGGTTTGCGATAACGGCATTGTCGAGCAGAGTCGCGAGACTCGCCTTTAGCTCCCGTTTACTGAGCACCAGCGGCGGCGCCTCATCAACGCTGCTGATGAGCTCGATGCGTGGTCCAGTCAGCTCGACACCTCCCGGCGCGCGGGGCGCCCTGGCTACAGTTCCCTCTATAGCTACCACACTCTCTAGACCGGCCCGACCAATTGAGAGCGGCTCCAGCGCCTTCTCCTGTTCGGCCACCACCTGGACGATGCCATAGCCATCCCGAATGACCAGGAAGCTGATACCTCCTAGACGGCGCAGAGAGTGGAGCCAACCAGCCACTCGTACTTGCTCGCCGATATGGCCGCCAACTTCGGTTGTACGAATACGTTCCATAACAGATTTACTCCTCGTCTCCTGCACGCGTGCTTCGTCCCTCTCGTTTCATACGGCGGCCGGTATGCCGCAGAACAAAAAAGCCCTCGTCCTCCCTAGGAGGACGAGGGCTAGACATCGTTAGCCGTTCGTGGTACCACCACCATTCGCCCCGCTCAACGCGACTCACCGACTAGAGTGAGAGCGGAGCAGAAGCCTCAGCTGGCTTGCTGCGCGGCAAGCCACTGTGCGTTAACGGGCACATCCCGAAGACAGCTACTGCACATTTATGGTGTGGTTCGCCGCTTGGCTCAGGGGCGTCAAAATCCAGGAGGCTCCGGTGGCGCTGCTTACAGCAAATGCAGCGCTCTCTGTAGTCACCAGTGCGTTTTCCCGTCGTTCTCCCCATCATTGCCTGAAGGTAAAGTGTTGCGCGTCTGGGCAGATTCTACGCGACGTGAGTATGCACCAGCCACCGCACTCATGTCAAGCGACACTGGATATTGCCTGGCAGGGCTATTTTGCTCTATGGCTTCCAGTCTCAAAAATCAGCCGAAGTGGGTAATCTCACGCCCTCGGTGCCCCAGGTAGCAAGGTATGCCTCAAGATTACCTGAGACTGCTACCTCACCAGTACCAAAGGACAGAACCAACGCAACAGCGGTGTCGGCATCCAGAGGCCCTCCAAGGCTAATTGGACGTTCCCAAGCCGCCTCCACTGCATGCAAAGCCGAAGGGTAGCCACGCAGCAATGCCACCTTGGCGGCCACCTCTGCCCGCGCCGCAGTTGGGGCGAGAGCGGTGGCAGTAGCAATCAACGGCACAGCGTCTGCTTTCTGTAGGGGCACATTGTCATCATCGATCCAGAGCTCGATTGGCGAGCCGGTTTGAGGATTCAGCAGATGATGCTGGCGCTTACCACCCTGCAGCCACCATCGGCGCAGAGCGCCTGAAGTTGCCAGTCCGCCGCGGCTGAAGCTAAGGAGCGCTACATGGTTGGACGAGGACCCTGCCTGTGCTGGCATCTCCGTGCTACCGGGAACACGGGATGAATCGGACGATCTTACCTGCTCGCGGCGCGGGTCGCGTATGCCAACCGACCAGTTATCGCCTGCGGCCGGCCCGCCGTGCACCCGCAAATCACCTCCAACATTTATGAGCGCGCCAGCAAAGGAGAGGCAAAAACGATGGAGCGCCACATCTGCTGCCCATCCCTTGGCGATACCTCCCAGATCGAGTCGCACATGTTCCGGTAGACGAATGCGCCGGTTGGCCGGGTCAAGCTCAATGCCTCGCCAAGCTTCGGGAGTCAATGGCGGAGAAGGTGGTAGTCCGCGTGAGTCGACTCCAGCCGTCTCACGCTGTGCAATCTGCGCGAAGTCTCGGTCATAGCCAAGCGCTTCGATTTGGGGCAGTAAGGTAGGATCAAAGCGGCCGCAACTGGACCGAGCAGACTGAAGCGCTACCCCGACGGCAGCGTACAGCAATGGTGAGGCGGCAAACCAGCGACCGGCGGCACGGTTTAGCGTGCAGAGCTCGCTCTCAGGACGGAAGCGCGAAAGCCGTAGATCCACCTCCTCGAACCAGCTCATGCAAGCGTCAGCAGCACCCTCGGCTGCTCCCACCTGTTCTTTACTGGTAGAGATTTGTACGCTGACCTCGGTTGCCATTGGGCGACTGGCACGTTGTACCAGAACACGCGGTTGGTCCGCTGAAAGACGCATCAACTTAGGAGACTCCTGTGCTGGTATTTGGTGCGCTCTGACTTGGCTGGCCAAAGACAGGGCCGGAATTAGACTGTCCCTGCCCTGATGAGCTGCTACTCCCCCCAGTGTCAGAAGGAACGAAACTTGGGCTGGTAGGCGAGGTGGTATTCGAAGACGAAGAACTGGAAGCCTGACTGCCTGGCGAGTGATTGGTGAAGCTCCATGCAGTGAAAAAGAGCCCTATAGTGGCTGCCACCAGACCGAGCCTCAGCTTTTTCTTTGCGTTCTTACGGCGAAGCGCTACCTGACTACCCTCATTGCCGACGCGCCTGGCAACAGGCTGGCCGGCACTGGCGAGCGCAATGTCTCCCGCCGGCACAGCGACACAGCTGAGCACATAACCGGCGGCACGCTCTCCCGAAGTGAGTCCCGCGCCGGCGCCGTGCTCTACTTTTCCAGAAAGAAGGCGCAGTCGGCAGGTTCCACAGGCTCCGGTGCGGCAGTTGAAGTCAGGGCGGTAGCCGTAGCGCTCTAAGGTCTGCAGTAAAGTCTCACCAGCCGCAGCATCGAGGACGGCTCCGCTATCTACCAGCCGGATATGGCTAGCGGCCACTGCACTTGCTCCCGTAGTGCGGGCAATGGTAGGACTCGAAAAAACTTCGGTGTGGATATGAGACGGTGGAATGCCATGGGAAGGCAGAGCCGATTCCAGATTTCGCTTCAAGCCTGCAGGTCCGCAGATGTACCACTCGGCACCTGAGGCTTCGCTTCCCATCGATGCCAGCACCTGCTCGACTCCCATGTGGTGGCCGCTGGTGGTAACGTAGTGCCACTGAGTAAGCCAGCTGCGTTCCGGGTCGAGCGCGGCCAGTTCAGGACCATAGATGGCATCGGCTTTATTGTGATAGGCATAGTGAAGTAAGACCCGTGGACGAAGTTCCCGAGGCAGCCGCGTAAGCGCGCGCAGCATACTGTAAATGGGAGTGATTCCGCTGCCTGCGGCGACAAACACGAAAAGCTGATCCGGGGATACAGTCGCCGGCAATGTAAAGCGTCCCTGCGGCAAGCTGGACTGCAGCAACATGTTGGGCCGCACATGGCTGTAAATATAACTCGATACTATCCCGGCATTCTGCCGTTTGACGGTAATTTCCCAAGGGTAGTCGCCCCGTCCATCACCGCAGAGTGAGTAAGAACGGTAATAGACGGTATTGGTTCCCGGGAACGCCAATGTAATGAACTGGCCTGGCAGGTAGCTTCCCGGCGGGCGGCTGGTTCCAGGCAGCACTAGCGCCAGAGTAATCGTGTCACGTGCGACCGGAGTGACGGCCAGCACCTGCAGAGTTATAAGTTGAGTTTGCGCCGCCGGACGGGTATCTGCTCTATCCACAGCCGGAAGACTGGCCATACTTATCCTCTCCTCTATCATGCCGGAGCTGGGATAGAGCCGGAGAAGTCAATAATCGGATAAGAAGATGATAGCACCGCTTCTTTAGAATTTAGTGAGAATTGTGGCAGAGCTTTCGTCTGGGCGCTACCCTAGATTTTACCTGGGTAGTCGCACATCCGATCCAGCTAGTGCCGCGCGTACCCGAGCGATATCCCGTACGGCGTGCAATGGTTCATAGAGGGAAAGCGCTCGTACAAGCTGCTCACGTGCGAGCGCCGCGTCCCCGCCATCGCCACGACGCTGATAGAGGCCGGCGAGTGCATATCGAGTGCGGGCCTCCTCCCAGGTGGTGCCCATGTCTACGTAACGGTCCAGTGCGCTTTCCAGGTCGGCGTCCGCATCCTCCCAGCGCTTCTGTGCAACCGCGACGATTCCGCGTGCCCGTGAAGCCTGGGCCAACGCCTTGCGGGCTCCTGAGCGCCACCCGAGTTCCGCAGCCTGCGCGCCGAAACGCTCATAGAGTTCCATATCGGCGGTGCGCGCACCCAACTCAGCCAGCTCGGCAAGTAAAGTGGGCAGCAGCACGCGCCCAGTTCTTGCTTCGTAGGCTGAGAGAAAAAGTTGGCGTGCTTCCTTGGTTGCGCCACGAGCCAGCGCCAGTCGCCCTTTCATCAACTCGACCAGCTGTGTCTCGTTGCGATCCGCCGCCATGGTCATACGTTTCACCAGGAGATCCGCTTCATCACGCTCTCCTCTCCGGGTATGGGCAATGGCCCAGGAGAGCAATGCCCAACGATGTTGATTCGAATGCATGACACCGGGGGAATTTGTCCGGTTTAGCAGCTTCTGTCCAATATTGATGGCCTCTTGCCAGCGGTCCCACTCAAAGTAGGTAACCAGGAGCGCACGCGAGGCTCGTGCACTTAGCTCCTCAACTTCAGTGCTCTCGGCGAGCTCAAGCGCCGTCTGACCCTGTTGCACCCCACTGGCGTAGTCGCCGACAAGTGCGTAAGCGCTGCCAACCTCGGCATGGATATCGACAAGCTCAGTACTATCATCCAGTTGGCGTCCCCAGTACAAGCGGCGCGACTGGCTCTCCAAATTGCCGCGCAGATCGTTAGTAATACTCTGCAGGTTACCTAGCGCATCCAGCGCCTCCGAAGCGCCGCGCGCATCATTCAGCTCGCTGGTAATATGGGCTGCCTCACGCGCGCTCTGCAGGGCGTCGAGCAGGTCGCGCTCGCTTCGCCGCTCGCCCCAGGACCACCAAAAAAAGCTCTTGGCCGTGAGCAGAGCGGCTCCATCTGCAGTTCGGCGCTGCCCAAGTTCCTCAGAGAGACGCAGCCCCTCTTGCAAATAAAGCAGCAGTTCTTCATGCAAAGGAGGTTGTTGGAAGAACATGGTATGACGAGTGGGAAGTAACACCAGCAAACGATAGAGCCGCAGTCCCCAAGAGCGCCACTGGGGCGGCAATTTAAGATGCTGGTCAAGCGCAATATCGTCCATACTGCCGATGATCTGTTCGGCACCACTAGCTGCTACCGGCGCTCTAAATCCTCCCGGTCCAGATTGCTCCCCATCTGAGCTACGTAGCATGAAGGTGCTGAAGGCAGACCAGAGACGCAGCGCCTCGCGGTAGTCTGCCCAAGCATCGTCTCCTTGTACTTGTGACCAGTGCGCCTCACCGCGCTTCATCAGCAGCTCAACTCGCTCTGGCACGTCCTCGGCCACAGCATCTTCTTTCAGCAGCTCAAGCGCATCGGTGAAATAGTGTTGCGCTTTCTGCGCAGCATGGCGTGCCGCAGCCTGATCTCCAGCCAGCGAGAGATAGTTTACCACCTTGGCACGCACCGCCAGGCGACTGACGTTGTTTCGGGACCGCGCCAAATTCGCCTGCACATAGTACTCGCGGTAGTGCTGCGCAATCAGATCAGCAAACTCCGCCTCTCGCCCCTCGGCTAGTTTTTCCAGAAATGAAGCCACTTGTTGGTGCTCGTGAGCGCGGCGGGCGCGCGAGATGGTCGAATAGGTCACTTCACGGGTCAGGGCATGATTGAAGGAGTAGATCGGTTCCTTGGCCGGCGCAAGCGTGGCCTCGTTGCGCTCGCTCTCATGGATCATTCCTTTGTGTTCTAGAGCCGCAAGAGTTTCCTCCAGATAAGGGCTCACATGATCATGCAGACTGCGCAGCGCATCCGGCCAGAAGTAACGTCCAATAACGGCCGCATGCTGCAAAACGTCGCGCTCACGCTCGGTCAAGAGATCTAGACGTGCCGCCAGAACTCCCTGTACCGTATCGGGAATCGCTGGATCCCTGACCTCACTGCTGCCTTCCCAGGCCGGTGCAACCCGCCAACGTCCACGGGTATCCGACGCGATCAGGATGCCTCGATCCACCAACATGCGAATGATTTCCTCGACATAGAACGGGTTACCTTCTGCCTTGGCGAGTATGCCCTGGCGAAGACTGTCCGGAACATCCATGCCGGGGAGCAACTGCCGTACCAATTTCAGAGCCTGGCTGGCAGAAAGGGCTTCAAGGCCGAGCATCACGAAATTGCGCTTGCCACCCCCCCAGTCCGGTCTCTTTTCCAAGAGTTCCAGGCGTGCCGGACAGAGCAGCAGCATAGGAACACCGCTGGCACCCAGAGCTACATACTCCAGCAAGTCGAGGAGAATATCGTCTGCCCAGTGAATATCATCCACCAACATCAGCAGCGGACGATCGGCGGCCAAAGACTCAAAAAAGATACGCCAGGCTCTCCGGAACCTTTCCTGAAGCTGCTGGCCGTCAGCGGAGAGCAGAGCCTGTCGCTGTCCCTCTATCTCAATGCCGATCGTATAACCCAGATAAGCTGCGAGCACCTCGGGATCATCGGTTCGCCCAGCGGCCAGCAGAGTAGCTCGTACTTTCGCCAGCAGTTTTGCGCGCACGACCTCGGTCGGGTCCAGGGCAGTGAAATTACCGAGCGCCCGTAACATCTCGGCCAGCGGCCAGTAGGTGATAGCCTCTCCATACTGTGGGCAGCGTCCATCCAGGACCTGTGGCACAACTTCGTCTTCCGCCTCAGCGGTCTCACGGAGACCAGCGATGAATTCTCGCGCCAGGCGAGTCTTGCCGATACCAGGCACGCCAACGATGGTGACCAGATGAGGGCGTCGCTCGCCGATAACCCGAGAGTAGAGAGATTCTAGCAGATGTAACTCGGCTTCGCGCCCCACCAGGGGAGTGCGCTGTCCCTGAACTCCGCGAGGTCGAGGTACCGGCGCCGAGCCGGGGTCCACCAGAGCCAGAGCTTCCCACACCCGTACTGGACGCGGCTTGCCACGAATATTCAGTGGTGACGGCGCACGATAAACGACTGCTCCTGTAGTGCCACGGTACGTGCGCGGCCCCACCAGAATGGTGCCAGGAGCCGCAGCCTGCTGCAGGCGAGCGGCCACATTCACCGCATCGCCGGTAATCAAGAAGTCGCGACCTTCGGTAGCCTCGCTTGCTGCTACCACTTCGCCGGTGTTGATGCCGATACGCATCTGCAGCACATCGGCCGCTGGGTCCGTGGCAAGCCGTTCTTCATTGAACAAGCGCAATGCTGCCTGCATATCCAGCGCCGCCCGTACCGCACGCACCGGATCATCTTCATGGGCTATGGGCAGGCCAAAAACCGCCATCACTGCATCGCCAATATATTTCTCGACGGTGCCACCGTGCCTATGAAGCTCTCGCGCCATGGTCGCAAAAAACCCTGCCAGGAGGGCGCGTACATCCTCGGCGTCCATTCCGTCTGCTAGAGCAGTAGAACTGGTAAGATCGGCAAATAGGACACTCACGACTCGCCGTTGCTCGCTATGCTCGTCAGCCTGCCGCTGATCTAGCTCACTGGAGCCGGAAGTTGCCGGCGTATCCGGCTTACTCACCAAGGGAAAGCCACAGTGGTTACAGAAACGGGCACGTTCAGGATTGAGGTTGCCACAATTGGAACAGAGCATGCGGACCCCCGAATTGAAGGCCATTCTTTCTCACGTAGCACAGTAGCGGTTAATGGCTTCCATCTCACGGCATTGTAGCGCGGAAAGCCGCACGTTGGGTAGTACTAGTTCTGTCACGCTTGTCTCCCTTTGACTGTGAAATGTGTCATAATGGGCTCGGTCAAAGAGGACATCCACCCAAGGCGGAAAAACCACTACTTGCTATGTGTATGGAGGGGACCAAGCGCCAAATTACTGGCGGATCAGGTCGCTGGTGCGTCGCATCACTGGCCACAAATGGAGGGGAGATTGACGCATGAGGCGGGACAAGCCCACAGAGCCATGGAGCGCAAGTCATACCCGACAGATTATGATGGCACGCTCGTTCGGGGATAATCCGAACGAAGAAAATGGGCCCACTGGGGGGACTTCCGGAGGGGAGACCGCAAGCCAGATTCCAGCAAGTGCCATCGACCATGACCGCGCCTATGAGCTCATAGACGAGCAGACGCGCAGACTCTTGCCGCCTCATGAAGCAAATGCACTGGCCGATCATCTTCTCGTCTGCGACCGGTGCTTCCGCTATGCTCAGGATGTAGCCCACCAGGAGCGCCAGAGCAGCAAACATAGCGCTGTACCTCGCGAACAGTCCGATCCCGACTGAACCAGTCTAGCCAGCCTTAACCAGTCGCTCTACATTCTTGCTTTGCGCGCCGGTCTTCTCCAACCTGCGCCTTTGGCGGCAAAATCATCTACCACTATGTCACAGCCACAGGTCCCTTCCATTTGTGTGTCCAACCCTTGATGTACGACAATACCTTGTTGCGGGGTATATTGCCGACCACCCCATTTCACCAGCGCCTACGCCAAGCGATGCTTGAGTGCTAGCTACGCTGCTTTTTGCAGCGAATTCCTTGATTGACGTCCCACGTCAATCAGTGAGGTCGAGATAACGTGCAGCTTTCCGAACCCAGCGATCATCGCGGCCAAAGCCCAATTCGCCGGCAATACTTAAGCATCAAGCGGCAGCAGGCCAACGCGATTCTCTTCTTCCGGATGGGGGACTTCTATGAGATGTTCGACAATGATGCCGAATTGGTGGCCCATGAGCTTGAGCTGACGTTAACCAAACGCGATTGGGGACGTGGTGAGAAAACGCCGATGGCGGGTATACCACACCATGCCGCCGATGGCTATATTGCCCGACTGCTTGCCAAGGGCTATCGAGTGGCAGTCTGTGAACAGATGAGCGACCCCGCACTGGGAAAGGGTTTGGTCGACCGAGAAGTCATTCGCGTTGTTACCCCAGGCACCATCCTTGATCCAGCCATGCTAACTGCCAAGCGCAACAACTTCCTGGCCGCTGCTGTGGTTCGACGAGACCAGGTGGGCATTGCGTACGCTGATATCACCACTGGCGAATTTGCCTGCACCCAGTTTACATCTCTACAGCCCGAGACTGCGTTGGCGCAAGAGTTGGCCCGTGTGCAGCCGGCGGAGATACTGCTAGAGTCCAGCGATGCTCCGCGCCTGCACGGGCCGCAGCTCTCAGTACAACAAGGTACTCAACCGGTAGAACTCGATCAGGAATCGGAACTCGCATTGTCTGGGATAACCGAAAGACTGGAGAGTAGTACACTAGTGACACCGTATGCTGCGGACGCATTCCACATAGAGACCGCGCGCAGGCGTCTCTTGCAGCATTTCGACGTGGCAACGCTGGAAGCTTTTGGCTGCGAATCGCTGCCGCTGGCGGTGAGTGCGGCTGGCGCCATACTTGCCTATTTGCAGGAGACGCAGCAAAGCGCCCTCGCTCACTTTACGTCACTTGAAAGCTACAGTACTACCGGCTTTATGTTACTGGATGCCCACACTCGCCGGAATCTAGAGCTGTTCGAGAGTGGACGTAGCGGCAACCCCAAGGGCTCGCTGCTCTCGGTGCTGGATATGACCAGGACCCCAATGGGCGGTAGATTGCTCCGGCGTTGGCTAGGAGAGCCGTTGCTTGATCTACGTCGCCTGCACCAGCGGCAGGAAGCCGTCAATGCTGCGTATCAGGACATTTCCGTTCGTGCTCGTCTGATGCCCGCGCTTGCCAAGGTTGGCGACTTGGAGAGACTTACCAGCCGTATCGTGCAACGGGTTGCTACCCCTCGCGACCTGATTGCCTTGGCCGCCGGGCTGCGAGCAGCCGAGCAGATCTCGACTGGATCAAGAGAGCCACCTGCCGGGCTGAGATCCATCTTCGAAGGTATGGCTCCATTGCCGGAACTGGCCGAGCTGATCGAGCGTGCCATTGTTGCCGATCCACCCTTGACTCTCGGTGAAGGCGGTGTCATACGCGCTGGTTACAGTGCTCCTTTGGATGAGATCACCGCCGCGTCGCGCGGCGCAAGGCAGTGGGTAGCTGAACTGGAGCAGTGCGAGCGCACGCGGACCGGTATTGCTAACCTGAAAGTAGGGTACAACAAAGTCTTTGGCTATTACCTGGAAATTAGCAATTCGCAACTGAAGAATATTCCTGACAACTATATTCGCAAGCAGACCCTGACAACTGGTGAGCGGTTCATAACGCCGGAACTCAAGGAGTACGAGACCCTGATACTTAATGCCCATGACAAGATCGTCAAACAAGAGCAGGAACTGTTCACACAGTTGCGAACCGAGATCGGATCGTTGTGGGCTGAACGCATCCTTCGGCTTGCACGAGCACTGGCCGAACTAGACGTCGTCTTAGCGCTGGGAGAGGTAGCATCTCGCCAGGGGTATTGTCGGCCCGAACTGGATGAGGGTGATACCATTCATATTGTTGCCGGCCGTCACCCGGTCGTAGAGGCTAGCCAGCATGAAAGTCCATTCATACCCAACGACACTCAGATCTCTACCGGTGACTGCCAGATTATGCTGTTGACTGGCCCAAACATGGCCGGCAAGTCCACCTATCTCCGGCAGGTAGCGCTTATCACCCTCATGGCGCAGGTAGGTTCGTTTGTGCCGGCTGAGGCGGCGCATATTGGGATCATAGATCGAATCTTTACTCGCATTGGAGCCCAGGATGACCTGGCCACCGGCCAGAGCACCTTCATGGTGGAGATGGTGGAGACGGCCAACATTCTGCATCATGCCACCCAGCGCAGCCTGGTGATCCTTGACGAGATCGGACGTGGCACCAGCACCTATGATGGGTTGGCTATCGCACGGGCGGTGGTTGAATACCTGCACAACAACAAAAGCTGCGGTGCCAAAACGCTGTTCGCTACGCACTATCACGAGCTGGTCGAGTTGGCCCGAACGCTACCGCGGGTGCGGGCCTGTAACGTGGCCGTAGCCGAAGAGGATGGGCAGATCGTCTTTTTGCGCAAAATCGTCCCAGGTGCTGCGGACAAGAGCTACGGCATCCATGTGGCTCAACTTGCCGGTATTCCACGACAGGTAGTACGCCGTGCTGAAGAAGTGCTGGAAGAGCTAGAGCACAAAGGCGATGCCAAGATGCGGCGCAAGGCAATGCGAGATCTAGTGATGCCGCCAGCACTACAACTCACGCTTTTCGTAGGCGAGCCTGACGCTATAATTGAAGAGATCAAAGCCCTTCCAGTGGATGAATTGACGCCCCTCGAAGCCATCAGCCGGCTTTACGAATTGCAGCGTAAGGCAAGAGAGCGCTGAAGTTGTGGCTCATAAGGTTACCCGGCCCTTTCCGGCCGGCATGGTAAAGCGCAGGAAGCCGCCATTGGCGAGCCGGGTACAGATTACGGCGATGGTGAAATAGATGAGCAGCAGCGAGAGCGTTATCAGCTGGCCGCCGATAAATGAGATCGGCGAGAGCGCACCATGGCCATGGGCAAACAGGCGTGTAATATCCGGGCCGTGGGTAGGTCCGAAAGCGCCTGCCTCGCCTACAAAGAGAGCGACCGCTGCGGCTGCCAGAGTACAGTACACTGCTAGCCGAGGACCAAGCCACCAGAAACGGCGACTCATCTTTTCGCGCCTAGTGGAAACCACGCGCATTGCCGCCCAGACCGGAGGAGATATAGTAAGCGCAAGCCGGAGCATCCAGGTAACCGGTAGCACAATTGGGTCTAAGAACGCTGGCCAGACGTCGGGAGGTACCATGGCTAAGAGCTGACCGGTGCTGAATATGGCAACTGCTTCAAATATCGCTCGGCGCATCGTTGTTTTACGAAACATGAGATCAATCTTCGAATCTAAATGATACCAGGAGTGGCTGATAAACAAGGTTATTGACCTGCGCATAGCTGGCGATGGGACTGGTAAAGGTAATGGTGTAAATCAACCCGTCGTGAATGGTCACGAACAGCGCGACCTGATGCACTGCTCCATCAGTAAGGTCCGTTACCAAACCGCTACGCTGCTCCCATGTCACTCCCCCAATCTGTTGCGCAGGCGCGACATCCAACCCCATAGCCGTGGCCTGTTGACTGGCATAGCTGTTCGCTGTCTCAGGCGTACTCATGGATAGCGCCGCAATTACCGCAGTGCTGGAGCCGTCACTATCAGTGAGCTGCACGCCATCGGCGGTTACCAGAGCGCTCCAGAGCGTGGGCCGGCGGAAAGTAAAGCGGTGGTCCGGATCCTGGTAGGTAGACTGGCTGCTTACCGGTGCACCGGCGGTGAACCCATGTACCAGATAGAAGCCACCTCCAGAGACAACCAACGCCAGTAGCGCGATGCCTAGTCCAAGCCAGAGGTGCCTCGGCCGCCGGGTGGTCGCCTCCTTGGTGGCAGGGCTGGTCGCGACCGCCAAACGGGGCGGCCTGGGCGCTGGTGGCGCTGGTGGGATGGGTTGGCTGGGAGATGCCGCCGCTGCCGACGGCGTCCGCATAGTACGTATGGGTTGAGTAGGAGTTTTGGTCTCACCGATTGGTGCGCCACATGAATAGCAAACGGTATCTTCCGGCTCATATGGCTTGCCGCATCGTAGGCAGGTTCCTCCCTCCATAAGTTTACCTGTCCTCCATCCAACCTTCGGCCCGATGCCTGACTCCGGTTATTCAGGTTAGTACTTCTATGATAATACATCTCCTGCAAAAGTATCGCGATGGCCACAGCAACGGGGCGATTCTCACAGCCGCATCTATTCTATGTCATGTGTGCTGAGATAGGTCTCAAAGGAAAGTGGAGCAAAGCCAAAGTTGGTCGCCACCGAATCCAATGCCGTGACATTGTCGAAGTCAAAGAGACCAACCGCGGCTTGGGTGATCGGCGGATTCTTGAGCACCAGTTGCATCACGCCGGCCCCAATCCGTACCAGGGGGACTGGTCCCGGCACTTTGGGCTTCGTCGTACCAATTCGCCGCATAAGCATATCGAGAATCTGGGAGTAGGTGTACACTGCCGGTCCACCAACCTCGATGTAGCGCCCATCGTAGCGCTCCGGCTCTTTCACCATCTTGACCACACATGTGGCTACATCCTCGACCCAGATCGGCTGAAATTGCCGCTGGCCACTGCCAATCATAGGTATCACGGGAGCATGACGTATAAGGTTAGCGAGTCCGGAAAAGAATGCTGAATGCTCTCCAAACTGAACCGATGGCCCGATGATGGACCACGCCAACCCGCTATTCTTCACCGCCTCATCGGCTTCGTAGCGCCCCTGCATATAGTGGTCAGTAGCCGATGGCTTGGTGCCTAAGCCGCCCAGCACAGCGATACGCTGCACTCCGGCGTTCCGCGCCGCCTGTACCAGATTCTTGGTACCGGTCACATTGGTTGCGTAATAGTTGACGCCAGGCCCTTCCTTGCGAACAGCAACGACAAAAGCGCCATGAATCACAGTATCGACCCCGATTAGGGCCGGTTCCAACGTTGCGGGTTTGGTGGTATCTCCTGCGAAGATATCCACACCACTGGTGGGCAGTATGGAGCGCGCCTTGGTAACATTGCGCACAAGCGCACGCGGCGACTCGCCATTGTCAACCAATCGTCTGATAAGGTGGCTTGCCACAAAGCCGTCAGCGCCGGTTACCAGTATCATACTACTAAACCTCCTGTCAACGCTGTCTCTTCCATGCAGCGCTCTGTGCCACCACAGTCCTTGTACCATCGCCGGCCACTCTAGCACAACTCCTACCGAAAATGGCCACCGCTAAAGGCGGTATATCTCTTACTTCTGTGCATTCATTTTGGCAGCCAAAAACGCAGCGGCATATGTCTTGCTGTGCTCTTTTTGTCAGTCTTTTATTCCTAAAAGCCACACTGCGTCACGATGACCAAGAGGCAATCCGGGCCCGACGAATTTTGGCGGATACCCCTCGGCGATGGGTATCCGCCGCTCTGCCAAAGAAGGAGCGCGCAGTGTTACTATGTAGGATGGACGACGTCATGCTATGGGTGGAGCCATCCGGGTATTTCTGGGTGTTTCGGTTTTCCCATCTGGCGATGGAACGGTTGGCACCAACCGACAACAGCAGTATTGCAATCAAGGCCATTCTGGAGGCATATGGTAGGTCCTGACACACTGACACGTATGAAAAGTGTTCACTCACATGCAGAAAGGCACATACTTAGCATTCACCACATCGTCACGCTAAATCGCCGCTGTATAGAGGTCATGCAGTGGGTACTTGCCCTGATGGGGATCTTTCTCGTGTTCCTCTCAAGCGGAGTAGCCAGGCACTGGATTGGTGAATCAGCTGCAACTGTATGCGTGGTTGGAGGTTTCATTGCCGCTCCGATTCTAACGATAACGGCATGGATTGGCATGGCGGTGCCCAATTTGCTGCTGCTACACCGCATGTCTACTCCCTTGTTTCTGGTTGCAGTCATCTGGTTGGCATTGGCGCTTATTGGCGCACACCTGCACCACGCTTACGAGCAGGACACCGAGAACAAGCCACCCTCTACGTCCGCCTAATTGACGAAGAGCACTCCAGGCGGTAGCATGAAGACACGACTCGTTTGCCAGTGCGACAAACGCATTGCAACAGACGTATTCACCTGCCCGCGGGAGAGAGGAGCAAAAGAGGCGATGTCTGTCATCGAAGTGCTGCTCCGGCTCAGTGCTGCTACCGTTACCGGCTATCTGCTCGGCTCATTGCCCAGTGGCGTGCTAATAGGTAAGGTATTCGGCAATGTAGACCCGCGTAGTCAAGGAAGCGGGAAAACTGGGGCAACCAATATCCTTCGTGCCCTTGGCCCGGGGCCGGCGGCACTGGTGGTGGTCATGGATGTGGGCAAAGGTGTCGTGGCCGTTCTTCTCGCACGCTTCCTCTTTTTCCCTCTGGCCTCACATCCCACTGTCAACGAGCAAGTACTTCAAGCTCTGGCCGAGGCACTTGCTGGATTAGCTGCGCTACTGGGGCACAACCGCTCGATCTTCATCCATTTTACAGGCGGTCGCGGTGTCGCTACCGGCGCTGGGGTAATACTCGTCATGTCACCGCTCGTCTTTCTTGTTGGGTTAATTGCTCTGATTATCCCAATATTGATTACGCGTTATGTGTCGCTAGGCTCCATATTTGGCGCATTTTGCTGTGCGGTCGGCATGGTCGTCCTGACGCTCACCGGCCACTACTATTGGCCGTACGCCCTTTATGGCGTAGTTGCGTCGGCATTCATCATTCTCTCGCACCATGACAACATTCAGCGCATACTCAGCGGCACCGAGCGTCAAATAGGATCCTCTACGCACTCTCAGCCGGTTCATTAAAAATACCCCAGGCCCCGCGCAGATATTCGATCGCCGAGCCAATGGTCCATACCACTGCTAGCAGTAATACTGCGTCAGCCGCAGCCAGGAGAAAATCGGCGAAACTCTTGGGCACAGCGCCAGTCGAGAGCCCAAGTGGAAACGCGGTCATGCCCCCCAGGCCTCTAGCAAGCAGGATACCACCAATGGCGAGTAGAGTCAGCAACGTCTTCTGCTTACCCCAGGGCCCGGCAGGAATTACCATCCCACTGGCGGCCGCGAGAGCGCGCAACCCCGCGACCAGAAACTCGCGTGCGACAATCACGATGACTATCCAAGCTGGTACAACATCGACCTGAACCAGCGCAATCAAAGCGGCCGAGACGAAAATCTTATCTGCCGTCAGGTCAAGGAAGATACCAAGTCGCGAAACTATATGGTACTTGCGAGCAAGTTGGCCGTCCAGAGTGTCGGTGAGGGAGCCGGCCACAAACAGAGCAGTAGCAATGAAGTAGGCGGTTGACTGGTTGAGCAGGATCAACACCACCAAGGGGATGGTGGCAAACAACCTGGCTAAGCTCAGTATGTTGGGGAGATTACGCACACATGACTCCTGCGCTCAACAAACTACCTCCTACTCTCCCGGAAACGGCGAACCTCGCATCCAGTGTAGGAGAGAGTAGAGCAGAATAGCAAGTCTTTCTCGCGGCGGGTTTTTGCTCGCCCGGCTCCGTCAGCAATATTCGATCCAGGAGTTCCTAGTCCAGGCACAATATACTATCCGCACACGAGGCAATACACGCTTAGATATACTATTTGAGAAATACCAGCGACGGCCGGATATACTATTGACGGATTGATCTCGTGATCTGTGGACATAGTAGCATTGAACTGGAGTTTCGTCGGGCAAGAAAGAGCAAGAACATGACCACTCACCTGGCCCCTGCGCCACCCTCGGTTCTCTATGAGGATATCGATCTCTTGATCATAAACAAACCAGCTGGACTGGTAGTTCATCCCGCCTATAAACACCCGGACAATACACTGGTCGATGCTATTGCAGCCCGGCAGGCCCGGCGGGGCGAACAGCGTCCATGGCTCCTGCACCGGCTTGATCGCGTTACGTCGGGAGTAGTGATCTTCGCCAAGACCGAAACGGCACGGCGTGCTCTGGTCCGCCAATTCGAGCGTCGATCCATACGCAAGCGCTACCTGGCTATCGTCTCTGGCAGGCTTGAACCGGCAAGCGGCTCGATTGATGCATCGCTACAGCGCGATCCAGACGATCGCAGGAGAACCATCATTACCGACAAAGGCAAGCCTGCCGAGACCTGGTATCAGGTGCTTGCTCAAAGAGGGATATATGCTCTGGTGCTTGCCGAGCCCCGTACCGGACGTACCCACCAGATCCGCGCACATCTGGCCTCGCGCGGCGCTCCACTGGCAGGCGATATCTGCTATGATGACAAGCACGAGCCTGGTATATCTGGTATGGGCGCCGTTCCACGTGTCATGCTACATGCCTGGCAATTATCCGCTATTCATCCGGCGACTGGTTTGCTCTTTCAGATAAGCGCACCACTACCGCCGGACATGAATCGCTGTATTCGTGATCTACAGTTAGCCGCCGGTTTCCGGCAGATACCCACTATACTGCATACGTAGGAGATGTTCTGTGCAGCTTACCTCACTCGACCAGATCAACCGGCAATTCCGCCACATCTACTTCCAGCCACATTTTGACGATGGAGCCCTCTCGTGTGGTGGTGCAATTGCACTGCAGGTTGCCACCGGGCAGCAGGTTCTGGTTGTCACCATCTTTGGAGGCATACCTTCCAGCGAAGTTGCGCTCAGCCCGTTCGCGGCACAGGTACAACAACAGATGGGTCTTGGCTTAGATGGCGCCGAGGCGGTTCGCAGCCGGCGCGCCGAAGACACTGCCGCCGCCGAGACTCTGGGTGCCAGCGTCCTATGGCTCGACTATCTTGATGCTGTCTATCGCGGCTCCCCAGCTTTCTACCAGGATGAAGAATCGCTGTTTGGCCCAGTCAATGCCGGAGATCTTAGTCTGGATGAAGAACTGGCAGGAGTGTTTATGAGCATCCATGAACGAGCACCACTGGCGGCCATTTACGCTCCACTAGGTATCGGGCATCATGTAGACCACCAGTTGTGCTGCTCAGCAGCGGACCGCTTGGCTCAGCGCAAGCTCAATGTCAAGTTCTACGAAGATTTTCCCTACGTGGCACAATCCGCGTCGGCGTTGGGACTACGCCAACAAGAGCTAAGTCTGCAGATGGAGCCGGAACTGGTCGAGATTTCAGGAGTGAGTGCCCGAAAGGAAGAAGCCATATCTCAGTATGCCAGCCAGATACCGTCCCTCTTTGGGAATGGCGAGCGTTTGCATAAGATGCTGGCTGATTATAGCTCATCGCTACGCCGTACCTACCCCGGCATTCAAATCGAACGTTACTGGCGCTGGTAAGACCAATAAGGAGACAGTCGTGACGTCTGTTGGCCAACTACTTTCCACACTCGGGATGCCGGCACCTCCTTATCCTGCGGCCCTTACGATTACAGGCCCATCGTGGCGAAGCCCTCTTGCCTACAACGGGCGAGTGGCACTGGCGCGTCCTAGCATCCAGCTCGGGCGAATGGAGGGCAATGACGTCGTCCTCGGAGACCCGCTGGTTTCACGTTATCACGCAGTGATCCGCTGGACACCCGCAGGATATGAAATAGAGGATCTCGGCTCAGCCAACGGCACCACTGTTATGGGACAGCGGATAGCAGGCTGTATACCTCTTGCCCCAGGACAAACTATTCAGATGGGGACCACTGGCCTGGTCTTCGACGTCTTCGACGCCGAGAGACTGCCGTCTCACTCTGAACTGGCTCACCCGATACCCAATATTCCCGGTGTACTTGGTGCGGCCCCCCACGAAACCGCACCGGCTCCGGCTGCAACGGTCATCGCACCACACTTAGCGCGCCTTGGCGCACCTGGCCCAGTCTCTCTACCATCGGCATATACAGGAGCGGCAGTAGGGTATGGCGGCCGAAGCGGCCATCCCTTTTACGATCTGATGGCTCGCAGGCAGCAGAGTCCCCTAGCGCTGTTCGCCAAGACTGAATGGCCCAAGAGCTACTGGCGTATCTTCCTGCTAGGTTTAGCCGCCTATCTCGTAGTAACCCAGGTTCTCGTAGCGACGCAAAATCTACATCTGGTGCCACTGGAGCTCATGCTGGCAAGTGCGCTGGTACCCGCGGTCTTCGTGATCTTCTGTTTTGAGCAAAATGCTTTTGCCGACATGCCCTTCGGCGTGGTGAGCATTACATTTATGAGCGGAGCCATTCTTGGGCTAACCATTGCTGGCGTACTCGAACCTTTGCTGCTACCGACTTCCATTGGGTCGGGCAGCGCCATTACTTTCAGCGCCGCCTTGCTCATAGCCGTCTGCGAAGAGAGCGCTAAAGTCGTCTCGGTGGTCTGGTTTCTGCGGGACAAGCGACTCCGGAGCGAGCTTGATGGCTTGATTCTTGGCGCTGCCGCCGGTATGGGATTTGCCGCTCTGGAGACCGCCGGCTACGGATTCGTCGCATTTCTTGCTGGTTTTACCCATAGTCTTAGCGCCAATCCCTCAACCGTCATAGCCATCAATCAGGGGATTCATCAGATGAATCAGTCGCTGATGCTACGTATGGCCTTGGCGGTCTTCGGTCACGGCGTCTGGACCGCAATCGTCTGCGCGGCCATCTGGCGAGACCGGCGCCAGGCTACGTTCCGTCTGACCCTTGGAGTAGTTCTGGCTTTCAGTATCGCGGTGATATTGCATGCGCTGTGGGATTGGAGCCCGCTGACGGCTTACCTGGCAGCCGGTACTAATCCATTTGTGGTGCTGCTCGTCGTCTTCGGTTGGTTCTTATTCATTGGTGGCCTAGGTCTGTTCTTCTTGAGCTTCTTCCTTCGCGAATCTCTCCGGCGCGCCAAGTTAGGGCCCGCTGCGCCTCCACCACCACCATTGCTGCAGGCGATCCTGCTCGAGATTCTCCAGCCTTTCAAGAGCAGGCATGGGCTGCAGCCCGGCTATACAGCCTCGCTTTCACATCAGGCCAGAGACTCTGGCTATTCTCCAGAGTGACCAGCCGCCGATATCCTCACCGCCGGCCGATACCTAGCAGCCAGCGCGGCAAAATACTTAGGAGGCGGCAGGCAGTAAGCTAGCTCCAGGATTGTCGGTGGAGACAAAATGAGCCGGACTGCCAAGAAACTGCGAGCGCTTGACGCCATTGATGCTCATAGTTTCACCAGGTGTACGCGTAGTAATGTAGCGTTGGACCAATAGGCCCAGAGGGCGGGCCAGTACCAAGGCAGCGGTCGAAGCCAAAATGACGTTATTGAATGAGTTATATGGCTTGCGCATTTTGGCGACCGTCATTGCCGAGAGACCAGTCAACATTCCAGCCACCGCAAGATTGGTTCCGCAGCGCTCATGAATCGCCATATCCGGCTCGCCGCCTCGAAGACGCTGCAGAGCCTGCGAAGCTGCGGGAAAGATCGCTTCGGTTGGCAGATCACCAAAGACGAAGAAGCCCGAAGCAAAGGAGACACCGGAGAGGCGTGCCTCTGGGAACTGTTTGTTCAGCAAGACGATAGTGGCGTGTTCCAGAGCGTGATTCTCGCGTACCGCGCCGCCAAGAAGCATCTGCTGTAACACCTGTTCTACCGGATTCATAACATCTCTTTTCTACCTGGACCAGGCACGAATATCAGCTGGATAGTGTGCATACGCTCCCAGAAACCAGCTACAACATCTGTTGGGAAAATACCCAAAAAGTGCAACTCAATTATAGCTGCGAGGGTCTCATAGGGCTAATACATATAATATGTCTAATTATGGCACGTATGAAAGGACTGCGTTTCTCTATATCACCATGATTTCATCATTATTTCATGCGTATGCGACTCTCGTTACAGCCATACCGCCGGCTGGACCTTATCTTGCTGATAGCCGTGATGTGCCGGGTAATACATTGCCCCGTCGGGGGAGGAGTTGGTAAACACCGCTGGCATGAGCCGGTACCAGACTGTTACCTATGCTACATGACGGCGTTATATCCCCAAGAGAACCGTCAACTGGCTGCCCGCTGATAGCCGGCGGGCAGACATGGTAGGTCGTCACCGTTGAAGTTTATATACCTACGGCACTATGTTAAGAGAATAGACCATTGGCTACCATGCAACCGCTCGATCCTGGGACCCGCCGGTACACTCAGAAAATAATCTACGAGCTCGCTTACAGCATTCGCGAGCGCGACATCATTACCTATGAGCATTGCCGCCGAGTCGCGGTCTACGTCAACCGGCTAGCTCGAAACCTGGGCTGGTCACGCCGCTCGGCTCGCGACCTTGCCCTTGCCGGACTCACACATGATCTTGGCAAGACCTGGATGCAGAACGAGCTGCTGCACAAGGACTCCCCTCTCTCACTCAATGAGCGCAGCCAGATGGAGCGACATCCAGGTATTGCCGCCCGTATCCTGCTGACCTTCGGCGCGCCGGAGACACTGGTCCTGGCAGTGCTCCACCACCACGAAGCTTTTAATGGGAACGGCTATCCCGACCAGCTCGCAGGGGATGCCATCCCCCTTGGCGCCCGTCTGCTGAGTGTTGCTGACGTCTATGATGCCCTTACCTCTGAGCGACCTTACAAGCACGCCATGGATGACGCCGGCGCACGAGCATACCTGAGATCTAAGTCGGGATCCAGCTTCGATCCCGCCGTGGTTATCGCCTTCTTGGAACTGCTAGAATGCAGGCCGGATTTTCGCCTCACCCCGCGGGTCTGCCCGCTACCGCTGCCGCCTACTCCCCACCCTGCCTGGATTCGCCGTGAGGTGTTCGATCTGTGGTACTAGCCCAACAGTTAGCTCATGTACCGGCTAACTGGAAAGGTTGCAAGCATGCAAGCGCTTGCGACAGATTGCCGCCACTGTAAATTGACGAGTCATCCGCGCGTCTTGTTCTGATCAGGAGAAAATGTGATCAGCGCAGGGGTGTGATAAAATGGCAGGCGGAATAGCCTCCCGTTGCGGCTGGTCTAAAGAAGTGCTTCGCAGGTGGCACATCTGATAAATTGAGCTGAACGATCCTGGA
The DNA here is from genome assembly GCA_052143275.1 of Ktedonobacterales bacterium. Taxonomy (GTDB): domain Bacteria; phylum Chloroflexota; class Ktedonobacteria; order Ktedonobacterales; family JADMIN01; genus JAJPKE01. Next base: position 15,166 of record JBKQTH010000046.1, on the reverse strand, counting down.
AGACACCGAGAGCAGGCCCTAAGCAGAGAAATGTGCGGGAGGATTGGTCCATGGAGCCAGGCATTGACTACCAAGCGGCAGCGACTCTCGAGATTGGGCAGGAGGAACTCGCTGCTGGCGTGCGAAGTCTACAGCAGGCAGCTGCATCCGTACGCGCCAGTGTGAATCGGGTAATCGTTGGCAAAGAAGCGACGATTGATCTGATGCTCATCGCTTTGCTCAGCGAAGGACATGTGTTGATTGAGGATGTACCGGGCCTAGGAAAGACGGTGATGGCCAAATCGCTCTCCCGTTCGCTTGGCGTCTCATTCGCCCGTATACAGGGAACCGTCGATCTCCTACCCAGCGATGTAACCGGAGTCAGCTACTTTAGCCAGAAGCTGGGCGAGTTCGAATTTCGCCACGGGCCCATCTTTGCTCAGATTGTGCTGGCTGATGAAATTAATAGGGCTACCCCTCGCACCCAGTCGGCATTGCTGGAAGCCATGCAAGAGCGGCAGGTGACGGTAGACGGCCAGACCATGCCGCTGCCCTATCCTTTTCTACTCATCGCCACCCAGAATCCGATCGAGCTCGAGGGTACGTTCCCCTTACCCGAAGCACAGCTCGACCGCTTTCTTGTTCGGATGCGCATCTCCTATCCGAGCTTCGACGAAGAACGCTCGATGCTCTACCGGTTCAAGACAAGCCGACCGCTGGATGAGCTGTCACCGGTGCTCTCGGAAACGGAACTCAGACGGCTGATCCCCGTTGTGCGTGCGGTCACTGTGGCTGAGCCGGTGACGGAGTATCTTCTGGCGATTGTGCGTGGCACACGTGAGCACCCCGCCACCGAACTCGGGGGCAGTCCACGAGCCTCTCTGGCGCTCTTCCGTGCCGCACAGGCACGCGCCGCCATGCATGGTCGTGATTATGTGAAACCTGACGATGTGAAGCAACTGGCAGTCCCCGTACTGGCACACCGGCTGATCATCACCGCGCAGAGCCGTTTACGCGGCCAAGATGCTGAACATGTTGTCGAAAGCGTCGTCGGCAGCACAGCGGTCCCAGTGGAGCAACTGCGCAGCGAGGGGCGGCAGCGTCAATGAGCACCCAAAGCGAGCGAGACAAGATAGCCGGAGGAGAAAAAAGCGTCTATTTTTTGCAGAGCCAGGTCCGTTTACGAAATCGAGGATTCCGGCTACGGCGCTCGTACGAGCCGCCTGACGAGATACTCCTGGCGCGTCGCCCGCTCTATTATATTGCTTTCCTGCTTATTCTCTTCAGCGGTATTCTGCGCCAGCCTCTCCTGTTTGTCTGTGGTCTGCTCGTCGCGGTGCTCGCTGTTATTCCTGACCTGTGGTATCGTTACTGTCTGCGGCAGCTCTCAATTACGCGAAAGCCGGACACGACTCGTGCAGCCTTGGGTGACACTATCGAGATCGCCCTTGCCATCGAAAACCGCAAACCGCTGCCCTTGCCCTGGTTTGAGATCGTAGACGAGATGCCCGAAGCGCTGCAGGTAATGAATGTCAAAGTCATGACGGCCGCCAAGTCGGAGCGCGCTTTACTGGCCAGTACGTTCTCGCTCTGGGCCTATCAAAGGGTGCGCCGCCGTTACTATGTTCGCGCCCTAGCACGCGGCGCTTACCGCCTCGGTCCTATGACCTTGCGCGCCACTGACCCGTTCGGCATCCTGACTCGCGAAACCTCCATAGAAGAGTTAGAAGCGCTTGTGGTCCACCCTCTGGCGGCACCGCTGGAGCGATTTGGTTTACCGGCTCTGGCCCCCTTTGGCGAGCGCAAGTCCCCACGTCGCTTACTCGAAGATCCCCTGCGCATCTCGGGCATCAGAGAGTACGTTCCTGGAGATGAGCCGCGCCGAATCCATTGGAAAGCGACCGCACGCACTGGCACATTACAGAGCAAGAGATACGAGACCTCCACGAGCCACACTCTGGTGATTTTCCTCGATGTACGAACGCTCTCTCAGGCCTTGATGAGCTATGATCCGGCTCTGGTCGAACTCCACATCTGTGCAGCGGCATCCGTCGCCAACTGGGCAATTGAGCAAGGATATGCTGTAGGTTGCTTTGCCAACGGCACGCTAGGAGTTCCCGAGTTCGTCGAGAAGGCGCCCTGGCAGTCGGCGGAGGATACACCGGCGGCCGAGACCTCCGAGGCCAGGCTGCAACGCGAAATCGAACGCACTAAGGCCGCACTGCGCATGCGCATACCCGCATCTTCGCGGCCTGAGCACTTGACCTATCTCTTTGACGGTCTAGCGCGTCTCCTGCCCTACAATGGCGTGCCTATGGAGCAGCTCATCCTTGCTGAAGAAAGAGAGCTACCACGGGGAACTACAGTAGTCTACATCGGCACCGAGAATCTGGTTGACGTTCCGCTAATCGTTGCTTTACGCCGGTTGAAATCGCACGGGCATGCTATTTCAGTGCTTCTGACTCAGGTTTATCAATCTGGCGACGAGGCAGCGGCAAGTCCTCGGCCTCGCGTTCAACTCTCCGGTCTTGATACGCACTACATTGGTGGCAGGGCTACCTGGGAAGAGCTCCTGAGAGATAGTCTGGGACAAGACGCGCTGAACTACTTCCACGATCAGCAGAACGGATTTACTGGGCTCGCTCAACATAGCGGCGAGGGGGAGGACGGCAACCAGCGATCTAAAATAACCGATGGCCAGGAGGGTGCACACGGCGGTACCGATCAGCAGAACGGAGAAGGGGATGGTCGATCCCAAGAGCCAACCGATAAGGCAGATAAGGCAGGCAGCTGGCACCGGTCGCGCGCGCTGGTGGTCGACTAGCACAAGTCAAGGTCTGGTAAAGTTCACTGCCCATCTGCTCCTCGAGTTCTTACCCGTCGAAGCATTCCTGGTGGTAGTAGCCGCCTATAACGGATGGGACATTACCCAGGCGCCGATTCCCTTCTGGTTTCTCGGTGGAACCCTCTTGCTCACATCGGTTCTTGGGAGATATCTTATTGGTATCAGCCAGCAACGACTGCTTGCCATCAGCTTACCGCTTCTGGTTCTATGTGCTGTGCTGCTGATGCGTATTTCGCCAGCTATCTACGGCCTCTCCGGCCGTGGTTTCTTCGATTGGAGCTGGGTATTCTCTTTTGGCCATGATATCGTCAACCACAGTCCGGCAGCTACTGCCTTGCCACCTCTGCTACTGGTACTGGCGTATGTCTGGTGGCGGGGTCTCCGGTTAGGCAGCGATCCACCGGACTATTCCACGGTGATGAGGCGCTTCAAATTTGGGATAATTGCTATGGTCGCCGTAACCGTGGCAAGCATTGCCATTCCGGGAGCGCTGCAGTTGCATGTCACCGGCGTCCTAGGATTTCTCTTACCGGCGGAGGTATTCTCCGGGCTGGTTGCGGCTGCGCTTGGACGTATGGCCCAGAACCAGGCGAATCGTGATAGCGACGCCTATCTCGTTACTAACGACCGGCTCTGGCTTGGGACTGCAATGATTATGGCGCTCGTGGCGGTTGGCTTCTCACTTCTTATCAACCTTGTCGTCAATTACCAGAGCGTAGGTTCACTGCTTACTTTACTCGGTCCAATTGGACCGCTAATCAGCAAGGCTGCGACCCTTTTGGTAGATGGCCTGGCACAAGTGCTACGTTTCCTCTTCAACTGGATTATTGGATCGATCAAGCCCGTACCGGGTCACTCAACCAAGATTACAACCCCTGTGCCAAAAGGTAAGGCAGCGAAAGGCAACTTGAAGGCGATACATATCCCCAGCCTATGGCTTAAGATTGCCGAGATTCTGCTGGAGGTGGCTGCGATTGTCGTCGTTATCCTGTTGTTCTTGTGGCTCGTGCGAACGATAATAACTCACAAGCGCCCACATGAAGCTGTCCTGGACGAGGAGCGTGAATCGCTCGACGCCTCCTCCTTATTTCGCAGCCAGCTGCACGAATTCCTGGCGGGGCTGCGACCGGCGCGGTCCTCTACGCCAAAGGATCCTTTGACACCGGGCAGCATTCGCTACCTTTATCGCGGATTCCTGGAAGCGGCAAACAAGCGCGGCCTGCCACGTCAAATCAGTGAAACGCCGGATGAATACGGCGCAAGGCTGTCAACCTTAACGGCGCTTCACGGGACTGAACCGCAGCCTGGTGGGGAGAGGACACCGCTTGAAGTACTGGATGAGAGCTATAACTCCACCCGTTATGCTGACCGCCAACCAGGGGAGGAGGAGATGTCCTACATCCGCAAGCAGGTGAAAACACTTATAAGTCGATTGGAACGCTAGCCGGCGGCTACTCGGATTTCACAGCCTCAGCCTGCCCGCTGCCGATATGCTCCTTGATCTGTTCCGCCAGATCCTGGCCTATTCCAGTGACCGCAGCCAGATCTTCTATACTGGCCGCCGCGATTGCCCGCGCCGAGCCAAAGTGACGGATGAGTGCCCTCTTGCGCTTGGGACCGATACCTGGAATCGTATCCAATACCGAATGGAAGCTACGGGTAGAGCGGAGTTGGCGATGGTAGGTCACGGCAAAGCGATGGGCCTCGTCACGCACTCGCTGCAAGAGGTAGAGTGCTTGCGAGGTGCGCGGAAGCACCAGCGGTTCCGGCTCATGTACTGTATAAATTTCTTCGTGCGTACTGATCGCAGTATGGTCTTCTTTGGCAATGCCAATGACTGCTACCCCTATCTCCAGTTGAGACAACACCTGGAGCGCCGCTTTGAGCTGTGGTCGCCCTCCATCTACGATGACCAGGTCCGGAAGCAGCGACCAAGGGTCGGCAACCTCGTCTGGACTAACTCCATCTTCAATATCGTCAATACCTTCGGGATCGCCTTCACCTAGAGGAGCGGTACCATGGGCCACATAGCGCTTGAAACGGCGCCGGAGCACCTCCTGCAGGCTGCCTACGTCGTTGGCGCCATCGATGCTCTTGATGCGGAAGCGACGGTAATCTCCTGGTTTCGGCTTACCCGCTTGAAAAACCACCATCGAGCCGACTGTGCTGGTACCCGAAATGTTGGAGATGTCGTAGCATTCAATGCGCTGTGGCGGCGCAGGCAAATTTAGAGTTGATTGCAACTCTTCAAGCGCAAGTGCGGTCTTTTGTGAATCGGAGAGCCACTTGATCCGCTGCTGCTCGAGTACCTCCCCGGCGTTCTGCGCCACCATCTCCACCAGACGGTGCTTGTCTCCGCGCTGTGGGACGGTAAAGGTCACGGTGCTTCCGAGCTTGACTCTAAGCCAGGCACGCAATGCCGCTGCGTCCTCCGGCTCATGCTGCAGGATGAGTTCGGCGGGTATATGGGGAGCCTGGGCATAGAATTGCGAGATGAACGAGGCCATGATCTCGGGTATTGGAGTATCGTGAGTACCCGAAAGCATGAAGTATTCACGTCCGGTAAGCTTGCCTCCACGAAAGAAGAAGATCTGAGCACAGGTTTCGTCCTCTGCCGATGCCAATGCAATCACATCCTGATCGCCCGGACCAGTTGTATTTATTATCTTCTGCTTCTCTAGCACCTGTTCCACAGCCCGGACCCGGTTGCGCAGCGTAGTGGCCCGCTCGAACTCCAGCTCTTCTGCCGCCCTCTCCATCTGTTCTCTGAGGCTGGCAAGCACCTCTTCGTGCTTTCCCTCCAGGAACAGGATTGCCTGGCGTATGACCTCGTCGTACTCTGCGCGCGATGTGTTACCCACGCATGGCGCCGTGCATCGGTGAATGTAATATTGTGTACAAGGCCGCGGTAGGTACTTTAGTCGGAAGTCCGGTGGGGGACTCTGCCCCTGTCCGCGCGGCGGCGCCCAGGTCGCTCCATCGTAGCGGCAAGTACGGAATGGAAAAAGCTTGTTCATCAGGTCCAGTGTAGCGTCTACGGCCGCAGAATTGGTGTAAGGACCAAAGTAACGATTGCCGTCATGGCGAAAAGTGCGCACGCGGTAGATACGGGGAAAATCTTCAGAAAGCGCAACTTTAATATAGGGATAGTTCTTGTCGTCACGCAGCCGGACATTGTATTTAGGCTGGTAGCGCTTGATGTACTCATTTTCCAGGATGAGCGCTTCGATCTCACTCGCCACCACAATATATTCGACATCCTCGATCTTGGAAACCAGCGCTCGGTTCTTAGGGCTCAGTTCCGCCGGATCGCCAAAGTACTGACGAACACGCTGATAAAGCGAGGTAGCCTTACCTACATACAGAATATGCCCTTCACCGTCCTTATGCAGATAGATTCCCGGTTTGTGGGGCAACCCGTTCAGGAGAGCCTGGATATTCGGAGAAATTTGGCGCATACCGCATCCCATAGGTGAATAACCGCGCATTGCAGGGTGAGATACTGACCCCTGAATAGCCGTTGAGCTAGACCCGCGTGGAGGTAAATTCCTGGCCCGTTACGGGCAAGATATTGACCGCATCAACTCCCAGGCGTATTATACGCTAGAAATCTGTGTGAGTAACATACGATAGCTGCTCGACTGTATGTGGCAGTGCCAGAAGGCAATCATCCGGGACACTTTCCCCAGGAGCGGGCGAGGATTAGCCACAAAACCAATGTGCGTGAGAGAGGGAGCACGTGTGACATGCCCAAGACAGCAAGCAAGAGAGCGCAGGCACGCAAAGAAGCCAAGGTCAACCGTGCTCACCAGGCCACGCCGGCGCAAACCATTTCGCGGACAGTCCCCGCTGCCGCAGCAGGGCGTTCTCGCCCAAAGCAAGGAAGCAATATATTGCGTGATTACCCCTGGGCCACGCTCATCTTTGTCCTACTGCTGGTAGGCTTTACGGTGCTGGTCTTCCACCAGCAGCAGCTCGGACCATGGGCACCGCCGGCTCCGCCGTCACAGGCCACCTGCAATACCACCACTCATGTCTGTAACAAAGTGCCGCTGACGGTGCTGAAAGCAAATACCACCTATATTGCTACCATAAAGACTTCCAAAGGCGACATCGTCATTCAACTCAACACCACGGCTGCACCGAGTTACGCTAATAGCTTTGTGTTTCTGGCTGAGCAGAATTTCTATAATGGACTGGATTTCTGGAAGGTCGAGCGACTGAATCAAATTAGTCCGGAGACCAACGAGTCCTCCAACATCGACTTGATACAGGGAGGCAAAGGTGGGGACGCACAGGGTGGCCCCGGCTATACGCTCAAGTCAGTGTCGGCGCAGGGCACCTACACCTTAGGTGTAGTCGCTATGGCGAATGCTTCGCAGTTCTTTATTAACACCGCTGATAATTCGCAGGCCATTACCAGTACCAACTATCCCATCATAGGTAAAGTCACCGGAGGACTGGTTGTAGCTAAGGCGATCACTCGTGGAGACAAGATTATCTCAATCGCGATTACCAGCAGCCATACGGTGGTGCCGACTCCCGCCGCCGCTGTAACCCCTACAGTCCCAGCTACCGAGACGCCTTGAGCCGACATCGACACTGATCTAACGGATCTACAAGTGGAGAAAACAGTGGGCGAGGATACCGAAACGGTGGTAGTTCGACCAGCGCGCCCAGAAGATCGGGAAGCAGTACTGGCGTTCTGCCAGCATACCTGGGATGATGGTGATTACATCGAGGACGTGTGGGAGCACTGGCTCACATCGGAAACTGGAGACCTACTGGTGGCAGTCGCTGGTGGTTTGCCGGTGGGATTGATCCATCTAGCCATGCTCTCCACCGAAGATGCCTGGATTGAAGGCATACGGGTAGATCCAAGGGCACGGCGACAGGGGATAGGTCGCGTCCTTACCTCACAGGCGCTCGTCCGGGCCCGCCAACGTGGGGCGCAGGTAGCTCGTCTCTTTACCGACAGCGACAATGTGGCGTCACAGGAGCTGGTTACCAAAAAATTTGGCTTCCAGCGCATAGCGGAAATGGCCCGGTATGTGGGTGGAGCACTGCCGGCGGGCGCCGACGCCGATGCCGATGCCTTGCTGGAAACTGAGGTCTCTGTGGCCACCAGCAGTGGGCCTGAGTCACGGAAAACCGATACTGAATCCGGTCTAGGGCCGCGGCTCTTGCTGGCCGATGCCGAGGACTATTCCCGTCTGCGAGAGTGGCTGAATCAATCGAATCTGGCGCCTGCTAACGGTGGATTGCAGTTTGGAGTGTGGAATGCATGGACGCTTCATGACCGAGACTTGCAAGAATATATTGTGCGCGGTATGGTCTGGCTGCTGGAGGAATGGCAAACAATCCAGGCAATTGCTATCGTGCAAGATATGCCGGGACAGGAGGACTCGCCGGGTACCTTGCAGGTGCGCTATATCGATGGAGCGGCGGGCGGCATTGGAACGCTCGCTCTTGCTCTGCGCGAGATAGCGCAGGAACATGGACTGGCTCAAGTAGTGCTCTGGCTGCCCGACCTGCTCATTCTTCAGGATGCCATGAATGGAGCAGGGTACTCTCGGGGCAGCCAGGAGCGACTTTTGATCTATCAGCGCGCTGTTTAGCTTCCTTCCGCCGGCAAATGATAGATGGCGCTAAACTTGTCATTAAGGTAGCGTGCGAAGTAATCGGGATTTGGTGCCTCCCCGGTCAGCCTCCGCATGAGGTCTTCGGACATGTATGTCTTCCCATAAACATACATGTGTTCACCAAGCCAGCTGAGCACAAAGCCGGTATCGCCGCTGGATAGCCGCTCGGAAAAGTCGCTGAATTCGCGCCGAAGCGTGGCATAGATCTGCGCCGCGTACAAGTTGCCTAGCGTGTAGGTTGGGAAGTAGCCAAAGCCGCTGGACCAGTGGATATCCTGAAGCACGCCTGCCGAGTCGGTGGGTGGTTCAATGCCGAGATACTCCTTATATTTGGCGTTCCATAATCCGGGTAGTGATTCAACTGCAATCTCACCATTGACCATTTCCTTTTCCAGCTCGTAGCGAATGATGATGTGAAGATTGTAGGTCACCTCATCGGCTTCGACGCGGATCAGGCTTGGTTGCACCTTGTTCAGGGCACGAGCAAAGGTCGCATGATCTATACGACCATACTGCTCCGGGAAGGCCTCATATACGGCGCTGAATTGCCCCTCCCAGAATGCCTGCGAGCGGCCGATGGCGTTCTCCCAGAGTCGAGACTGCGACTCATGCATTCCCATTGAGACGCCTCCAGCTACGGGCGTACGCACCAGGGTAGGCGAAGATCCCTGCTCATAGACAGCGTGGCCTCCTTCATGAATCGCTGCCATGACGGCGGCCTGAATATGGTGCTCGTCGGGATGAATTGTCACCCGGACATCGAACGGTGAACCGAATCCCGAGGTGAATGGATGAGGCGACTGAGCGCTATAGCCACGGGTAAAGTCATAGCCCATTCGACGAAGCAGATGATCGCAAAGAGCTTGCTGTTTCGCAATGAGAAACGACCCCTCGAGGCAGCTGTCGTCCACCGTGGTACTAGTAGCCTGGATACGGCGCAGCAAATGGATGCTGGTGTCGCGCACGGAGGGGAAAAGCGCATCGAGACGGGCGACTGTCATGCCCGGCTCGTACAGATCGAGCAGCGCATCGTAGCGCGTCTCCTTGTAACCAAAACGGTCAGCAACCTCACGCTGTAACGTTATAGTACGGCTGAGATGTGGGGCAAAACTCGCGAAGTCATTGTGCTCACGGGCACGTCGCCAAGCCTCGAAGGCACCAGCTCCCACACGAGCCATCTCCTCGACTAGGCCACGTGGCAGCTTGGTGCTCTGGTCATAGGCACGCTTGGCTTCGCGCACCAGGGCACGGTCAGGATCGGTAAACCCGCTCCCAGTAACCGCATCCTCGAGCTCGCCCAGCAATTCGCCCAGCCGTGGATTGGTGCTACGTTCATGCGCCAATCCCTCAAGAGTCGCCATCTGTAAGGCACGCACCTCTCCGGCGCCCTCGGGTAGAATGGTATTCTGATCCCAGGAAGCCAGCGCCCCAAGAGCCATGAGGTCGGATATCTCTTGCTGCAGATTCAACAGTTCAGCGATACGCGCATCGCCGCGAGTAAAGTCCAGGGTGACCCCAGAGGTAGAAGGGATGGTCACGTGTAATTTCTCCTAGAGATCGCGCATGCATCTTGCACTGCGGTGCAGGTCAAGATCAAGCACCGGTAACTACAAATAATCAGTCAATCATCTACAGCAAACTAGGTCTCGGCCGCCGCGCCGTCACCTTCACAGCATAACATGTGCAGTCATGATATGTCAGGTACGGCAGGGGACGTACAAACTCCGTCCTCTTGCTGGCGAGGATTTCTCAGATTCATCTCAGGTTTGGCTCACGTTGAACTCATTTCTATTAGTTATAGTATGGGTACAGCGCTGGAAGCGATGACGTGAGCGGAAGTCATAATGAGTTCCTGTACGCACAGTCGGCTCGCCAGGCATGGATGGGAGAGAGTATGGGACTGACATCGCCTTTTGACACCGCTGGTAAGACGGACCCGACGATACTGGGCAGCAATTTAAGCGACATAGGTATGTCTGAGCTACGGCCTCCCCAGAGTCCAATACGGTTCGGAGGTCTGACCATGGATCTGCGCACTGGAGTAACTCACTGGCGTGGGCGCGCTCTCGAACTTTCCCTCGACGAGCGAGAACTGTTAGGAGTCTTGCTCCGCCATGCTGGACAAATCCTCAGCACGGCGCGATTTGGTGCCCTACTGAACGCTGAAGTAGCTCAGATAGATGACCGTATGAGCGCTCTGGCGGCGCGATTGAAGCAGCAAGGCGTCACCTGTCTGCCTTACCAGGCCACCGGACTTGGCTATATTTTGTGGCGCAGCTAGCTCAATCCTCTTGCAACTGTGCAAAGGCGCCGGCCGTGATGATGAAGTCACAGCCGGCGCCTTCGTTATGCCCGCGATTCTCAAAATGCTGCTTGGACTTTTCCCCGGACGTCTCTTTGGACTTTTCCCCGATCAGAGACCAGTAACTATCCCATGATACATGGACTTGGCGGCGATGTGGACAGGATCACACGCTAAGTACTTGCCAGGCTCCGCAAAATCTGGCACACTAATGCCAGCATTAAGAGCAACTCGGCGCTGTCATTATACTCTAGTTGGTTGTTGACCCTGGTTGCTTTGGGAGTGAGAGGAGCGGTAGCGTATGTTGGAGAGGCGAATGGTTTCAGTGTTGGGTACAACCGCCAAGCATATTCTTGGAGGAATCCTGCACGCGATTCGGGCCATGCTGATTGCCTCGGTGCTTGCGGCAGTGATAGCCGCGGTTGCCGCCGAGGTTGTAGCAAGCTACTTGACACACACTGTGCTGAGCGGACCGGCAGACCTGACTGCCGCCGCGCTAGCAGTGATCTTTGGCTACGCGGTTGGCGTGACGGTGGCTATAGAGGAAATCATCCGGTCTTTCATTCAGGCCATCGAATTGATCGTAGAGGAGGCGGAGAAGCTGGAGAAGAAAGCGGCTGAGGAGATAGGTGAACTCAGCCGTAAAGCCGAAGAGGAGGCTTCTAGAGTTGGCCATTCCGCAGTTAGCGACGCAGGCGCATTTGGTCATGGCGTCACCGGAGTTGTGGGGAGCGTGATCGGCGGCGTTGAACAGGACGCTTCACGCGTGGGCGCGCATCTACCAGGACACCACGCTGAATCCAACGCCAGCACGAGTCAGGCGGCATCCGAAAGCTAAGTAATGCCAGAGTAATGCTGTCCAGTGGTTTTCTGACCTCATCAGTGGATGGGCACACTCCAAAGTGAGAAGAAATGTCCCCGGCAGACTATTGCCGGGGACATTTCTTCTCACTTTTCTTCTAGACTGGCTTAGGTCATCCCCGGTCCTGCCCAGTTGTCGCTTCTGGTATCGAGATGCTAGTCTACCCACTGTAAGCGGAAAGAGTATACACCATAGCGATGCCATACATGTACCCCAAATGTGGGGTGGCTTCCAGTGTGACCAGGTGGCGCAAGGTAGCCGGGAGGTGAGGGATGCAAAAGAAGTATGCCTTCCTTGGTATCGCCTCAATCCTGCTGACAGTGGCTTCGACTCTATACATCGTCAGCAGTCTAAAGCTCTACCAGGGATACCAGCGAAAGTACCCGGACTGGACCTCAGCCACGGGGCCCTGCGGCGCGCTTGTTACCTGGAGTCCCCCAACTGTACTCTATACCGGGCTCTATGTTAATCAGAATAGTCTCCTGACGCTGCGCTACCGCAGCCCGCAGCCACAAACATTGCGCATTTCAGTCAGCATCCCTCAGTTTACCCAGGCGCAGAATATCCAGGTTCAGGCAACTCCAGTGTTCCGGAGCCAGACGTTTAAGCCGCCGCTGCTGGGAGAGAGTGCACTGGAGTCGCTGGTAGCACCTGGCCAACGTATGTCCGAGCTACGCCTGCAAATCGAGAATAGCGACGGCGTTGTCTGCGATACCAGCGCCAATATTCTGCTCAAATCGCCCGAGTACATGCTCTGGTACGATTCGGCTCTCAACACAGACAACACCCCGTATCTTGCCGGTTGGGTCACGCCGACGGCGCCGGCGATCCAGAAGCTGGTTGGGCTTGCCAACCTGCAGATAGAGAACAATCCTTCTTGGTACCCAGGTCTTTCGGAGCTCTTTGGCTATGGCGACGATGGCGACGCAGCAACCCAGATGCAAGTTCGAGAAGAGGTCGATGCTATTTTTGACACGCTACAATTTGACTACCGTCTCACATACGCTTCCGATAATATCCCATTCGAGCAGGACAACGCGCAGCGAATTAAGCTTCCGAGCGACATTTTGAACAGTCCAGATCCCTCCGGTATGTGTGTGGAAACGACGGCCATCATGGCCTCGGCGGTTGAATACCTGGGCATGCGCCCGTACTTCATTATCGTTCCTGGTCACGCTTTTCTGGGAGTGGCTCTGGGCCAATCGTCGAGTGCACCGCATTCCTACTGGGAGACGTCAGACCTGAATGGCCCTTCGAATGGCGGCCGGAGCACGGGAGAGCAAGCAAATATATTTGGTAACAGCGAGTACGCGAAAGATAAGGGCGAGATCCTGGAGATAGTAGATGTGCAATATGAGCGTGACCAAGGTATCATGCCGATAGAGTAGGGTGGGCAGCATTCCCTCAGTACCAGGAACTGCCGGTAGACAATCGTTAGATAGGTAAGCTGGCGAAACTCTCATGGATATCAACGACTTTCCCACTCGATTTGGCCTGGGAAGTTACGGTGGGCTAGCCTGCACGCTGCTGGCTGCGGCAGGGATCACCACCTATGCCTTGCTGCGCAGACAGGGGTCATCGAGGCAACTCGCCCGCTCGGTTCTCGCCTGCCTCATGGCCAGTGTGTTCATGCTCGCGCCAATCTGGTGGGATCAAAACCGCTTAGAGCTGTATGGTCCATCACTAGCCGGTGGCGAGGTACTCCTCTGGTTGTGCTGGACAGCGATACTGGGCTGGCTGATTCCGCTGGGGATGCTGGTTGGTTATGTCCTCCTTGCCGAGCCTCAGCTTAATGCCGCTGCCTCCGGGCCGCACATGCTGCAGGGATCTACACTGGTGCCGCTCGACGATCCGGCGCGCTACCACGAGCCTCTGGGTCCCGGTATCCCCTGGGGCCAACTGATACCCGTGGGAAACCCACGTGAGCCCGAGGGATCCCGGGGAGAAGGCCAGCCCATCATACTGACCCGCCAGATGACGGTACTTGGACGTGAGAAGGATTGCGACATCGTCATAGAGGACGAGCGGACATCACGGCACCATGCTGAGATCGACTGGGATCATGGTCGAGTGCAGGTGGTCGACCGCAACAGCATGAACGGCACGCTGGTCAACCGGCAAACTGTACGAGGCCCGGTACCGCTGGTCTCCGGTGATATCCTGGAACTGGGATCACAGCGCTATCGCTTCGAGCTGCTTTCCGCTGCCCAAAGCCTGCCGAAACACCCGGAGAGGCATCATGTGGAACTCGAAGTTGAAACCAAGAAAGTGCCCACTATTCTACCACTAAAGCTGACTGAGCCAGCTCCTCTCATTCTGACCGGTCTGAGCCCATGTGTGTCCGGGGCCACCTGGCCAATCGACCAGCCGGTGATTACTGTTGGCCGTGACCAGGAGCGGCAGGTCAGTATTCCGGATGAGTCGGTTTCCCGTCTTCATGCTCAGATTGTTCGCCAACAAGCTGGATATTTCCTCTCTGATCTCAATAGTAGCAACGGCACATTTCTGAACGGTGAGGTACTCCGCGCCCCATCGCTGGTAGCTCCCGGTGATATCGTGCGGATCGGTTCCGTCGAGTTGCAGTGTGATGAAGGAATTCACGAGAAGTCTCAGCAGTCCACCATTCCGCTTGGCGGCACCTCCACAGTAGCCCAAACGGTCTAGTATCTCTATCGCCTAGTGGCCCCGGCCAACAGCCCTTGCAAACTAAAGTGGCACGTGCTATGCTTGTCCATTAGAACGTTAGTTCTAATTTCAATTTGAAGCCATGAGGCAGCCTACCGCTACTGTCTCACTTCGTGAAAGGGGCACGGCTATGGCGCGCGTTCTAGTAGTTGACGACGACCGGGCAATTCGAGAGCTGCTACGATTTGCTTTGGAGTGCGAGGGGCACGAGGTCACGGCGTTCCGGGATGGTCTAGAAATCTTAACTTATCTGCGGGCAGCCAGAGCAGAGCATCCTTGTATCATTCTTATGGATATCATGATGCCACATGTGGACGGCCGGGAGGTATGCCGCCAGCTCACTCTGGAGCCCAGGCTGCTCGGACGGCATACGCTCATTTTGATGACGGCGGCTCTCACACCAGGCGAATTGCCGCCCTCTCCTGCGATGGCATACCTGCCCAAGCCGTTCAACCTGGAACAGCTTTACGCCTTGGTCGAGTTGCTGGAAATGGCGCCGGTAGCGGGCAGAGAGACTGAACCTGACCGGCAAACGCTACTGGCAAGCTAGCGTTTTCGCTAACGGTTGGAACGCCGGATGCTGCCTGCTTTTGGACGCTGAAATGTGGGTGGTTCCAGTGCACGATTCCATGAGTCACTTCCGGGAAGCGAAAGCTCAGGGGTCGAGACGGCGACAAGGCTTTCACGTTGACCGGCGTCCTCCGCGGGGCGCCCAGCGGTTGCCGCTGATAATCTATCCAGCACCGATGGCTCTGTGGGCGTCTCTACAGGCTCGGTGGGGGTGGTTATCGCAGCTTGGTAGTCGGACTGCGTAATCCTGGCTGCGGCAAGAAAGAGAGAATAACCAATCG
>JBKQTH010000045.1:0-6021 GCA_052143275.1 Ktedonobacterales bacterium | reverse complement strand
GGGATTGCCAGTGGATTGACGCCGTATTCCCAGAGGCGATGCTTCATATAGCGGCTGACGGTGGTGATAGTTGAGCAATAATTCAGCCGGCCCCAATTAATGCGATGTAGCGACATCAGGCTATTGCAATTCCACATCAATACCGACCGATGCCGTAGATTGTGCCAGTGCAATAGATCAGAGATGCGGCAGACGACCTCGGAGGTGTGCCAGTCTTCTCCTATGATGACTATCATCTTTTCCTGGGCGATTGCCGGCAAGGCAATCTCAGTATACACACTCTGAGGCACCGACTCGTTATAATCGTAAAGTTTGTGTTCTTCCCCATCATAGACACCGTTAGGGTAGTACTTGCTGATCCATTGTCCCCAGCGCTGTAGATGCAGCTTGCCATTGACCCGCCGTTCGTTGCTCGGCTTATTGGGATCCCCAACAAAGATCAGATGGGTCTCGTATCCCAGGCCGGCAAGCGATTCAGTCAATTCGGTGACGCGCGTCCCCAGCCCACCTGCCGAAGAATACACGTCGGGACCTTCAAAGCTGAGCGAAACAAACACGGTGTTCTCCGGTGATATACCGCCCCGCCGGACCTGCTGTACCGGTTGCGAGGCCACTGGAGAAACCTGCTCAGCTACATCATCTGTCTGCATACTTATTTCGGCTAACTTCCGTGACGTGGTGGAGACATGCTTGCGACCCGTATGAACTGGATGGGCAATCTCAGGGCCGTACGCCTGTGGTTTCTCTACCGTGACGTCGCCGATCACGGGAGTAGTACCGTCATTGGCTACCATATTCTCGCGGAGCGGGCTGGCTTGCCCTCCTTGTAGAGCCAGCGGAGCGCTGCTTGTCTCTTCGTTTGTCGCCGACATTGCCGTAGGTTGGTCTCCTTGCTCGTTGCGCATCATTACCCTCATCTTTTGTTACACCTGCCGAATGTCTGCAGAATGTATCCGTTGTATGGTATACCGCACATCATTGCCCGCCATCCTGGCAAACGCCTGGTCAAATTGGCATTGCATATCCCAGGCCATCCTTTCCGTCGCTCCTTATGACGTTCCAGGCGTGGCTGTCGTTGCGCTGGGCGGCGTAGCGGTACTAAGCGGCAGACTCAGGTCGGTGAACTGACTAAATGTCACTACGGTTTGGCCCGTCTCCAGGTACGTACCTACCACGGTGTCGCCGGGCTGAACTAGCGGCAGTTCAGGACTGACAGCCAGTCCGGCATCGAAGATGTGGTTCTGTCCCGTGAGCAGCATTGTGTAGACAGTTGTTCCCGACTCGACCTCGGATGAGATGCGCGCGACTTTGCCCTGTACCCTCACCTCTGCACCGCTCGGCACGGTCGTTCCCGATGCGATATTGTTGTCTCTGAGCCACTCTGCGTACCCCGCGAGAGCCTGGTTCTTCTCCGGGGCCATGATTACGTTTGACCCGCTCAAGTGACGGGCATCTACGATACCCACCGCCTGAAAGATTTCTCCATATTGGTTCGGCTCATAGAAGGTGGCTACCCAGGTTGGTTCGCCAAATATGTCGTACAGTTGTACATTTGAAACCTGATACCCACGAATATTCCCTGGATTCGAGGCGAAGGTAGTCTCGACGTTCGAGGTTATGCCCAGCCCGGCTAGGGAATAGAAACGCCCGGTGTTATCCCGCGTGTCGAAGAGAACGATTCCAGTGCTGGCGTCATCGGCGCTCGAACTCGAAGTCATAGGCACCAGCCAGACCGGCGTGTCCTTCTGGCCAACCTTGTCAAAAAGTAGCTGTAGTTCATTGGGGTCGGTTACTGCGGGTACCTGTTGGTTGGCGCCAGATGGATTAAACCATGGCGCATCGTGGTATTCGCCCCACCACTGCAGGTACTCTATGACCGTACTGGCCGGTATGACTCGGTCTACCCAGTATGGCACCTGATCCGGTGCGTACTCATGGACTATGCCGCTTTGCGGGTCCACCAATAACACGTTCTTGACCACGTCGCCGGTGAACCCACGAGACGGAACCATGACCGAGATGGTGTAATACGGCTTCCAGGCGTCGTCTACTTCAAAAGTTGGATCTGCCAGGTTGGCGTTGGTGTAGCCGCTTAGGTATACGTGACGCAACAGATCCTGATTGAAGAGCGCATCAGGTAGATAGCGCATATGCAGGCCGACATGAAGCTTGGCAGGGACATTTGGGTCCTCCGCATCTACCACCACAAAGCCTGGGCTCTCCCACTTGCCCAAGTTGGCCCAGACGTTGTTGTAGACCAGGGGTGCGATCCAGTACAGATGCCCATCCACCGACTGCAGAGTATATTCCTGCAGGTTGGTGTGATACTCGGAACCGAGATTCTGGCCGCTAGCTGAGAGCGCCTGCTGGCCCAGATAGGCGGCTACGCCATGTGACACCAAGACGATGTGATTTACATCGGTCGGCGGGAGTGGCACGGAGGATGGCTCCGATATGATGTGGGGAATGGAGGCGAGCTCTTGGGTATTGGGATTGAACCAAGTAGTCGCAACTGTAACGAGGCCGTTCCCAGGTAAAGCGAGAATCACTACCAATATCGCTGCGAGAGCGCCGCCAACCGATCCGGTACGCGGCGCCGGCGCCAATAATCCTCCCGGACGGCCGCGTGCTTCGGCGGCATTTATGCCACTGACTTTGTGGACTGTGCTACGATGCGATGCCTTTGAATCACCTATCCCCAGATTCCCGCTGTTGATACGTTCAGTAAAGGAGTCAAGTGCTAGGCGCACTTGAGTTAAGCTGCCGCCGAAGAACGCCAGCGCTCCCGTCAAGAGCAGCGGCATAAAGAGCCATTGGCCTCCCCAGTAGGGGCCGGTCAGCGCCGGCTCAGCAAAGTAAAGAATTGCCAGCTCCAGACCAAGATTGATGATCCAGAGCTTTATTGCCCAGATGGCAACTACCTTTGGATCGGGAACTTTGCCGGCTGCCGTTACATAGACCAGAGCTATGAGGATCCCTACCACGATCGTTGCGCCGAGCACAGCCAGCCACACGATAGCCATACCTCTCACCGTTTTCCATACTGCGCCCGCCGGGGGAGACATCCGATTGCTGTATGACTCGCCCATTCAATCTGCTGTTAACTATAGCTCCATCGTGCTATGTATCCACCAAAAGGATGGTGAAGAATCCCGGTGCCTTGAATTGCACTTAGGTGATATGCCACTATATCAGTGGATTACCAGCCGCGATTCTAGTCCATGATGTGAACGTATGATGTTGCTGACGAGGAGAGAACTATGCCGCTGTATGAGTTTCGCTGCCGAGATTGTGGCAGCCGGTTTGAAGTGCTAACTAGCTACCAGCAGTCACTTGGTGAGATGACCTGTACGGTCTGCCAGAGCCAGAATGTGCGTAAGCTCGTTCCACTGATCGCCCGGCGAGGGAAGGCTGGCGACGGTGACGACTTTACCGACGGCGGTGATGATTGGGGTGATGGTGGCGATATGGATGACATGGACGAAATCGGCGCTCAGGCCGGCGGCTGTAACTGTGGTGGGGCATGTACCTGCCGCGACTAGCGTAGACCTTTTGTCTATCTTCGGCATGCGCGCCTGTTTCTGGACGATGACGGGTCTGTGAGGGCATAATGCACAGCACGCACATACGCCGTGAGGCGCTCGGAGCGGATGAGATAGGTTGGACCCGCAGGGAGCCTGGTAATGGCTAATAATCAGGATGCAAAGCAGGAGACCACTGAGAGCCTAGCCGACCCGAATAGCTTACACGGACAGCGAGTTCTGGTCATGGGGCTGGGTCTGCTCGGAGGAGGTGTGGCGGCGGCGCGTTATGCGGTGGAGCAGTCGGCACGTGAAGTGGTGGTAACCGATCTGCGCCCGGAGTCAGTACTGCAGCCCAGTATTCAGAAGCTGGCCGGCCTGCCTATTCGGTATGTGTTGGGCCATCATACCAGCTCGGATTTTGAGCATGCCGATGTAGTTGTACGCAACCCTGGTGTGCGGCTTGATTCCCCTTTTCTAACTGTTGCCCGGGCAGCTGGAGCGCGAATAGAAATGGAGATCGCCTGGTTCTTTCGGGCCTGGAAGGGTAGGATTGCTGGTATAACCGGTACTCGTGGTAAAAGCACCACTACCATGCTGCTCTATGCCACGATGCAAGAGGCGGGGATGGAGCCGTTACTTGGAGGGAACCTCGGCGGTATCGAGACGCTTTCTCTGCTATCACAGATGGCGCCGGATCGCTGGGTAGTGCTGGAACTCGGTAACTGGATGCTGGAGGGACTTCACCCCATACACCGAAGCCCACATCTGGCTATCTTCACCAATTTGCTCCCTGATCACCTTAACTCGTATAGCTCAATGGAGGACTACGGCGAGGCCAAATCCAGTATCTTCCGTTACCAGGGACCCGGCGATACTGCCATTTTTAATTGGGAGAACGCCTACACCCGTGCCTATGCGGAGACAGCCCCAGCCGAACATGTCTGGCTCTATGCACCGCAGTCAAGTACCGCTACTCCTCGTGGCCTGTCCAGTGATGAGCGCCTCTTCCTGTATCGAGATGATATCAAGTTGCGCGGAGACCATAATCTGGGCAACGTACAGGCAGCGACACTCGCTGCGGAACTCCTGGGCATTGGCCCTCATATAATCCGCCGGGCAGTGAGCGGATTTACCGGCATTCCTCATCGATTGGAGGCGGTTCGCGAAACCGGTGGTATCCTGTATGTAAATGATAGCGCCAGCACCGCACCGATTGCTGGCGTTGCCGCACTAAGGAGCTTTACTCAGCCGATTGTCCTGATCGCTGGCGGCAACAGCAAGAATCTCGACCCGCAGGAGTTCGCTGCTGAGATTGCCGTGCGAGTCAAACATGTGGTGTTGCTAGCCGGCGACGCCTCGCTGGACCTGGCATCTGCCATTCGTACCGCGGCGAGGGCCCAGGGGAACTCCGCTCTTGCCACTGCGCCACTTGCCCCTTCAGCGAGCCTGGAAGCTGCTCTGGAAGAGGCACGAAGCGCCGCGGCACCAGGCGACGTTGTTCTGCTCTCGCCAGGCTTTACCAGTTTTGGATTATTCCTTAATGAGTTCGACCGAGGTAACCAGTTCAAAGAGCTGGTACGTGGTCTATAGCCGCAGCGCCAGCTGATCTCATCGCGTTAGCAATCTTACTAGCGGCGCCAGCGCCTTCCCCAGTTTTTCGTGCTCGCCGGCATCCCAGTGGACTCCGTCGCTCTCGCTGCAAACGACATATTGCGAGGTGTCAAGGAATTCACATTGGTATTCATCGGCGATGCGCTGATAGTACCTGGCCAACTGCTGTGACTTGCTCTCGGCTCCAATGAAGGACTCGGCCCACTCTTGCGGAACTGGGCGAATCGGGGGCGGCGAAAGCAGCAACACCTCCGGCGCGCTATTACCAGGCCCGGCACTACTCCCTTGGATCGTCTCGACGAGGACGCCGATCCCTAACGAAATTTCCAGCGCTGAGACATTGTAACGGGTCTGGATATCATTGGTGCCGAGCATTAGGATAACCAGGTCGACCGGGCTATGCGAGCGCAAACAAGGCGCGAGGTAGTCCTTGCCGCTCTTGTAGGGCTCAAGCGGGTCATCAAAGACCGAAGTCCGCCCTGACAACCCCTCCTCGATTATCTCATAGCCCAGGCCCAACGATAGGCGTAAGACTCCCGGCCAACGCTGATCACGAGGATAACGCAGCCCGTTGGCGGGATCGTGTCCCCACGTATTGGAGTCGCCGAAACAGAGAATCGTCTTCAACGCCATGGCTCCAGTTCTTGGCCGAAGCTGCAGCAGAGGCTTGCCTACCGGCCGGAGATTTTTGGTACCGTATACTTCCGCAGTATAGACGTACTGTGTGTGGTGTCAATCGTGTGCCATACTCTTCGCACTGCCTGCGCGGTGCGCGGCGCTCTCGGGGGAACCACAGGGGTCGAGTCCAATTTGGGGGACTGCGCGTAGAATTACGTGCCCGCTAAGCATACCCGGACCGGCGGCGGCAATCCTGATGCCGATGGAA
>JBKQTH010000044.1:0-9161 GCA_052143275.1 Ktedonobacterales bacterium | reverse complement strand
ACAAATGATCTGCCATGCCTTCCTGGCCAATGTCAAGACCACCGCCGAGCTCAAAGCTCGTGACCCCAAGCGCTATCACAAGATGCGCTACCCCTACAAAGACAAGCGTTACTACCCGCTCTCCTGGCCGGCGCAGACCGTCTGTCTGCAACGTGGGCAGATCCTCTTGCCCATGGGACGGGGACGCCCACCGCTCATCTTCCATCTGGACCCTACGACCTTGCCCGAGCCGGTGGGCGGCTGTCAGCTGGTCTGGAAGGATGGCTACGAACTGCATCTGTCGGTGCCCGTCGTCGGCACGGTGAGCGCTTCCGGACCTGTGCAGGCGGCGGTGGATCTGGGAGAGATTCATCAGGCGGCCGTCAGTACCAACACCGGGCAGGCGATCCTCATCTCGGGGCGCGGCATCCGCTCCCTCAAACGCCGGCAGAATAGGGCTCTCGGGCAGCTCGCCAGGAAGCGGTCGCGCTGTGAGCGGGGCTCCAAGCGCTGGCGCAAACTGCAATACGCTCGTCAACAACAGAGCAGCCGCATTGAGCGCCAGGTCCGCGATCTGCGGCATAAGGGCACCAGAAAAGTGATTGCCTTCTGCCAGCAGCAGCAGGTCGGCACCCTCTTTATCGGTAACCCTCATGGGGTGCGCAACCGTCCCACCGGACGGCATCATCACCAACGGATGAGCCAATGGGAGTATGGCAAAGACATCCAGTATCTGCAAGAGAAGGCGAGCCGCGTCGGCATCGAGAGCTTCACGGGCAGCGAACGGGGAACGAGCAGCCAGTGTCCAGCATGCCGACGGTCTCAGAAGACGCCCAAGGGGCGAGAGTGGGTCTGCCGCTACCCCGAGTGCGGCTTTGTCGGCCACCGGGATGTGGTGGGCAGTGTCAATATGCATGCCCTAGCGTATGGGCAACCGATCAGCTTCCCCGTTGCGATCACGTATCGACGAGCCGGTCCTGTACAGGGCAGTCGCCGGGATAAACAACCGGTGGCTGTCGGAGGTAGCGCCTCTCTGCCGGTCCGTCGTAGTCGCCCGGACACGGGCCATCCGTCGTCGGATGGATGTTGTCTTGGGGAGCTGGCAGATCAACTGCTGGGATGGTCCAGAGAGACCCGCGAGGGTGGAGCCGTACTGCCAGAGTCGTCAAGAAGCTCATCCCCCTTTAGGGGACTGAGAGTGTCACACGGGATACTCGAGGGGAGAGCCAGGGTCCTGGCTCTCTCCCGCCGCCCGCTGGCGGAGGATATAGCGCAGCATCTTGCCGGTTGCAGTCTTAGGTAACTCATCCACGAAGACGATCCAGCGGGGGTACTTCACCGGAACCAGCGTCTCCTTGACATACTGCTGCAGTTCCTCCGCAAGGGCATTGCTCGGCGGTACGCCAGCCTGCAACACTACGTAGGCCTGCGGCTTGATCAGCTCATCCCGGTCGGCGCGTCCCACCACCGCTGCCTCCAGCACGCTCGGGTGGCTGGCGAGAGCAGCCTCAACCTCCACTGGAGACACCCACTGTCCGCTGACTTTGAGCATATCGTCGGACCGGCCACAGTACCAGAAGAAGCCGGCGTCATCCTGGTAGAACTTGTCGCCGGTCTGGATCCAACTCCCAAGAATCGTGGCTTTGGTCCGCTCGTGCTTGTTCCAGTACGAAGAACACGTGCTGTCGCCTGAGATCAGCAGGTTGCCGATCTCACCCTGGGGCACCTTTTGCCCTTGCTCGTCGACGATCTGCGCCTGATAACCCGGCACCACCTTTCCGGTGCTCCCCGGAACCACCTGATGCGGCGCATTAGAGATGAAGATATGCAGAACCTCCGTGCTGCCGATGCCATCCAGTATCTCTAACCCGAAGCGATCCAGCCACCGCCGGTAGAGGTCGGCGGGCAGCGACTCGCCAGCCGAGACGCAGAGCCGCAGCGACGATGTATCAAAAGGCCCGGCCGTCTCTGGAAGCGCCAACATCGCCGCATAGAGAGTCGGCACACCAAAGAAGACAGTGGGCCTCTCACGGGCGATCGTCGTAAATGCTGCCTGCGGCGTGACACGCCCGGCATAATGCACCGCACTGGCTCCGGCACTGAGTGGAAAGTAGAGGCCGTTACCCAGTCCATACGCAAAAAACAGCTTGGCGGTTGAGAAGGTGATGTCTTCAGGTCCCAACTGGAGCACAGACTTGGAGTAGAGCTCGTTACAGCAATACATATCATGCTGCAGATGCACACAGCCCTTAGGGAAACCGGTGCTGCCGGAGCTGTAGAGCCAGAAGGCGGCGTCATCGCGCATGGTGGGGGCGGTATCCAAGTGGGCTAGTCCCGCCGAGTTGAAAAAGGCGTAATCGATCGTCGAGCCGGCGGGTGGCGCGGCATCGCCACGCCGTACCACTACTACGTGCCGCACGAACTCCATCCGGTGCCGGTACGGCGCCAACTGCTGCCACAGGTCGCCTTCGATGATCAGCACCCGGGCTCGGCTATCCTGCAGGACATACAGATAGTCATCGGGACGCAGCTGCGTATTCAAGGGTATAGGCACGGCTCCGATCTTGATGGCTCCAAAGAAGCTGCTGGCAAACTCGGCGCTATCGTAGAGGAGCAGCACTACTCGCTGCTCCATCTCAACGCCCAGCGCGCGCAGGGCGTTGCCTGTCCGGTTGGCCTCGACCGCCAGCTCGCTGTAGCTCCACTGGCGCTCGTCGGTGCGAAACGCTACGCGTTCACCCCAGCCATTCTTCAGAGCGCCATCAACAATGGCGGCAGCCGCATTGAATTTCTCCGGCAGAGCACGTGCTGGACTCGGTGGAATTCCACTCGAGGAGACTGCGTAGCCGCCGAGTGTTGATGCTGACATCTTCTGCTACCTCCATTACCTTGTGGATTCTCCACCGCACTTGTACCGCACTTGTACCGCACTTCTACCGCACTTCTACCGCACTTCTGCCGCACTTCTACCGCTTGACTTGCGTCCGCATGGTAACCTTATCTGTGCCGGGTGCTGCCAGAGTGCGCTAGTAACTTGCAGTATATGCTCCGTCCAGGCGGTAATCAATGCTTCTCCGGCTTCTCCGGCGCCTACGGCCGTGCTCTTGTCGTAGTCCAGGTCATAGTCCAGGTCGTAGTCCAGGTCGTAGTCCACTCATAGTCCAGGTGCGGTGTCGTGAACTCGAGATAGCTGAACGGAATGATTTCATGGCTAATACCAAACACCAGCAACGTAGGACATCGGCAGCAGCTAGCTCCAGAACTGCCCGGGGTTCCAGGTCTCGGGCTCTGGATGCTGAGCGCGATCGCTACCTTCCTCGTGGCGTCTACACGTACCATCACGTATATCCGTCCGAGGGAAACGGCGCTGAAATCGTCGACGTAGACGGCAACCGCTATCTGGATTTTGCCGGAGGCATCGGGACGCTCAACGTAGGCTATAGCCATCCGGCTGTGGTTTCGGCAATTGTCCAGCAGGCCGCAAAATATACTCACACCTGCACCCATGTGATGACACCTGAGCTCTATATCCGGCTGGCCGGGCGTCTGGCCCAAATCGCTCCCGGACGGTCCGAGAAGAAGACCTTGCTCATCAATAGCGGCGCTGAAGCCGTCGAGAATGCCGTGAAGATCGCGCGAGCCGCCACTGGTCGCCGCGCCGTCATCTCCTTTGAGAACAGCTTCCATGGACGGACCAACCTGGCTCTCGGACTTACGGGCAAGCTGCGCCCGTACCGCCAGAACTTTGGTCCGGTTGCCACCGATATCCATATCACACCATACCCCTACTGCTACCGCCGGGGCCACTCGCCGGATGATGCCTGCAGCTGCGACTGGGAGGAATCTCTGTCAAGAATGTTCCTCTCTCGAGTGGCGCCGGAGGAGGTAGCCGCGGTCATCGTGGAGCCAGTTCAGGGCGAGGGCGGCTTCGTCGTGCCGCCGTACAGCTTCCTGCCAAGGCTACAGGAGATCTGCCGGCGCCACGGCATAATCCTTATTGCCGATGAGATCCAGACCGGTTTTGGCCGGACCGGCCGCATGTTCGCCTGCGAGCACTTCGGCGTTGAGCCGGATCTGATCCTGATGGCGAAATCGTTGGCCGGCGGCCTGCCGCTGGCCGCTGTAGTCGGGAAGTCCGAGATCATGGATGCGCCATTGCCCGGTGGTCTAGGCGGAACCTATGGGGGCAATCCAGTTGCCTGCGCCGCCGCTTTGGCGGTGCTGGATGTGTTCGAGCGGGAGGGGTTGCTGGAGAACGCGGAGCGTCTGGGGGCGCAGGCTCGCGCGCGGATGCTGGAGTGGCAGGGCTCTTTCACGCTGGTTGGAGACGTGCGTGGGCTAGGCGCTATGATGGCCATCGAGCTGGTGCGAGACCGGGCGGAGCGTACACCAGCCGACTCCGAAACCAATGCCGTACTCTCCGGCGCACGCGAGCGAGGGCTCATCCTCCTCAAGGCCGGGTTGTTTGACAATGTCATCCGGCTGCTCATGCCTCTCGTGACCACGGCTCCGCAGATGGAGCGTGGACTTGACATCCTTGAAGCCACGCTCGCCGCGGTAAACGCAACGTCTGCCGGTTAGCTTAAGTCAGTTTAGGTCAATAGCCTTAGGTCAATAGCCTTAGGTCAATAGCCTTAGGTTGCCGGATAAGCTCCGGTGGGGGGGCGAGCCTCTCCGAGCGTGCGGTTGGCGTACCGACGTACCTGAAATGCCAGTACGCAGAGCGCGATCCCTTCCACCAGGGCATAGATTCCTACCAGGAAGATGACCGTACGCAGGCCCACCGAGGGCCAGGCGAACATCACAATCCCAAACAGCACCGAGATCACGCTGGTGAGCAGAAGCAGCCAGGCGTGAGGCACCTCGGTATGCCTGGCAAACGTTTCTACGATCCCTACGATGCCTCCCAGAATAAGCCAAAATCCTATGAGGTACAGTAGGACGCGTACGGTGACTCCCGGGAAGCGAAGTATCGCAAGTCCTACTAAGACCCCCAGTAGGGCGGCGGTCAATTTCCAACCCCACGGCTGGTGATTACCCGCTGCTCCGATTGCGGCAAACACGCCCACAACTCCAGTAATCAAGGCGAGTAAACCAAACAAAAGTACAATCACGCCTAGGGTGGGGCCCGGCCAGAAGAGTGCGATGAGACCAAAAACGATGGCCACGAACCCTTCTAGCAAAAAGATCCACCATTCCTGACCCAATGCTCGTACAGATGCCTGCATGCTATACCTCTCTTTGCTTGCTAGGAGGCGGCTACTGTGGCTGCTACGCCAGACGAGCCGGACCACCGGTAAGGAAAGCTCGCCTCTCCCAGCGCTTTGCAGATTTTGGGCCATGATAGGTGTAAGGTAGAAGGCAACGTCCAACAACATACTGCTACCGGAGGCTAACGGAGACTACTGCGAGACTTTGACATTGGGAGTACAATGCATAAGATCACGATCGGTGGCTTTCCCACGAGGTATTTGCGCGGAACGAAGGCAGGAAGCTGGGTAAGTCGCGCTAATCGGGGCAGGTCTCGAGCGAGACGCCCGACACGAAGCTTCACTGATCTGGTCACCAATCTTGTTATAGGGTACCGGCAATCTCGTATGTACAGAGCCAAGAATTTGCGAACGGAACATGAAGGAAGAGTAGTCGATGCCAGCTCCCGAGCCCGTTCTTGCAGTGGATGACAGCGCGCCCATTCGCGAGATGATCGTCTCAGTTCTCAAGCCTCATGGACATCACGTTATGATGGCGGCCAATGGACAGGAGGCGCTGCTTCGACTCCGGAACGCCGCCGAGCCCTATGTCGTATTGCTCGATATTGTCATGCCGGTCCTGGATGGAATCAGTGTCGTGCATGAAATAGAGTCGGATTCAGAATTGCGAAATGCGGGACACAAGGTCATCCTCATGTCCTCGACTGTGCGTCTCTCTGCTCCGGATATCCCCCTCACCGCAGGAGAGCTGGTAAAGCCCTTTTCTCGGCAGCAGCTCCTTGACGCCATCGACGCTACCAGACAGACTTTGCCGTAGATTCGGGCCAACACTCCGCCATTATCCAGCAATCTCTAGCCTAAGTCCCAGCTACTCTCCCGAGGTCTTTTGGCGAAGAAACTGTTCTGCTCCTGGCCGCGCTCCTGTCTTCACAATACTGAGTCCGCGGCTAAATTCGCTGGCGAGCGCAGCCGCGAGCGGCAGCCCCCATTGCTCATAGACCGATCTGCGGTCACCACGCAGGCATGCCTGTGGGAACCCCGCGAGCTCAGCGGCAAGGGACTCAGCTTTCTCACGCGCTTGTCCTTTGGGCACGACTCGGTTGACCAGTCCGATGGCGTAGGCCTCCGGAGCCCCCACTGGGCGACCGGTAAGGATCAAATCCAGTGCGCGACTCTGCCCAATCAATCGCGGCAGACGCACCGTTCCGCCGTCGATCAGCGGTATGCCCCAGCGCCGGCAGAAAACTCCCACAACGGCATCTTCCTCCATGACGCGCATATCGCACCAGAGTGCCAGCTCGAGCCCGCCAGCAACCGCGTGGCCGGAAATTGCGGCAATAACTGGCTTGCTGAGAAGCATACGGGTCGGCCCCATGGGAGCGTCACCCTCGTGCTCTAGACGGTTCGGCCGGCCATCGGCGATGGCTTTGAGATCGGCTCCGGCGCAAAACTCCCCGCCCTCGCCAACGAGCACGCCGACTGACGCGTCCGGATCGGCTTCGAAACCGCGAATTGCCTGGGCCAGCGCCTCAGCGGTCTCCCGGTCGACCGCATTGCGACATTCCGGCCGGTTGAGTACCACAGTGGTAACCGGCCCATTCCGGAGTATTGAAACTGGCATTCGACTCCACCTGCCTTTCAGTTGGCGCGGGATCACCGTACCGGCGCCGCCTCTTCCGTGGGCAATCTCGGTCGAGTACGATCGATGATAGCCTGGCAGTCAACGCGCGCTGGCAGGGTACCGAAAGCGTGACCCCAGTCGCCTCCCAGGCGGGTGTCGCAGAAGGCATCGGCCACAACCGGCGGTGAATACTGCACCAGCAACGCCGCCTGAAGCGTGGTTGCCAGCTTTTCGACGAGCCGTCTGGCCTGTCCCTCTTCGACCCCCTCACTCTCCGACTTAGGGCTAAACTCACGCGCGAGCCTGGCCACGGCGCCGTCTAAATGGGCGTTTCCACCTCGCGCCCGCTGGACTTCACTAAAGTAGGCATCCACTGTAGCCGGTTCCTTCACCATTGCCCGGTACACATCCAGACAATTTACGTTTCCGGCTCCCTCCCAAATGGAGTTTAGCGGGGCCTCGCGGTACAGACGGGGCATAAGGCTCTCCTCAACATAGCCGTTGCCACCCAGGCATTCCAGCGCCTCGGCGCTATGGACGCTGCCCCGCTTGCAAACCCAGTATTTGCCGATAGCCGTGCCCAGGCGCTTGAGATAGATTTCCTGCGGCTCATCCTGCGTAGCACCATCGGCGGCGCGCGCCAAGCGCAGCAGCAGGACGGTGGCCGCCTCCGACTCGAGCGCCAGGTCGGCGAGCACATTCTGCATCAGCGGCTGATCGATCAGCCGCCGACCAAAAGCGCGGCGATACGCCGCGTGGTGGCTGGCCTGAGCCACCGCCTGGCGCATCAAGGCAGCGGTGCCGCCTATGCAATCGAGCCTAGTATAATTCACCATCTCTAGGATGGTTCGCACCCCTCGCCCTTCTTCTCCCAGCATTACGGCATACGCGCGGTCAAGTTCGATTTCGCTTGAGGCATTGGAGCGATTCCCCAGCTTGTCTTTGAGCCTCATGATTGAGATGTGGTTGCGAGTGCCGTCGCCAAGGACCCGTGGTAGCAAAAAGCAGGAGAGGCCCTTGCCTCGTGCCTGCGCCAGAACGAGAAAGATGTCGCACATGGGAGCAGAGCAGAACCATTTATGACCGGTAAGCAGATAGGCTTCACCGGGGCCGCCAGCCCCAAGCGGCTCGGCATAGGTGGTATTGGCCCGCACATCCGAGCCTCCCTGCTTCTCGGTCATTCCCATGCCGCAGAGTGCGCCTCTCTTCTCCGCCGCGGTGCGCAAGCCGGGATCATATTCCAAGGAAGTAAGCCTCGGTATCCATTCGGAGGCGAGCTGGGGCTGCAGCTGCAGGGCCGGTACTGCGGCGTAGGTCATGGAGATGGGGCAGCCATGCCCGGCCTCAACTTGCGACCACAGGTAAAAGGCGGCAGCCCGGGCCACATGCGCTCCCGGCCGGCTATCTCTCCACGGAGAGGCATGCAGCCCAAACGAGACCGCCTTCTCCATCAGCTGGTGCCAGGCCGGGTGATAGACCACCTCGTCAATACGGTGGCCGTAGCGGTCAAAGGTTGCGAGAACCGGGACGTGGCTATTGGCATCAATGCCCAACTGGATCGCCGAGGTACTGCCGGCGACCTGTCCTATCATTCTCAAGTATTCCTCCGACCAGCCGGCATTCTCCCGGCGGATTCCTTCGGCAAGCGCACGATCCTGTTCGAAGATATTGAGATCGGAGAGTGGAGGAGGCTGATTGAACACGTCATGGGTAGTTGTATGCTGGACGACACCGGTAGTCTCCGGTGCACCGGCAGCCGTCTTGTAGCCGTCATGCAGAGTGCCCATAAATGATCCTCCAGCGGAAAATCCTTGACATTGTCGTATCATCTTGCCTATCTTACATAGACTTGAGGGAAAATACCAGTATCGGCTTCAAGTAACCTTGGCTTCATGCTATACTATACTTGGCGTGCGTATTGTCTAGCGGTAGGTAGCACTAAACGGAGGGTCGCGATCTGGAGCCTGCTGAGTTAGCCAAGATCATCGTAGATGCCGCCTCGGATAAGAAAGCCAGCGACGTGGTAATGCTGGACATCCGCGAACTCTCGGTAATTGCCGATTACTTTGTAATCTGCAGCGGCTCAAACCCACGGCAGATTCAGGCGATTGCTTCGGCAATTCATGACAAGCTAGCCGAGCAAGGAATCCACCAGCGCGGCCGAGAAGGCAGCGCGGACGGAGGCTGGCTGTTAATCGACTTTGGAGACGTCATAGTACATATCTTTGGCCAGATGGAACGCGAGTTTTACCGTCTCGAACGGCTCTGGGGCGAGGCCCCAACGGTGGTATATCTGCAGTAACTCATCAATCAAGTCACATTTCTCTTCGGTATTTTTATTCATGTAGAAG